>NZ_JBEBOW010000232.1:0-3052 GCF_040396215.1 Diaphorobacter ruginosibacter | reverse complement strand
GCCCAGGCCGCCGCCCACCCCACCGGTTCGCACCTGGTGCTGGTGGCCCTGTGTGTCGTGCTGGCGCTGGCGCGGGGCTTTTCGCTCATGGGAGACGCCAACGCGTCCTCCGGCGGGGCGCAGGCGCCCCGTTCGCCCGAGCAGACGTATCAACTGGCCCTCGAGGCGCGCACCGGGCATGACTACGCCGCCATGCTCGCCCTGCTGCGCGAAGCGGGCGGTGCGGGCGATGTGCGCGCGCAGGAGCTGCTCGGCGGCACCCTGATCGCGGGGCCGGCCCTGTACGGCGACGCCATCGCCAGCAACCTGTGCGAGGCCGCCATGTGGGCGCGGCGCGCGGCGGACCAGGGCAGCGTGGTCGCGCGGCACCAGTTGCGGATGCTCGGCGGATTGCGCGGCACCTCGCCGGACGCCGCCAATTGCCCGGGCGGCCACTGATGGCGGGATAATCCTCGCTTCGCCGCGAACAAGAGCCGTGAAGCGATTCGCCTTCCAGGCAAGAGACAACCGTACAGGACGCCATTGACCATGCAACGCCGACAATTCATCGCCGCGGCCACCGCCGCCAGCCTTCTTCCCGCCGCGGCGCGCGCCGCTGACAAGCCCATCCGCATCATCGTCCCCTACGCCGCGGGCGGCGCCATCGACCTGAGCGTGCGCAAGATGGCCACCATGCTCGAAGCGGATCTCGGCACCGTCATCATCGACAACCGCCCCGGCGGCGGTGGCGGCATCGGCATGACGGCCGTGGCGCGCGCGCCCGCCGACGGGCTCACCATCGGCATCGCGGCCGTGGCGACGAACGCGATCAATCCGTGGCTGTTCAAATCGCTGCCTTACGACCCGATCAACGATTTCGCCCCGCTCACCCAGATGACGCGCATCCCCAATGTGCTGGTCGTCAACGCGGAAATCGCCCGGCAGCGCGGCATCCAGACCTTTGCCGACTTCATCGCCTTCGCCAAGAAGGAATCCGGCAAGATCACCTACGCCAGCGGCGGCAACGGCAGCGCGGGGCATCTGGCCGGCGAGCTGTTCAAGCGCGAGCTGGGCCTGGACATCGTGCACGTCCCCTACAACGGGGGCGCGCCCTCGCAGCTCGCGCTGCTGTCCGGCCAGGTGGATTTCTCGTTCGACAACCTCGCCAGCGCCGCCGCCAACATGCGCGCAGGCAAGCTGACCGCACTGGCGGTCACCACCGCGAAGCGCAGCGCGCTCCTGCCCGACCTGCCCGCCGTGGCGGAAACCTTCAAGGGTTTCGCGATCGACACATGGTGGGGACTGGTCGCGCCCAAGGACACGCCGGCCAGCATCATCGCCAAGTACAACACCGCGATGGTGAAGGCGCTCAACAGCCCCGAAGTGACCGCGCTCTACCGCGACATGATGATGGAGACCGTCACCAACACGCCCAAGGAGTTCGGCGAATTCATGCGCAACGAGCTCGCGCACTACCAGGAGGTGGTCAGGCTCAGCGGCGCCACCGTGAGCTGACGGGCGGCCCGGCAAGCGCCATGAACGCATCGCTGCTCAGGAATCAGACCGCTTTCATCACCGGCGCGGGCCAGGGCATCGGCCAGGCCATCGCGCTGGGCCTCGCGGGCATGGGCGCCCGGGTGTTCGCCAGCGACGTGAACGAGGAGGCCGCCAGCGAAACCGCCGCGATGATCCACGAGGCGGGCGGCCACGGCCTCGCCCTGCGGCTGGACGTCGCCAGCGCGGATGGCTGCCGCGAGGCCGCAAAGCAGGTGGCGCGCGAGATGCCCGCCGATCACCGGCTGCTGCTGGTGAACAATGCCGGAGTGCGCCCCAAGCATGCATTCGACAGCGACGACCGCGATGCGCTGTGGCAGCGCACGCTGGACATCAATCTCGGCGGCGTGCGCAACACGATCCACGCCTTCCACGCGCTGCTGGCGAGCACAGGCGGCAGCGTGGTGAACGTCGGCTCCATCGCCGCGTCGCGCGCGGCCGCTAGCTCCATCGCCTATTCCACCTCGAAGGCCGCCATGGAAATGCTCACCAAGGTGATGGCGCTCGAGCTCGCGCCGCAGGGCATCCGCGTCAATGCGGTCGCGCCCGGCGTCATGCTCACCGCCATGACCGAGCAGACCCGCAAGGATCCCAAGCACGTGGAGTACATGCTGCGCCGCATTCCGCTCAAGCGCTATGGCGACCCTGCGGAAATCGCGGGCCCGGTGGCATTCCTCGCATCGTCCATGGCCAGCTACGTGACCGGCGCTGTCCTCAACGTGGACGGCGGCTACCTGATCTCGTGAACATGGCCTTCCCGCCACGCAAGTCCGCACCGAACCGCCGGCCCATGCCGCGCCCGCGCGCCCCATCCACGCGGCTGCTGTGCTTCAACAAGCCTTACGGCGTGCTGAGCCAGTTCACCGCCGAAGGCCGCTGGCGCGGCTTGAAGGATTTCATCGACGTGCCCGGCGTGTACGTGGCGGGCCGGCTCGATGCCGACAGCGAAGGGCTGCTGCTGCTCACCAACGACGGGCCGCTGCAGGCGCGCATCTCCAGCCCCAGGTTCAAGATGGAGAAAACCTACCTGGTCCAGGTGGAGGGCGTTCCCGGCGAGGCCGCGCTGCAGCAACTGCGCGACGGCCTCATGCTCAACGACGGCCCCACGCTGCCCGCCCGGGCCCGCCTCGTGCCGGCACCCGAATGGCTGTGGCGGCGCGAGCCGCCGGTCCGCGTGCGGCAAAACATTCCCGACTGCTGGCTGGAGCTCATCATCCGCGAGGGCCGCAACCGGCAGGTGCGGCGCATGACCGCCGCCGTCGGCCATCCCACGCTGCGCCTGATCCGCACCGCCATCGGGCCCTATGCGCTCCATGGCATCGCGCCGGGCGCCTGGGTGGATGCGCCCGCGCCCTGATGTCCCTGCCGGGCTGCGCGCGGCTCAGCTCCTGAGCGCCGGATAAAGCGCCTGCAAGGCATCGGTGAGGCATCGGTGCAGGAGCACCTGCACGGCCTGCTGCTCTGCCTGCTGTTCGGCCCTTGCCTCTTCGGCGGGATGGTCAGCGGCGGCCGGCTGCTG
>NZ_JBEBOW010000231.1:0-3094 GCF_040396215.1 Diaphorobacter ruginosibacter | reverse complement strand
AGCAACGCTCATCGTGGCCGGCAGTGCGACGCCATTCCGTATTGCTGTCAATTCAGCCAGAATGGAAATCGCGATTTCGGCCGGAGTTTTGCTGCCGATGTAGAGACCGATAGGGCCATGCAGGCGCTGCAATTGTTCATCGCTGAGATCGAATTCTTTCAGACGTTCGCGACGGCGCGCATTGTTCATGCGCGAACCGATGGCACCGACGTAGAAGGCATCGGATTTCAATGCTTCCATCAATGCCAGATCGTCCAGCTTGGGATCGTGGGTGAGCGCGACGACGGCAGTGCGGCTATCCATTTTCATCTCGATAACAAGATCATCCGGCATCGCGTGGACGACCTCGACATCTTGCACTTGCCACGCCTGCCGGTATTCTTCGCGCGGATCGCACACGACTACGTGGTAATCCAGACCAGTCGCAATCTGCGCCAGAAATTGCGACAACTGCCCGGCACCGATGATGAGCAAGCGCCAGCGTGGACCGTGGATAGTGCTTAATACGCCTAGTGTCAGATCGAGTGCCGCATCTGCAGTCGCCGGACTGAGTCGTACTTCACCGCTGACCAGATCAAGCTGACGCTTGACCAGTTCATGTTGCACAACGTGCGCCAGCAATTGCTTGATACCACTCTTGTCGGATAGCGGTTCAATCGCCAGCTTGATGGTGCCGCCGCAAGGCAGGCCGAAGCGATGTGCTTCATCGGCGCTGATGCCATACGTTACCAGCTCAGGCATGCTGCGCGTCATGCCTGCATCACGGACGCGTGCGATCAGATCGTCTTCTATGCAACCACCAGAAACCGAACCGATGACGCGGCCATCATGGCGAATGACCATCATCGCGCCTGCCGGACGCGGACTGGAACCCCAGGTCTGAACGACGGTGACCAGTTCGCAGGCTAGCCCGTCATTTATCCAGCTGTCGGCGGCTTTGAGTACTTCAAGATCGATGCTGTCCATGCCAGTCCTGCTACCCCGCCTTCAACTGATTGCGCACCGGCAAATCACGAATCCGTTTCCCCGTTGCGGCAAAGATTGCATTACACAAGGCGGGTGCCATCGGTGGCGTAGCCGGTTCGCCGACGCCACCCAAAGGCACGTCAAAATCATGCTGAATAAAATGAATGCGTATATCGCGTGGCGCATCCATCGAACGCATGACTTCGTATTCGTGGAAGTTGCCTTGCTCGGCACGGCCATCCTTGAAACTGATTTCACCGCTCAGCGCAAGACTGAGCCCCATGATGCATGCGCCCTCAAGCTGCGAGCGTATGCGATCCGGATTGATCTGCGGTCCGCAATCAACTGCAATATCAACGCGCGGAATCGATAACTCGCCATTGTCTGCAACGACCACTTCGATGACGACGGCAACGTAGGTGACAAAGCTGTAGCTGACCGCGAGTCCGAGGCCATGTCCCTTCTTCAGCTTGCGTCCCCAACCGGCTTTGTCAGTCGCGAGGGAAATGGTTTTCCGCATGCGACCGGTATCCAGCGGGTAACGCTCGGGCGATTCGCCGTAATTCCATTCATCCGCCATATCTTTCGGATTGATCTTGCGCGCCGGCCCTATCAGTTCCAGCAAATAATCGCGATGATCGCGCTTGGCTGCTGCCGCAAGTTCGGCCACGAAAGATTGAATTGCAAACACATGCGGAATATTGGATACCGAACGGAACCAGCCTATGCGCGTGTGCGCTTCCACTTCAGGCGCTTCAACACGGAAGTTCGGTATCGCAAAAGGAATGTTGACTGCAGACATGCCGAGCTCAAACGGCTGTTCGCCCTTGGCACCTTCGCTAAATATCGAGGCGATGGTTGGCGCGGCGGTACGATGCAGCCATGCGCCAGGTTTGCCGGCCGCGTCCAGCGCCACTTCCAGCCGTTCAACAGAAACGGTATGGAAATAGTCGTTGTGAATATCGTCCTCACGCGTCCACGTTACCTTGACCGGCACACCCTTCATCGCCTGTGACAGCAAGGCAGCTTCTGCCACGAAGTCGGGCTTGGACTTGCGGCCAAAACCGCCACCCAGCAAGGTTACATGCACGGTGACATCTTCAGGTTTCAGCTTGAGATGCGCCGCCACGATTTCGCGCGCGGCTTGCGGCGCCTGCACACAGGCCCACACTTCACATTTGCCATTGACGATTTGCGCGGTTGCAGCCGGCGGCTCCATCGTCGCGTGTGCGATATGCGGCAGATAATATTCGGCCTCCATGCGACGCGATGCTTTGCTCAACGCTGTCATTGTGTCGCCATTGTTGCGCACGGACTTTGCCGGTTTGCGTGCGGCTTCCTGCAAGGTCTTTTTATATTCGACCGAGTTGTAGCTGGCGTGCTTGCCATCGTCCCAAGTGATCTTGAGCGCTTCGCGCCCCTTCATGGCCGCCCAGGTATTGCTTGCGATCACGGCGATACCTCCCAGCGGATGGAAGGCGGCGGGTGGCGGGCTGCTTTTCAATTCGATCACTTGAATCACGCCCGGTACTTTCAATGCTGCCGATGCGTCGAAGCTTTTCACTTTGCCGCCGAGTACCGTAGGGCGCGCAATGACTGCGTACAGCATGCCGGGCAGACGGGTATCAATACCGTATTGGGTATTGCCGGTCACGATATTCCGGACGTCGATCCCGCGTGTGCTTTCCTTGCCTATGTAGCGAAATTCGGCCGGCTTCTTCAGTCGCAATTCCTTGCCGACAGGCGGCGTAATTTTTGCTGCGGCTTCTGCCAATGCGCCGTAGCTGAGGCGACGTCCGGTTTTGGCGTGAACGACTTCGTGATTCTTTGCGCGCACTTCCTCCGGTTTTACCTTCCATTGCTGTGCTGCCGCCATTTCCAGCATCTGGCGCGCTGCCGCACCGACCCTGCGCATGGGCTCGAACGATTGGCGCATGCTGCGCGAGCCATCGGTGTTTTGATTGCCGTATTTTTCTTCGATACCGAGTGCCTGCACTACATGTACCTTGCTCCAGTCCGCTTCCAGCTCGTCGGCGACCACCATAGGCAAGCTGGTGCGCACGCCCTGGCCCATTTCCGAACGATGCGCAACGATAGTGACGATGCCGTCGGCACCTATGGATACAAA
>NZ_JBEBOW010000230.1:0-3110 GCF_040396215.1 Diaphorobacter ruginosibacter | reverse complement strand
GCGGCTCTTACCTGGCGAGCTGCGCGGCGTGGTGCCGCAAGTGGTCTTCCATGAAAGTCTGTATGAAGTAGTAGCCGTGATCGTAGCCTGGCTGCATGCGCAGCGTGAGCGGCTGGCCCGCCTTCACGCAGGCGGTTTCAAAGGTTTCGGGCAGCAATTGTTTTTCCATCAGGAATTTGTCGGCCATGCCCTGGTCGATCAGGATGCCTGCAGGGTAGGGCGCCGCCTTGTGTCCGCCCATCAGCAGGGTGGCATCGTGCGCGTTCCAGGCGGAACGGTCTTCGCCCAGATAGCCTGAAAACGCCTTCTGTCCCCAGGGGCAGTTCACCGGATTGGCAATGGGCGCAAAGGCCGAGAGGCTCCTGAACACGCCCGGATGCCGCAGCGCGAGCGTGATCGCGCCATGGCCGCCCATGGAGTGGCCGCAGATGCCGATGCGGTCCGCGGCGATGGGCAGCCTGTCGCAGACCAGCGGCAGCAGTTCGCTCATCAGGTAGCTCTCCATGCGCCAGTGCCGGCTCCAGGGCGCGCGTGTCGCATCGAGGTAGAACCCCGCGCCCACGCCGAAATCCCAAGCATCGGATTCGCCCGGAATATTCGCGCCGCGCGGGCTGGTGTCCGGGGCGATCAACGCAATGCCAAGCTCCGACGCATAGCGCTGTGCGTTGGCCTTGATCATGAAGGTTTCCTCGGTGCAGGTCAGTCCCGCCAGATACAGCACCGCCGGGACTTTTTCGCCCATCAAGGCCTTGGCCGGCAGGTACACCGAGAACTTCATCGGCAGGCCGGTTTCGCGCGATGCGTGTTCATAAAAACGCTGCGCGCCGCCAAAGCAGGCGTGCGCGTTCTTGAGTTCGAGAGTCAATGCGGACATGGCGCGCTCAGCCCTGGAACTGCACGACCGAGCGGATCGACTTGCCCTGGTGCATCAGATCGAAGGCTTCGTTGATGTCCGAAAGCGGCATGGTGTGCGTGACGAACGGCGCGAGCTGGATCTTGCCCGACATGGCATCCTCGACCATGCCCGGCAACTGGCTGCGGCCCTTGACGCCGCCGAAGGCCGTACCGAGCCATTTGCGCCCGGTGACCAGTTGGAATGGACGTGTGGAGATTTCCTGGCCGGCGCCCGCCACGCCGATGATCACCGACTGGCCCCAGCCGCGGTGCGCGCATTCCAGCGCCGCGCGCATGACGTTCACGTTGCCGATGCATTCGAAGCTGTGGTCCACGCCCCAGGTCGTCATCTCGACGATGACCTGCTGGATGGGCTTGTCGAAGTCCTTGGGATTGATGCAGTCGGTTGCGCCGAAAGTCCTGGCGAGGTCGAACTTGGACGGGTTGGTATCGACGGCGATGATGCGGCCCGCCTTGGCGAGCCTGGCCCCCTGGATCACTGCCAGGCCGATGCCGCCAAGGCCGAATACGGCCACCGTGTCGCCTTCTTGCACCTTTGCGGTGTTCTTGACGGCGCCCAGGCCGGTAGTCACTCCGCAGCCGAGCAGGCAGACCTGCTCCGGGTTGGCGTCGGGGTTGATCCTGGCGAGCGAGACTTCGGCCACGACCGTGTACTCGCTGAACGTGGAGCACCCCATGTAGTGATAGATGGGCTCGCCGTTGTAGGAGAAACGCGTCGTGCCGTCGGGCATCAGTCCCTTGCCCTGCGTGGCGCGCACGGCGACGCACAGGTTGGTCTTGCCGCTCTTGCAGAACAGGCATTCGCCGCATTCGGCCGTGTACAGCGGAATCACGTGGTCGCCCGGCTTCACGCTGGTGACGCCCTCGCCGACTTCCACGACGATGCCTGCGCCTTCATGGCCGAGCACGGCGGGGAAAACGCCCTCCGGATCATCGCCGCTCAGCGTGAAGGCATCGGTATGACAGACACCCGTGTGGGTGATCTTGACCAGCACTTCGCCTTTTTGCGGCGGGGCGACGTCGATCTCGACGATCTTCAGGGGCTCTCCGGCTTTGAAGGCGACTGCTGCGCGTGATTTCATGTCTTGGTTTCTCCGCAAGAAAAAGGATGATGGGACTGGGGCTGCGATTGCATTCCAGCCGGGTACTTTAGGGCATTACGTGCCCGGGAGGGCACGCATGCCCGGATGACACGGCAATGCGTCCGGATTTCCGTTCACGGCAGGCCAAGCCCGCCAGACAAGAACTTCCGGGCGCCCCTGCGGGATGGCTCGATGTCTCTCGCTGGGCATTCTTTCCGCAGGTGATCAGGCAACAAGAAAGGGCCCCCACGCTTCCCCGCCATGCGTGGTCCGCTGCCCCCCGAGGGGGTGCCTTTTGTCTTGGGGCGGCCCGGCGACAAAAAAGGGCCTCCACGCTTGCCCGCCATGCGTGGTCCGCTGCCCCCCGAGGGGATGCCTTTTGTCTTGGGGCGGCCCGGCAACAAAAAACCCGCCGGAGCGGGTTTTTCGCGCTTTGATCCAAAGTGGGAATTACACCTTGGCAGCCACCTCGGCGTACTCGGGGATCTGGTCGAAGTTCATGTAGCGATAGACGCTGGCCTTGTCGGCATCGATCACGCCCATTTCCTTCAGGTACTCTTCCTTGGTGGGCAGCTTGCCCAGGCGCGACGCGATCGCTGCCAGTTCGGCGGAACCCAGGTACACGTTGGTGTTCTTGCCCAGGCGATTGGGGAAGTTACGCGTGGACGTGGAGATCACGGTCGCGCCTTCGCGCACTTGCGCCTGGTTGCCCATGCACAGCGAGCAGCCCGGCATTTCGGTGCGCGCGCCGGCGGTGCCGAATGCGGAGTAGTGGCCTTCCTTGATCAACTCGTTCTGGTCCATCTTGGTAGGCGGTGCGACCCACAGCTTGACCGGGATGTCGCGCTGGCCGCCCAGCAGCTTGGCTGCGGCGCGGAAGTGGCCGATGTTGGTCATGCACGAGCCGATGAACGCCTCGTCGATCTTGGTGCCCGCCACTTCCGAGAGGAACTTGGCGTCGTCAGGATCGTTCGGGCAGCAGACGATGGGCTCCTTGATGTCGGCCAGGTCGATTTCGATGACGTGCGCGTATTCGGCATTCTTGTCGGCTTCGAGCAGGTCGGGCTTGGCCAGCCATGCTTCCACCTTCTCGATGCGGCGCTCCAGCGTCTT
>NZ_JBEBOW010000229.1:0-3162 GCF_040396215.1 Diaphorobacter ruginosibacter | reverse complement strand
CCATGTGCCGATGCACATGATCCAGGCGAACATGACCGAGCAGCTCAAGCACTGCAGCGAAGCGCCGTTCTACACGCTGGGCCCGCTGACCATCGATATCGCGCCGGGATACGATCACATCGCCTCGGCCATCGGCGCCGCGATGATCGGCTGGTTCGGCACGGCCATGCTGTGCTATGTGACGCCCAAGGAACACCTGGGCCTGCCCGACCGGGACGACGTCAAGCAGGGCATCATCGCCTACAAGATCGCGGCCCATGCGGCCGACGTGGCCAAGGGCCATCCAGGCGCGCGCGCGCGGGACGATGCGCTCAGCCAGGCACGCTTCGATTTCCGCTGGGAAGACCAGTTCAACCTGGGTCTGGATCCCGATACCGCTCGTGAATTCCACGACGAAACATTGCCCAAGGACAGCGCCAAGGTGGCGCACTTCTGCTCGATGTGCGGGCCGAAGTTCTGCTCGATGAAGATCACGCAGGAAGTGCGCGAGTTCGCAGCCAAGGGCATGCAGGAGAAGGCGGGTGAGTTCCGCGAGGGCGGCGGCGAGCTCTATATCCCGATCCAGCCTGCCGCGTAAGGCCCGCGTTGCCTAACGTGAAGGTCTGCAGACCTTGGGCAAAGCACAGGTAAATTCGCCGCCGGCTGACTTGGCGGGCGGCGGATTTGGTGCAACATGCAGTCCATATCGCCATGGCGCTGCCTGAGTCCGGGGGCGCCGCCTGATCAAGATACAAATCAGGATACAAAGATACAAATGGCGATATCGGGTTCGCCCGTATCATCAATCTTTCGATTCCGAGGAGGTTTACATGACTGCAAAGATTCGTACCGCCGCCAAGACGGTGACAGCGACCGTCGTGGCTCTGATGCTGGGTGTCACGACCATCGGCGCCTACGCCCAGCCGCGCCCGGATGTCAGAAGGGACAATCCTCCGCAGCAGCGCGACAACCATCGCGGTCCTGCCCAGAATGCCAGGCACCAGGACCATCGCCGCGCGGCGCCCCCGGGTCCGGCGCGCCAGAACTACCCGCGTGGAGCCGGCCCTGATCATCGCTGGCATCAAGGCGACCGCATCCCACCGGCATACCGCGCGCGCAGCTACGTCGTGGACGACTGGCGCCTGCACCGCCTCTCCGCGCCTCCGCGCGGCTACCAGTGGGTGCAATATGGCTCGGACTATCTGCTGGTGGCCATCGCAACCGGTGTGATTGCGTCGATGATTCTCAGCAATTGACGGCGGCCGATGGCTGAAATTTCCCCTGTCCTTTCTCGGTTTCAGAACGAGAAAGGGCAGGGGATTTTTGTTTCAGTAACTGCGCCCTGACTTGTACATCGCGTGCTGTCTGCGCTGCAACGTCGCCACCTCGCTCACGCGGGCCATCGCCATGCCGGCATGCGCGTGGGTGATCGCAAGGCCCAGCGCGTCGGCCGCGTCCTTGCCGGGCAGTCCGGGCAGTTGCAGCAGCCTGCGCACCATCTCCTGCACCTGTTCCTTTGCGGCGCGGCCATGTCCCACCATGGCTTTCTTCATCTGCAGCGCGGTGTATTCCGCCACCGGCAGATCCCGCGACACCAGCGCCGCCAGCGCCGCGCCGCGCGCCTGGCCCAGGAGCAGGGTGGACTGCGGGTTCACGTTCACGAACACGATTTCCACCGTGGCCTGGTCGGGCTGGTAGCGCTGGATGACCTCGGTCACCCCTTCGAACAGCACCTTCAGCCGTCCCGGCAGGTCGCCGCGCGCAAGGGCCGTGGTGCGGATGGTGCCGCTCGCCACATAGCTCAGCCGTTGTCCGTGCGCATCCACCACGCCGAAGCCGGTGGTCTGCAGTCCAGGGTCGATTCCCAGAATTCTCACGCGCTGTATTTCCTCTGTGTGGATGGCGGCGCTTTTCCTGCGCGCCCCGCCGGTGGATGTGGGGAAAGTTCAAAGGATTCCGAGAGACGGAACAACCGGAATTGTCCAACAAAAGTTTTCCCAAGCTTCTAGACTGTAGCCGGAATGGAGCGATGCGGTCCGGAGACAATGACAGAGCGCGCGCTCCTGGTTTCATGAATGAGGCGGCTGTGATGCAAGCGCGGCCGCCATGACAGGCGATCCGCAGCAGTGCGAGGCGGCAGTCCGCCGGATTGGCCGAAGAAAGAACAGTATCCGTGTATTTGACGGTCTCATCTCCCAGTGCGGCTTCGTTCCTTGAATCCGCGGCGCGGGCCTGCAGCGGGCGTGCGTACAGCTATCCGGCAATGCCGCACCGACGCCCTGCGGACCGCGCACCCCATCGCGGCCTGGCACGTGAAGTTGCGCGAGGAGCCGCGCGATGAGTACCGAAGTCCGTTCCGTGCAGCGCGCGCTGCAGATTCTGCGGGTGATGAACGAGCGCGTGAGCTGGACGCTGCAGGAGCTACACCAGCGCACGGGCCTTGCCAAGTCCACCTTGCACCGCCTGCTTGGCACGCTGGAGGCCGAGAAATACGTGCGCACGGACCCGCATGTCTACGGCCACTATCAGCTCACGCAGGCGGTCGGCAACCTGAGCTGCGGCGTGACCACCCAGATGCAACTGGCCGAGCTGGCCGCGCCCATCATGGTGAGCACCACGCACGCGATCAAATGGCCGTTGTCGCTGGGCGTGATCGACCGCCACCAGATCCGCGTGGTGTATTGCACCATGCCCTACAGTCCCTATGCGATGCGCACGTCCAGCGTCGGCCGCCGCTATGAACTGACCGAGTCCGCATCGGGCCGCACCTATCTTGCGTTCTGCGATCCGGCGGAGCGCCGCATCCTGATCGAGGAGATGAACAGCCGCGAGGATGGCGGCCCGCGCATGACGGATCTGCGCGCCATGCGCCACATGATCCGCCAGACGCGCAGGCAGGGCTTTGCCGTGCGCTACGGCCAGCACCGCTCCGAGAGCGCGGCGCTGGCGGTGCCGGTGTTCAGCGCCGGCCTGCTGCGCGGCGTGCTGGTCTATACGACGTTCGCGCGGCAGATGGACGAGCGAATGCTCAAGCGCGCCGTGCCCACGGTGCTGGGGACGGCGCAGCGTATCGGCGAGGCGCTTGCGCCCGCCTTGCGCGCGGGCGCGGCGCCCCATGCGCAGCCAGGCGTGCTGCGCCAGGATCCTGCTGGCCGGATGGCGGCTGCATGATGGTGACTGCGT
>NZ_JBEBOW010000228.1:0-3168 GCF_040396215.1 Diaphorobacter ruginosibacter | reverse complement strand
CTAACGCCTGCTCGCGGGACCGCCGCCCGCCGGCGGCGAAACGTCCGATGCATCTCCCGGACCGCCCAGCGAGGCATCGCTCTGATGCAAGGCATCGAACTCCTCCATCCGGAACGGCTGCTCCGCCATGCCCGAATCCCCGGAAACGGGCAAGGGCGCGCCGGATTCCCCCTTGCGGCTGCCTTGCGCCAGCAGGCTCAAGGCATGGAGCGCTGCCTTGCGGGAGGACCAGCGCTTGCCAGGCACGCCAATGGCGTTTCCATCCACTTCGATGGCGCTGAAGAAATAGTGTTTGCCATCACGCGCCAGGCACAAGGTGGCGGTGTAGGTCGCGTCATCCAGGACGCCTTGCACTTTTTCACTGGTGATAGCGAGCATAATGACTAACGTCCATATTGAATTAATAGACATTATTAATCAAAGAAAGATGTCACAGCTAGGTAAAAATCCCGTTACACATGAAATCTTTGTGCCCGCGCCCACGAGCGGGACATCGGTGTCGATCGCTACGCCGCACCCGGTGGATCGGAACAGATCAAGTTAGATAGCAAATCCCAACCGAAATACATAACATCAAACAATCGACCGAGCAGTTACGGTTTTTGCTATTAAGCCCGCTCAGGCAGGCTAGTATTCCCGGCAAGCCGGTTCCGATGAATGCGGCCTGCCGAGCAATCCGCATTCCGGCCTCCCGGCCAGACCGCCCGCCGCGACGCCTTTCCGAAAGCGCGACCGCATCTCCGAATGTGGCCTGGATGAAGACGAGCCGGTGCCAGCATCGATTCCTGATCGCATGACAAGCCGCGCACACCCCGTTGGAATACAGTGGCGCTGCTGACCCTGGCCTTCACGGAACACCCATACGCAATCGAGAGATGCACGAGATACCGCCCCACAACCACACGCCAGCGCAGCCAGTCCGCCACCGTCGCCCATCGCGCGCCTTCGTGCAGCTCGGCTTCAGCCTGCTGCGCTGGTTGCTGGGCCTGATACTGGCGGTGGCGATGCTGCTTGCCGCGGCCATCTTCGTCATCACCCAATGGAACTGGAACAGCTCCAAGCCCTGGATCGCCGAACAGGTAAGCGCCGCCACGGGCCGCAGCTTCCATATCGACGGAGACCTTTCGGCGCAATGGCATTGGCCGCAGCCGCTCGAACATGGATGGAAGCGCTGGATTCCCGGCGTCACGGTGCAGGCCGAACGCATCAGCCTGGGCAACCCTCGGGGATTCGCCATCGAGGTTGAACCGGCGCGCGGGAACGCCTCCCAGCCCGCCGTTCCAGACAAGGGTACGGCGACAAGGCGCAGCAAATCGGTTGCCATCACGAGCTCCGACTCCCCTGCCGCCGACGCCAGCCCGCCCGCCGCCGCGGAGCCAGCCGCTTCCGACAGTGGCAGCGCGTGGGGCGACGGCGAGCAAAGTGAGCGCGCCGATGCGCAAGACGCCCGCCGCCTGATTGCGCTGGCTCAACAGGCCCCCTACGTGGAGGCGCCGGACCGGGCGCCCGAAACCATGGGAACCATTGCCCGCGTCACGGCCACGCTGCGTCTGCTGCCGCTGCTCAACCGCACCGTCATGCTCGACACCGTCATGCTGACCGCGCCCGACATCGTGTTCGGCCGCAGCCGTGAAGGCATGAACAACTGGACCTTCACCGGCGCGCCGGGCACCGGCAAGGAGCCATGGAACCTGAGCATCGGCCAGCTCATCGTGCGAGGCGGCTGGCTGGGTTATTCCGACGGCGTGAAGGACCTGGCGCTGCGCGCTCGCGTGGATACGTTCTCGCCCGAGGAGACGGGCGGAGCCGAGAACCGCTACGGCGTACACATCACCATGCAGGGCCGGTACGGCAAGGCCCGCGTCGAGGGCGAAGGCCTTGCCGGACACATCCTCTCGCTGCGCCGCAAGGTCGTGAACTATCCGATCCACATCAAGGCCCGCGCCGGCAGCCTGCGCGCACAGGCCGAAGGCATCCTGGCCAATCCGCGTGAACTCTCCGGCATGGATCTGCAGGTCGAACTCGAAGGCGCGAGCATGGCCGATCTCTATGCGCTGACGGGTCTGGTCCTTCCGAGCACGCCCGCCTTCAAAACCAAGGGGCGGCTTCTGGGCAGCCTGGCGCCCGAGACCGCCGTCTGGGAATACCGCGATTTCGACGGCGTTGTCGGCTCCAGCGACCTGCATGGAAGTCTGACCTATACCTCTGCCCGGCCGCGCCCGAGCCTCGAAGGCCGCCTGCTGTCCAAGAAGCTGCGCCTGGCCGATCTGGGCCCGCTGGTCGGCGCTTCGTCCAATCAGAGCGCGCAGTTGCGCAGCAAGGGGCGTGTATTGCCCGACACCCCCTTCGAGACGGGCCGCTGGAGCGCGATGGATCTTGATATCGCGTTCACCGGCGAAAAGATCATTCGGCCCAGCAGCCTGCCGGTCGAGAACCTGAGCACGCGCGCCGTCCTCAAGGACGCGGTCCTGACGCTCGCGCCGCTGCGCTTTGGCGTGGCCAAGGGCCGCATCCAGGGCGAGGCCACGCTCGACAGCCGCCACCAGCCGCTCAAGACCCGCCTGAGCGGCAACGCCGAAGGACTTCAGCTCGCCGCCCTGTTTCCCGATGCGCAATTGATGAAAAAGAGCTTCGGCCACCTCGACGGAGGATTCTCGCTGGCAACAGAGGGCAACTCCATCGCCGCCATGCTCGGCAACAGTTCGGGCGACATCAAGCTCGTCGTGCGCGACGGCACCTTCAGCAAACAGTTGCTCGACCTGGCGGCGCTCAACCTGGGCAGCGTGATCTTCACCAAGCTGTTCGGCGACAACAAGGAAGTATTGCTGCGCTGCGCGGTCGCGGATTTCGCCGTTCGCTCCGGCGTCGCCGAGACGCGCGTGGCCAAGATGAGCACCGAAGAAGCGATTGTCGAGGCCAGCGGCACGATAGACATGAAGAATGAAAGGCTGAATCTGCGCATCAAGCCGGAATCGCTCAAATGGAAGTTCTTCTCGCTGCGCACGCCGTTGTATGTGGGCGGCACCTTCGCGCAGCCCAAGGCGGGGGTGGAGCCCGGTCCGCTGTTGCTGCGGGCCGGAGCAACGGTGGCCGCCGCCGTGGTGGCTCCGGCGGCGCTGGCGCTGGTACCCGTCACCGTTCCCGCCGCGCAGGACGACGCCAACTGCA
>NZ_JBEBOW010000227.1:0-3174 GCF_040396215.1 Diaphorobacter ruginosibacter | reverse complement strand
CCACGGTGAGCGAGAAGCTGGCGGTGACTGTGTTGCCCGCCGCGTTCTGCGCCTGTGCCGTATAGCTGTGCGCACCTTCGCTTTGCGCCGGAAGCGTGACGCTCCAGTTGCCGCTGGCGTCCGCCACCGTGCTGATCACCAGTGTGCTGCCTTCGTAGATGCTCACCGTCGCATTGGCCGTGGCCTTGCCCTCGAATGTCGGGGTGGTGTCGTCGGTCGCGCCGCCGTTGGCGATCGCTCCGATGACGGTGCCCTCGTTGTCGAGCACTTGCGTGATGCGCAGTTCCACCGCGCTGGAGTCCACGGTGAAGACCAGCGGGTCGCTCTTGGCGCTGGTGTTGCCCGCAGCGTCCGTGAGCGTGCTCGTCAGGCTGTGGCTGCCTTCGCCCAGGTCGGTCGCCGGTGTGAAGCTCCAGGTGCCGTCCTCACCCACCGTGGTGGTGCCGATCTTCGTGTCGCCGTCATAGATGGTGACGGTCTCGCCTGCCTGACCCGTGCCGCTGAGCGTGGGGGTCGCGTCGTCCGTGGTCGCTCCGCTTGCGATCTCGCCGGTCACGTCGCCCACGTCGTCCATGCCCTTCGGAGCCGATGGCTTGGCCGGGGCAATGGTGTCCACGATGATTTCGTATGCGCCCGTCGGGTCGCTGGTCTGGCCAGCGCCGTCCGTGGCCGTGGCTATCAGCGAGTGGCTGCCCTCGCCCAGTTCGTCCACGGTGATGCTCCACGTGCCGTTGGGCAGTGCGGTGGTGGTGCCCACCAGCGTGTCGCCGTCGTAGATGTTGATGGTCGTGCCCGCGCCCGCCGTTCCGCTGAAGGTCGGCGTGGTGTCGTCGGTGGTCGTGCCGGGCTGGATGTTGCCCACGATGCTGCCCACGTTGTCTTCCACGCCAGTAATGGCCGGTGCGGCAGGAGCTGCGCCCAGCAGCGAGAAGTCGATGCCCTCGGCAGCCGAGCCTACGTTGCCTGCGGCATCCACCGGCTTGGCCGTGAAGTTGTGCGGCCCTGCGGGCAGCGGCAGCGCCGGCTCGAAGCTCCAGGTGCCATCGCCCTGCACCTGCACTGTGCCCAGCAGCGTGCCGTTGTCAAACACCTGCACCGCGACCACCTTGCTGGCGTCCGCCGTGCCGCTGAACGTCGGCTTGCTGTCGTCCGTCTGGTCTCCCGACTTGATCTCGCCTTGCACCGCGCCCTGGTCGTCCCACAGCATCTGGCTCGTGATGTCTGTTGGGTTGGGTGCGCTGGTGATGAACGCCTGATCGGCCTGAGCCGCATTGCAGGGGTTGCCCGACGCGTCGAGAGCCGCGCCTTGGGCCACGCTGACTTCGACAGTGCCGGAGCTGTTCAGCGTCGGAGTGACAACCAGCTCATAAGTATGGTCGTTGACCTTGGTGAAGGTGCCTGCCGTACCGTTGGTCACCTGAATCTTGCTGGCGTCGAAATCCTTCACGTCTTCGCTGAACGTGAAAGTGAAAGTGACGCTACCGTCAATACCCACGACTCCCGGCACATTGTCCGAGATGGTGAGGACTGGAGCCACGGCATCCACAGTCACATCGGTAGGATCGCTGCTGTTGCCCGAAGGATCGGTCGCCACCACATTGACAGTGTCGCCATCGCTCAGGCCAGGATTTTCAAATTCAAACTTGCCGTCCTCACCCACCACCACGCTGTCGGTGCTGCCGTCAGGGTAGGTGACTGTCACGGTCGAGCCGGGCTCGGCTTCGCCGGTGATCGGGTCGTGGGCATTGATCGGGTCAACGATCGGGGCGTCGGGGTTCACCGCGTCGACGGTGACTTCTGTCGGATCGCTGCTGTTGCCCGAAGGATCGGTTGCCACCACATTGACGGTGTCGCCGTCTTCCAGGCCGGGGTTCTCGAATTCGAACTTGCCGTCTTCACCCACCACGACACTGTCGGTGCTGCCATCCGGGTAGGTCACGGTCACCGTGGAGCCGGGCTCGCCTTCGCCGGTGATCGGGTCATGGGCATTGATCGGGTCAACGATCGGTGCGTCAGGGCTCACCGCATCGACAGTGACTTCTGTCGGATCACTGCTGTTGCCCGAAGGATCGGTCGCCACCACATTGACGGTGTCGCCATCTTCCAGGCCAGGATTTTCAAACTCGAACTTGCCGTCTTCACCCACCACGACACTGTCGGTGCTGCCATCCGGGTAGGTCACGGTCACCGTGGAGCCGGGCTCGCCTTCGCCGGTGATCGGGTCATGGGCATTGATCGGGTCAACAATCGGAGCATCCGGGTTCACCGCATCGACAGTGACTTCTGTCGGATCGCTGCTGTTGCCCGATGGGTCGGTCGCCACCACGTTGACGGTGTCACCGTCTTCCAGGCCGGGGTTCTCGAATTCGAACTTGCCGTCCTCGCCCACCACAACACTGTCGGTTTCTCCGTCAGGATAGGTGATGGTCACCGTGGAGCCAGGCTCGGCTTCGCCGGTGATGGGGTCGTTGGCGTTGATCGGGTCAACAACTGGTGCATCCGGGTTCACCGCGTCCACGGTGACTTCTGTCGGATCGCTGCTGTTGCCCGAAGGATCGGTTGCCACCACGTTGACGGTGTCACCATCTTCCAGGCCGGGGTTCTCGAATTCGAACTTGCCGTCCTCGCCCACCACGACACTGTCGGTTTCTCCGTCAGGATAGGTGATGGTCACGGTGGAGCCGGGCTCGCCTTCGCCGGTGATCGGGTCATGGGCATTGATCGGGTCAACGATCGGTGCGTCAGGGCTCACCGCATCGACAGTGACTTCTGTCGGATCGCTGCTGTTGCCCGAAGGATCGGTCGCCACCACGTTGACGGTGTCGCCATCGTCCAGGCCGGGGTTCTCGAATTCGAACTTGCCGTCCTCGCCCACGGTCACGCTGTCGGTGCTGCCATCCGGGTAGGTCACGGTCACCGTGGAGCCAGGCTCGCCTTCACCCGTGATCGGGTCATGGGAATTGATCGGGTCCACGATCGGTGCGTCGGGGTTCACCGCGTCCACGGTGACTTCTGTCGGATCACTGCTGTTGCCCGAAGGATCGGTCGCCACCACATTGACGGTGTCGCCATCTTCCAGGCCAGGATTTTCAAACTCGAACTTGCCGTCTTCACCCACAGTCACACTGTCGGTGCTGCCGTCCGGGTAGGTGACTGTCACGGTCGAGCCAGGCT
>NZ_JBEBOW010000226.1:0-3180 GCF_040396215.1 Diaphorobacter ruginosibacter | reverse complement strand
GCTGTGTTTGGGTAGTCATATTTCCTGAATTTCTTTAAACTGTTGATCTAATCAACAAAACAATAATGAATATCATTGATTTTGTCAACAATAAATTTGGATCACCCCACCATGAATGCCGACACCCTCTCCACGCAATTGCTGGATGCGCTGCATGACCTCACGCATGCCTACCGTTCGCGCATGCGCAGCGCCATGCATTCGCTCGAACCGGGCGTCACGCCCAATGAACTGCGCATGCTCATCTTCCTGGGGCGCACGCCGCAGTGCACGCACAAATCCATGATGGATCACATGCATGCGGACAAGGCGCAGATCGCACGTACGCTCAACCTTCTCGAAGAGCGCGGCTGGATCGTGCGCGCGCCAAACCCCCAGGACAAGCGCAGCCGCGTGCTCGAACTCAGCGAAAGCGGCGCCGCGCGCGTGGCCGCGCTGCGCGAGGAGCGCGCCGCCATCGGCAACGAGATGCTGGGCTGCATGGCGGCGGGCGATCAGCAGAAAATGCTGCTGAACCTGCTCGCCATGAAAAACCGTCTGCTCGGCCAGACCCATCCGGTCTGATTACCCACGCCAGGCACGCAGAATCAGGAATTGACTTGTGGCAGAAATCACTACAAGTGCGCCATAGGTCCAGATCTTCCCATCATCGCCAAAAACCACCAGTCCACACAGCAGGACCGTAGTACAGATAACAAAATTAATAGCAAAAGGCTTAATCCAGCCTTGAGATCTGGCTCGTTTCCTGTCGAAAACCTGCGACCCTGCAACCATCAGCAGCGCGACCGCGAACGCGGGCGCCACAAAATTCAGTAGATGATTGATTGCTAATAAAGTGCTCATAAACATGACTCAAATCAAGTCATTAAAAAACCAATCTCAACCTGATTGCCGACAAATTTTATAATCGCGCATATGGCAGTTTGGGCACTAGGCATCAATCACACGACCGCGCCGCTGGATATGCGCGGTCGTTTTGCGTTTGCAATCGATCAGATCGCACCGACGCTGCTCGGTCTTCGCCAGGCCCTGACCAGCAGCTCCACGCGCCACCCCAGCGTGGAGACGGCCATTCTGTCCACCTGCAACCGCACCGAAATTTACTGCGCGGCCCACACGCCGGCCCTGGACCATACGCTGGACTGGCTCGCCCACTCCGGCGGCGTCAGCCCCGCCCTGCTGCGCTCGCATTCCTACACGCTGGAAAACGACCTGGTCGCGCGCCACGCCTTCCGCGTCGCCAGCGGCCTGGACTCGATGGTGCTCGGAGAGGCGCAGATCCTTGGCCAGATGAAGAACGCCGTGCGCGCCGCCGAGGACGCTGGCGCCTTGGGCAGCACGCTCAACCAGCTCTTCCAGCGCAGCTTCGCCGTTGCCAAGGAGGTGCGCAGCTCCACGGAAATCGGCGCGCACAGCATCAGCATGGCCGCGGCGGCGGTACGGCTCGCGGGCCAGTTGTTCGAAGACCTCTCGCAGATCAAGGTGCTGTTCGTGGGCGCGGGCGAGATGATCGAGCTCGTCTCCACGCACTTTGCCGCCAGGCACCCCAAGCAGATCACCATCGCCAACCGCACGCTGGAGCGCGGCGAGAAGCTGGCCGTGCAGTTCAACGCCAACACCATGCGGCTGGCGGACCTGCCCGAGCACCTGCACGAATACGACGCGGTCATCAGTTGCACGGCATCCAGCCTGCCCATCATCGGGCTGGGCGCGGTGGAGAGCGCGCTCAAGAAGCGCCGGCATCGCCCGATCTTCATGGTCGATCTTGCCGTTCCGCGCGACATCGAAGCCGAGGTCAAGGACCTGCGCGACGTGTACCTCTACACCGTGGACGACCTCGCCAACGTGGTCCGTACCGGCCAGGCGCAGCGCCAGGCAGCCGTGCAGCAGGCGGAGGTCATCATCGACCACGGCGTGCAGAGCTTCATGCACTGGCTCGACCAGCGCAGCCCCCAGGGCGGCGCGGTGCCGCTGATCCAGCAGATCAACGCACAGACCGACGAATGGCGCGCAATGGAAATCGCGCGCGCCAAGAAGCTGATCGCCAGGGGCGAGGACATCGACACCGTGCTCGACGCACTCTCGCGCGGCATCACGCAGAAGATGCTCCACGGCGCCATGGCCGAACTGCACAAGGGCGATGCCGGGCAGCGCGCCCAGACCGTCGATACCGTTCAGCGGCTTTTCCTGCGCTCGCAAAGCAAGAACAGCCTGTAGCTGCGCCGCAGCCCAAACCCCTCCCATTCCCGTGGTTCGTTGCGCGGCGGCGCGCATTCTGCCCAGCCGCCCCGCCCGCGCCATCCGCTGGCGGCACGCAGTCCGTGCGCAGCCCACCTCATTGGCAGACACCATGAAAGCCTTTCTCAGAACCCAGCTCGAGAAGTACGCGCAGCGTCTCGAAGAACTGGACTTCCTGCTCTCGCGCGAGGACATCATGTCCGACATGGCGCAGTACCGCAGCATCTCCAGGGAGCACTCCGAGGTCACCCAGATCGCGGGACGCTACAGGCGCTACGCCCAGGTCGAGGCCGATATCGCCGGCGCCCACGAGATGCTCGAGGACCCTGACATGGCCGAAATGGCGCAGGAGGAAATCACCAGCGGCGAGGCGGAACTCGTGCAGCTCGAGGACGAACTGCAGCGCCTGCTGCTGCCCAAGGACCCCGACGACGCCCGCAACGCCTTCATGGAAATCCGCGCGGGCACGGGTGGCGATGAATCCGCGCTGTTTGCCGGCGATCTGGCGCGCATGTACACGCGCTACGCGGCCAATGCCGGCTGGAAGGTCGAGGTCATGTCGGCCAACGAGAGCGAACTCGGCGGCTACAAGGAAGTCGTGCTGCGCATCGAAGGCGACAACGTCTATGGCCGCATGCGCTTCGAGTCCGGCGGCCATCGCGTGCAGCGCGTGCCCGCGACCGAAACGCAAGGGCGCATCCACACCAGCGCCTGCACCGTCGCGGTGATGCCGGAGCCGGACGAGCACCAGGCCGTCACGCTGAATCCGGCGGATCTGCGCATCGACACCTTCCGCGCATCCGGCGCTGGCGGCCAGCACATCAACAAGACGGACTCCGCCGTGCGCGTGGTGCACCTGCCCACCGGCATCGTCGCGGAATGCCAGGACGGCCGCAGCCAGCACAGCAACAAGGCCAAGGCGTTGCAGGTGCTGCAGGCCCG
>NZ_JBEBOW010000225.1:0-3189 GCF_040396215.1 Diaphorobacter ruginosibacter | reverse complement strand
CTGAGAGCCCGCTCCCGGCGGGGGCTGGCTACTTCCGGTCGCGCAGTTCGCGCCGCAGGATCTTGCCCACGGGGGTCTTGGGCAGGCTTTCCCGGAACTCGATCACGCGCGGGCGCTTGTAGCCGGTCAGGTTGTCGTGGCAGAACGCCTTCACCTGTTCCTCCGTCAGGGCCGGATCCTTCTTCACGATGACCAGCTTGACCGCCTCGCCGGTCTTCTCGTCCGGCACGCCCACCACCGCGCACTCCAGCACCCCGGGCATGGCCGCCACCACGTCCTCCACTTCGTTGGGATAGACGTTGAAGCCGCTCACCAGCACCATGTCCTTCTTGCGGTCGACGATCTTGAAGAAGCCGTTGCCGTCGATGATGCCTATGTCGCCCGTCTTGAAGTAGCCATCCTCCGTCATGACCTTGGCGGTTTCGTCGGGACGCTGCCAGTAGCCGGCCATCACCTGCGGGCCCTTGATGACGATTTCCCCGGACTGGCCCGCAAGGACCACGTCACGCCCTTCGTCGTCGATCAGCTTCATGTAGGTGCTGGGAATCGGCACGCCGATCGTTCCGGTGAACTCCTTCAAGGTGACCGGATTGCAGCTTGCCGAGGGACTGGTCTCGGACAGACCGTAGCCCTCGCAGATCGGGCAGCCGGTCTTTTCGAGCCACAGCTTGGCGACCGCGCCCTGCACCGCCATGCCGCCACCCACCGAAACCTTGAGGTGGCTCCAGTCCACGGTCTTGAAGTCCGGATGATTGGCCAGTCCGTTGAACAGCGTGTTCACCGCGGGAAAACTGTGGAAGGTGTGCCTGGTCAACTCCTTGAGCACCGCCTTCAGGTCGCGCGGATTGGGGATCAGGATGGTTTTGCCGCCCGTGCGCATGGACAGCATCATGTTCACCGTGAAGGCGAAGATGTGATAGAGCGGCAGCGCGCAGATGGCCGTGGGCTGCTCGCCCTGCGGCACCTTGTTCATGACGGGCGCGTTCCACGCCTCGGATTGCAGCACGTTGGCGATGATGTTGCGATGCAGCAGCACCGCGCCCTTGGGAACCCCGGTGGTGCCGCCCGTGTATTGCAGCAGCGCGATGTCGTCGGGGTGGATATCCGGCTTCAGGAAGCGCGCGCGCGAGCCCCGCGAGAGCGCTTCGTTGAACCGCACGGCGCCGGGCAGCGCGTACGGCGGCACGAGCTTCTTCACACTGCGCACGACATAGTTGATGAGCATGCCCTTGAGGGCTCCCATGCGGTCGCCCATCGCGGCCAGTACCACATGCTCGACGGCGGTGTTCGCAATGCATGCCTGCAAGGTGGCAGCGAAGTTCTCGATGATGACGATGGCCTTGGCGCCCGAATCCTTGAGTTGATGTTCCAGCTCGCGCGGCGTGTACAGCGGGTTCACGTTCACCACGACGAACCCCGCGCGCAGGACGGCGGCAACCGTTACCGGATACTGCGGCACGTTGGGCATCATGATCGCCACGCGGTCGCCCTTGGCAAGGCCGAGCGATTGCAGATAGGCAGCCAGTTGGCGGCTCTGCGCGTCCGTCTGGGCATAGCTGGTGTCCCTGCCCATGAAGCTGTAGGCCGTGCGCAATGCATAGTCCCGGAAGGCCTGCTCCATCAGCTCGACCAGCGAAGCGTACTGCGACGGGTCGATATCGGCTGGAACGCCAGGCGGATAGGCGCTGAGCCAGGGACGGTCTGTCATGCTGGGGGTCTCCTGCGTGTCTCGTTGTCAAATGCAAAATCCGTAAATCTCGGGCATTGTCCGGTTCATCGATGATTTCGCGTGTCTGGAATTACCCTAGACAGGTAAAATTTCCGAACGATCGTTCGTTTTTATCATGATCCATTCGACATTGGAGCGAATTCCACCGGCGGCAGCCTCGGTTTAACCCTCGGTAAATGCGCTTTTATTGATTTAAACAGCGTTTGCGCGGACACAGATAAAAGCAAAAAGCCGCGCGGCCCGAAATGCCGCGCGGCTTGCCAAGACTTGAGGCGAAAAGACTACTCGATCGCCTTGCCGATATCCTCGACGACCTTCTTCGCATCGCCAAACACCATCATGGTCTTGTCCATGTAGAACAGCTCGTTGTCCAGGCCCGCATAGCCGGCCGCCATGGAGCGCTTGTTCACGATGACCGTCTTGGCCTTGTAGGCCTCCAGAATCGGCATGCCATAGATGGGACTGCCCTTGGTGTGGGCGGCGGGGTTCACCACGTCGTTGGCGCCCAGGATGATCGCCACGTCGGCCTGTCCGAATTCACCGTTGATGTCCTCCATCTCGAACACCTGGTCATAGGGCACTTCGGCTTCGGCCAGCAGCACGTTCATGTGGCCGGGCATGCGGCCGGCCACCGGATGGATCGCGTATTTCACGTTGACGCCCTTCTCCACGAGCTTGAGCGCCAGCTCCTTGACCGCGTGCTGGGCGCGCGCCACCGCCAGGCCATAGCCCGGGACGATGATCACGGTTTCCGCCTGGCTCAGCACGAAGGCCGCATCGTCGGCGCTGCCGCTCTTGACGGAGCGCTGCACGGCGCCGCCCGCGGCAGCGGCAGCGGTGTCGCCGCCGAAGCCGCCGAGAATCACGTTGAAGAACGAGCGGTTCATCGCCTTGCACATGATGTAGCTGAGGATCGCGCCCGAGCTGCCGACCAGCGACCCCGCGATGATCAGCATGCTGTTGTTGAGCGAGAAGCCGATGCCCGCCGCCGCCCAGCCCGAGTAGCTGTTGAGCATGGACACCACCACCGGCATGTCCGCGCCGCCGATCGGGATGATGATGAGCACGCCCAGCACGAAGGACAGCGCGATCAGCAGCCAGAAATCGACGCGCGACTGGCTGATGGTGAAGCCCGCGATGAAGAACAGCAAGGCCAGCGCAAGCACCAGGTTCAGCATGTGCTGGCCCTTGAACTGCACCGGAGCGCCCTGGAACAGGCGGAACTTGTATTTGCCCGACAGCTTGCCGAACGCGATGACCGAGCCGCTGAACGTGATGGCGCCGATCGCCGCGCCGAGCGCGAGCTCCAGGCGGTTGCCGTGCGGAATCGGCGCGCTGTGGTCGGTGATGCCGAAGGCCCATGGCTCGACCGCCGCGGCCACCGCGATGAACACCGCGGCCAGGCCGATCATGCTGTGCATGAAGGCGACCAGTTCGGGCATCTTCGTCATCTCGACGCG
>NZ_JBEBOW010000224.1:0-3223 GCF_040396215.1 Diaphorobacter ruginosibacter | reverse complement strand
CTCAGGCTCCGGCTTCGGCAGGGGCGATGCCTTGTGACAGCGCGCGCGCATGTTCGGCGCTGTATCCCAGGGCGGTCAGGATCTCCAGGCTGTGCTCGCCCAGCTTCGGGGGCGAGAGCCGCACTTCGAGATGCCTGCCATCCAGCGTCAACGGCAGCAGCACGGTCTTGGTCTGCCGGCCGTCGGGCAGCTCGATCGGTGCCAATGCCCCGCTTTCGTTCAGGTGCCTGTCATCGAGCAGTTCGTGCGGCATGGCGATGGGCGCGAAAGGCAGGCCGTTGGATTCGAACACCTCGGCAATGTGGGCGCTGTCGTATTGCGACAAGTGCTCGCGCAGCAGCGGGATCAGCCACTCGCGCGCCAGCACCCGCGCGTTGTTGCTGCCAAGGCGCGGGTCGTCGCGCAAGCCGCCCAACTGGAATGCGTCGCAGAAGACGCGCCATGCGCCATCGCTGACCACGGCCAGAAAGATCTGTTCGCCGTTCTTTACCTCGAACACGTCATAGATGGCCCAGGCGGAAATGCGCGCCGGCATGGGCGCGGCCGGCTTGCCCGTGACGGCGAACTGCATCATGTGCTGCGCGATCAGGAAAACGTTGTTCTCGAACAGTGCGCTTTGCACTTCCTGGCCCCTGCCGGTTTTCTCCCGCTGGGCGAGCGCGGCCATGGCTCCCATGGCGCCGAACATGCCGCCCATGATGTCGTTCACGCTGGTGCCCGCGCGCAGGGGGTCGCCGGGGCGGCCCGTCATGTAGGCCAGGCCGCCCATCATCTGCACGACTTCGTCGAGCGCCGTGCGGTGCTCGTAGGGGCCGGGCAGAAAGCCTTTGTGGCTCACGTAGATGAGCTGTGGGAAGCGGTCCTTCAGGCTCCCATAGTCCAGGCCGAGCCTGCGCATGGTGCCGGGCTTGAAGTTCTCGCACACCACGTCGGCCGTTGCGATGAGCCTGAGCGCGGCCTCCTTGCCCTCGGGCGTCTGCAGGTCCAGCGTGACGCTTTTCTTGTTGCGGTTGAACATGGGGAAGAAACCGGCGCCCGAGCCCAGCAGCTTGCGCGTGGCGTCGCCGTCGCGGCCATGCCCAACGGGTTCGACCTTGATCACTTCGGCGCCCAGGTCGGCAAGCATCAGGCCGCAGCTCGGCCCCATCACCATGTGTACGAATTCGACGACGCGGATGCCGGAGTAGGGAAGGTGGTTGTTGCTGTTCGTGTTCATGTCTTTGTTTTTCAGAATGCGCCGGCGCGGGTCATGCCGTGTTCGGGCCCGTAGCTGTCCTGCCCGAACCCCTTGGGCAGGCCCGCCAGGGGCGTCATGCCGTAGAGTGCCTCGCCGGGCAGGCCGCGCGCCAGGGCCTCGCGCGCGGCGATCAGCGCCTGGACATCGACGCCCGTGCGGATGCCCATGGCTTCGAACATGAACACCAGGTCTTCGGTCACCACGTTGCCGGACGCACCCGGCGCATACGGGCAGCCGCCCAGGCCCGCCAGAGAGGCGTCGAAAGTGCGCGTGCCCACGTCATGGGCGGCCAGGCAGTTGGCCAGGCCCAGCCCGCGCGTGTTGTGCATGTGTGCCGCTCCGGCCTTGCCGCCCAGCTCGGCGATCAAGCGCCTGAAAAGGCGCCTGACCTGCGCGGGGTTGGCCATGCCGGTGGTGTCGGACAGGCCGACTTCATCGACTCCGGCGCGCGCGCAGGCGGCGGCCAGCGCAATCACGCCGTCTTCAGGCACCACGCCCTGGATCGTGCAGCCGAAGGCGGTGGAAATGCCTGCTTCCACATGCACCCGTGGAGCCATTTCGTTGCGCAGGGCGATGATGTTCTTCACCTCGTCGATCATCTCCTCGGGCGTCTTGCGCACATTGGCGAGCGAGTGCGCGGGGCTGGCGGAAATCGGCATGGTGATCTTGTGCACGCCCGCTTCGATGGCCGCCTTCGCGCCGTGCAGATTGGGCACCAGCGCCATGACGGTCACGCCCTTGTGCCGCAGGGCGTGCGCGACCACCGCCGCGGTGTCGGCCATCTGCGGCAGCAGTTTGGGCGAGACGAACGAGCCCACTTCGATTTCGCGCAGGCCTGATGCGGCCAGCGCATCGATCCAGGCGCATTTGTCGGTGGTGGACATGCGGTTCTTGACCGATTGCAGGCCGTCGCGCGGGCCGACCTCGCTGATGAGTACTTCGAATGGGGGAGATGCTGTCGCCATGGGTGCGTCTTGGAATTCCTGGGTGGAGGCCGTCTCTTGACAGCATTCCAGTTGTTTCATATCGTGCTGTTAGATAGAACAATATTCTGTCTAATAAGATATTGCTGTGTGCCAACCAAGGATGTCAAGCCGTGGAACCAAGGGTTTATACGTATGCCTCGCAAATCCATGAATGAATCGCTGGCCGACGAGAACGCCGCTCCCGGCGGCGTGGCCGCCGTGGATCGGGCGCTTTGCCTGCTGGGGGCATTCCGCGACGGTGACGAAGGGCTGAGCCTGGCCGAACTCGCGCAGCGCACGCGCCTGTACAAAAGTACGATTTCACGGCTGCTGGCCTCGCTGGAGTTCGCGGGATGGGTGATCCGGCTGGATTCCGGGCGCTACGCCATCGGCCCGGCCGTGGCGCGGCTGCATACGCTCTATGCGCGGAATTTCTCGCTCGACCAGGTGGTGATGCCGGTGCTGCGCGCGCTGGTCACGCAGACTGGCGAGAGCGCCGCCTATCACGTGCGGCAGGGGCGGGAGCGGCTGTGCCTGTACCGGGTCGATTCGCCTCACCCCGTACGCGACCATGCCCGCGCCGGAGACGTGCTGCCGCTGGGCAAGGGAGCGGGCGGCCGTGTGCTGGTGGCGTTCGATCCGGAACTCTCAGAATGGGAACGCAAGGACCGCGTCCACTACGCCAAGGTGCGCGCGGACGGGTTCGAGGCGCTGGCCGGAGACCGCAGCAGCGAGATCGCCGGTATCTCCGTGCCCGTTTTCCGCAAGGGCGGCGAACTGGCGGCAGCGTTGACGCTGACCATGCCGGTGCACCGGTATGACGAGCGCTATGTGAAGAATGTGCTGGCGGCGGCGCGGGAGCTGGGCGCGCTGCTGCCTTGATGCGGCGGCCAACGCGCCGGGCCGGGCCGGCGCCGGCTCGGGCGTTATAGCAGGCGCTAAGAACGTGTTTACGATCTCTACGCAGGCGCGAGGAGATCGTGAACACGTTCTTACACCTGATCGGCGGACAACCCGGCCG
>NZ_JBEBOW010000223.1:0-3259 GCF_040396215.1 Diaphorobacter ruginosibacter | reverse complement strand
GAACTCATCCCGATTGCACTCCAACGCGGCTGCGTAGAGATCGTAAACACGTTCTAAGGCTTTGCCGATAGCCTGAACGGAACCACCTGCGGGTGGTTTTCTGTTTCTTGGGCTGTGGGTGCCGCTCGCCTCGGTCCAGCCGGTTGTGCTACATTGCTACTCTATGAAAATGCTGGCTTTCGCCCTAACACTAGCGCCCCGCGGGCGGTGATGTTGTTGCGCGAGCGAACTGTTCATCCCATGGCCCGTATGCAAGCGCAGCGGGCCTTTTGTTTTGTGTGCGCTTGAAGACGGTTCTTTTTCACTGATGTAGCCGCTGTCGATGCGGCGCTGCGGAGACCACGATGACTGACAAACTGATTATTTTCGACACCACGTTGCGTGACGGCGAGCAGTCGCCAGGCGCATCCATGACCAAGGATGAAAAGCTGCGCATCGCGCGCCTGCTGGAGCGCCTGAGGGTCGATGTGATCGAAGCCGGTTTCGCGGCCAGCTCCAACGGCGACTTCGAATGCATCCGCTCCATCGCCGCCGCGGTCAAGGATTCCACCATCTGCTCGCTGTCGCGAGCCAACGACCGCGACATTGCGCGTTCGGCGGAGGCCCTGGCGGCGGCCAACAGCGCCCGCATCCACGTCTTCCTGGCGACCAGCCCGCTGCACATGGAAAAGAAGCTGCGCATGACGCCGGACCAGGTGTTCGAGCAGGCGGTCAGCTCGATCCGTTTTGCCCGCAATCTCGTGGGTGACATCGAGTTCAGCGCCGAGGACGGCTACCGCAGCGACCCCGATTTCCTGTGCCGCGTGTTCGAGGCGGTGATCAACGAGGGCGCGACCACCATCAACGTGCCCGATACCGTGGGCTATGCGATCCCGGAACTCTATGGCGAGTTCATCAAGAACCTGCGCGAACGCATCCCCAATTCCGACAAGGCGGTCTGGTCCGTGCATTGCCACAACGACCTGGGCATGGCGGTGGCGAATTCGCTGGCCGGCGTGAAGATCGGCGGCGCGCGCCAGGTGGAGTGCACCATCAACGGTCTCGGCGAGCGCGCGGGCAATTGCTCGCTCGAAGAAGTCGTCATGGCGGTCAAGACGCGCAGGGACTATTTCGGCCTGGACGTGAACATCGACACGCAGCACATCGTTGCCGCCAGCCGCATGGTCAGCCAGACCACCGGCTTTGTCGTGCAGCCGAACAAGGCGGTCGTGGGCGCCAACGCGTTCGCGCACGCATCCGGCATTCACCAGGACGGCGTGCTCAAGGCGCGCGACACCTACGAGATCATGCGCGCGGAAGACGTGGGCTGGGCCGCCAACAAGATCGTGCTGGGCAAGCTGTCCGGCCGCAACGCGTTCAAGCAGCGCCTGCAGGAGCTGGGCGTGCAGATGGAAAGCGAAGGCGAGATCAATGCCGCTTTCGCTCGTTTCAAGGAACTGGCCGACCGCAAGAGCGACATTTTCGATGAGGACATCCTCGCGCTGGTCAGCGACGAGCACGCCAGCAACGTGAAAGACCAGTTCGGTTTTGTGTCGCTTTCCCAACACAGTGAAACCGGCGAACGCCCTCATGCCAAAGTGGTCTTCACCGCGGCTGGCAAGGAGGTGCAGGGCGAAGCGGAAGGCAACGGCCCGGTGGACGCGTCGCTCAAGGCCATCGAATCGCACGTGAAGAGCGGCGCCGAAATGGTGCTCTATTCGGTGAACGCGATCAGCGGCTCCACGGAGAGCCAGGGCGAGGTGACGGTGCGCCTGCAAAGCAATGGCCGTGTGGTCAATGGCGTGGGGGCCGATCCGGACATCGTGGTGGCATCGGCCAAGGCTTATCTGAGTGCGCTGAACAAGTTACAAAGTAAAGCGGAGCGAGTGGCAGCCCAAGGCTGAGCACGGTTTTATAATTAACTCACTTTCTTGAAGAGTCGCGTAAGGTGCTGATCTTGCGCGACTTTTTTCGATTGTGTACACTGAAACCGTTTTTTGCCGCTTGGAGCACCTTGATGCAAGCCCGTAATCGCATCTCCACCCGTTTTTTGCATGCTCTGGCCTTTGTCGCCTTGAGCGTTTCCCTGGCCGCTCCCGTAGCGCATGCCGCGGAGAAAAAGAAAGCGGTTGTCTCGAAAAAACAAGCGGTTTCATCAAACACCAAGCGCCAGGTGGCGAAATCCTCGGCCAAGCCCGCCGCTCGCAAGACCGTGGCGGTGGCCAAGGGCAAGTCGTTGCGCGCCAAGGCAGCCGCAGGCAAATCCACCCGGCTGGCCGCGCGCGGCACGAAGGCGACCGTGCGCAAGGTTTCCTACACGCCGGCGCCGCAGTCCTTTGGACAGATCGCTGGATTGCACGACGTGCACGACCCTCTGTCTCTGGAATCCAGCGTGGCGCTGGTGGTGGACCAGGATACACATGAAGTGTTGCTGAGCAAGAACGAAGGCGCGGTGCTGCCCATTGCTTCTCTCACCAAGCTGATGACGGGCCTGCTGATCTCCGAGGCCCATCTGAACATGGATGAGGCGATCACCATCACGCAGGACGATGTGGACACCGAAAAGTTCAGCCGCTCGCGCCTGGCGGTGGGAACGACGCTGTCGCGCGGCGAACTGCTGCATCTGGCGTTGATGTCCAGCGAGAACCGCGCGGCGCATGCGCTGGGGCGCACCTATCCCGGCGGCCTTGCGGCTTTCGTGAACCAGATGAACGCCAAGGCGCGCCAGATCGGAATGCTCTCCACACGCTACGTGGAGCCGACGGGCCTGTCCAGCTCCAATCAGGCGAGCGCGCGCGATCTGGCCCAGCTCGTGGCCGTCGCTTCCCGCGATCCGCTGCTGCGCGAGCTGAGCACCTCGCCGAGCCATGAGGTGGAAGTGGGCAGCCGCACGCTGCAGTTCAACAATACCAACCGGCTGGTCAAGAATCCTTCGTGGGATATCGGCCTGCAGAAAACCGGCTTCATCAATGAAGCCGGGCGCTGCCTCGTCATGCAGGCCGAGGTGTCCGGCCGCAAGCTGATCATGGTGTTCCTCGATTCGGCGGGTAAATTCAGCCGGATCGCCGACGCCGAGCGCGTGCGCAACTGGGTGGAGCAGCGTGGCAGCACCGCAGGAGCCCGTTCGGACAAGCATGTATATGCCCATGCGGACAACAGCTGAGCATTGAAGCCGCCGCTGCTTTCCTTCAAAGAAGGGGCAGGGTGAACAAAAAACCGCGCATCGCGCGGTTTTTTTGTCGCCGGGCCGCCCCAAGACAAAAAGCGCCCCCTCGGGGGG
>NZ_JBEBOW010000222.1:0-3321 GCF_040396215.1 Diaphorobacter ruginosibacter | reverse complement strand
GCTGCGGCCACGGGAGCGGCGGCGCCTGCAACGGCCTCGGTGTCGATCTTGGCGATCACCTGCTCGGCCGTGACGGTGGCGCCGTCGCCTTGCAGGATTTCGGTCAGCACGCCAGCCGAAGGAGCCGGCACCTCGAGCACGACCTTGTCGGTTTCGATCTCGATGAGGATTTCATCCACCGCAACCGCCTCACCAGCCTTCTTCTTCCAGTTGAGCATGGTGGCTTCCGTGATGGATTCGGAGAGCTGCGGAACTTTGACGTCAACAATAGCCATTTTCTTTTCCAATTCGTGTTTTGTACTGATAGGTAATGAGCGGGTTTCCAGCCTTACTTGGTCAGGACAAAACCCTTGAGCTTGCCGAACGCGCCTTCAACCAGCGCCTTTTGCTGCTCCTGGTGCAGGTGCGAGTAGCCAACCGCGGGAGATGCGGAGGCCGCGCGGCCGGAATAGCCCAGCTTCTGGCCCTCGAGCATGTTCTCGTGGATGTTGTGCTGGATGAAGAACCAGGCGCCCTGGTTCTGCGGCTCGTCCTGGCACCACACGAGTTCGGTCGCGTTGCCGTACTTCTTGACTTCGGCGGCGAATGCCTTGTGCGGGAAGGGATAGAGCTGCTCGACACGGATGATCGCCACGTCGTCCAGCTTGTTCTCCTCGCGCTTTTTCACCAGGTCGTAGTACACCTTGCCCGAGCAGGCGACGATGCGCTTGACCTTGGCGGCGTTCTTGACGATGGCGTCATTCTGCTCCGGCAGCACCGTGTGGAACGAGCCCTTGGTGAATTCGGTGAGCGGCGAAGTGGCGTCCTTGTTGCGCAGCAGCGACTTGGGCGTCATGATCACCAGCGGCTTGCGCAGGTTGCGGATCTGCTGGCGGCGCAGCACGTGGAAGATCTGGCTGGCCGTCGTCGGCTGCACGACCTGCATGTTGGTGTCCGCCGCGAGCTGCATGAAACGCTCCAGGCGCGCCGAGCTGTGCTCGGGGCCCTGGCCTTCGTAGCCGTGCGGCAGCATCAGCGTCAGGCCGTTGATGCGGCCCCACTTCACTTCGCCCGATGCGATGAACTGGTCGATCACCACTTGCGCGCCATTGGCGAAGTCGCCGAACTGGGCTTCCCAGATCACCAGCGTGTTGGGGTCGTTGGATGCGTAGCCGTATTCGAACGCCAGCACCGCCTCTTCGGAGAGGATGGAGTCGATCACGGTGAACGGCGCCTGGTTGTCGGCCACGTTCTGCAGCGGAATGTAGGTGCCTTCGTTCCACTTCTCGCGCTTCTGGTCATGGATCACGGCGTGGCGGTGCGTGAACGTGCCGCGGCCGCAATCCTCGCCGGACAGGCGCACCGGATAGCCAGAGGCCACCAGGGATGCGAATGCCATGTGCTCGCCCATGCCCCAGTCGACGTTGATCTCGCCACGGCCCATGGCGGCGCGGTCGTCATAGACCTTCTTCACGAGAGCGTGGGGAGTGACGCCTTCGGGAATCGTGGTGATCCGCTCGGCCAGGCGCTTCCACTCCGTCAGCGGAATGGCGGTGTCGCCGGCGTCCGTCCATTTCTGGTTCAGGAACGGGCTCCAGTCCACGGCGTACTTGCTCTTGAAGTTGGTGAGCACCGGATCGACCGTGTGCTTGCCGTCGTCCAGCGCGGCGCGGTAGGCCTTGACCATGTCGTCGCCCAGCGTGTCGCCCAGGCCCTGGGCCGCCAGCTTGTCGGCATAGAGCCTGCGGGTGCCGGGGTGCGCGCCGATCTTCTTGTACATCAGCGGCTGGGTCAGCGCGGGAGTGTCCTGCTCGTTGTGGCCCAGCTTGCGGAAGCAGATGATGTCGACCACGACGTCCTTGTCGAACTCCATGCGGAATTCCAGGGCCAGCTGGGTCGCCAGGGCCACGGCCTCGGGATCGTCGCCGTTCACGTGCAGCACGGGCGACTCGATCATCTTGACGATGTCGGTGCAGTACAGCGTGGAACGCGTGTCGCGCGGATCGGATGTGGTGAAGCCGATCTGGTTGTTGATGATGATGTGCACCGTGCCGCCCGTGGAATACCCACGGGTCTGCGCCAGCGCCAGGGTTTCCTGGTTCACGCCCTGGCCCGCGAAGGCCGCGTCGCCGTGCACCAGCACCGGCAGGACCTGCTTGCCGCGCGGATCGGCGCGGCGGTCCATGCGCGAGCGCACCGAACCTTCGACCACCGGGTTCACGATTTCCAGGTGCGATGGGTTGAATGCCAGCGACAGGTGAACCGGGCCGCTGGCGGTGGTCACGTCGGAGCTGAAACCCTGGTGGTACTTCACGTCGCCGGAGGGCAGTTCCTCGGGCGCGGTGTGGTCGAACTCGGCGAACAGATCCTTGGGCATCTTGCCCAGCGTGTTCACCAGCACGTTCAGGCGGCCACGGTGGGCCATGCCGATCACGACTTCCTGGACGCCCTTCTGGCTGGCGGAGCTGATCAGCTCGTCCATGGAGGCGATGAACGACTCGCCGCCTTCCAGCGAGAAGCGTTTCTGGCCGACGTACTTGGTGTGCAGATAGCGCTCGAGGCCCTCGGCGGCGGTGAGGCGGTCGAGAATGCGCTTTTTCTTGGCGGCGTCGAAGCTCGGCTTGCTGCGGATCGACTCGAGCTTTTGCTGCCACCAGCGCTTCTGGTTCTGGTCGGTGGCATACATGTATTCGACACCGATCGTGCCGCAATACGTTTCGCGCAGAGCGTTGATCAGCTCGCGCAGGGTCATGGTTTCCTTGCCGAAGAACGTGTTGCTGGTGTTGAACACGGTTTCCTGGTCGGCATCGGTGAAGCCGTAGAACGCGGGCTCCAGCTCGGGAATTTCAGGGCGCTCGGTGCGCTTGAGCGGATCGAGATCGGCCCAGCGCTGGCCGACATTGCGGTAGGCGGCGATCAGTTGCTGGACGGCTGTGCGCTTGCGGCCCAGTTCCGAATCGGCGCCGGAGGCCACCACCACCTGGGTGCCGCCCTGCTTGGCACGTTCCGCGAACGCATTGATGACCGGCAGGTGGGGAACGTCCTTGGCATCGCTGCCATCCACCGCGGGCACATGTTGCAGCGCGTCGAAATATTCACGCCAGTTGTCTGGAACGCTGCCCGGATTCGCCAGATAGCTCTCATACATCTCTTCCACATAGGGCGCATTGCCGCCGAAGAGATACGTATTGCCTTGGTAGGCTTTGTATACGGATGTGGGTTCGCTCATTGTTCCGCTCACCTCTGCTTCCCTTGAGGAAGCTTTAGCTGGTTAGTAAACCTTCCGCGTCACGGCTGAACCGGTTGGCGGATGCGACTGTGGCAGGGGAAGGGCCTAAGTAC
>NZ_JBEBOW010000221.1:0-3354 GCF_040396215.1 Diaphorobacter ruginosibacter | reverse complement strand
AGCATCGCTTTCAAAACGAAAGCTCGCCTGAGCGAATGCTCTTCCAGGCTATCGCCCGGCAGAAACGGCACAGCTCATCATTCAATGAGCATAGGCAAGGGCCTGGCGGATACGAAAGCTATAGTCGCGTCCGTGCCGCTCATCTGTAAAGACAAACCCGGCACCAAACCTCTGTTTATCTGTCATTCAAACCGGTGAAGACGGATCCGGGTTACGTCACCCGCTTTATTCCTCTTGGAAATTACCATGAAGCTCACGCGTCTTTTCATTACTGGAGTCATCACGGCTCTCGTCTTATCAGGTTGCGCGGCAAATCAGGGCACGCCTGCCGGTGCGCAGCAACAGGGAGAAATCAACGAGGCCATTCAGGCATTTGAGGACATCTGCCTGGAAACCGCACCCTCCTTTGCCGGTGCTGCCCAGGCAGCCGCCAGTTTCGGCATTCTTGAGATCAAAGATGCCGGATTCATGAAAATGGGATCCAACGCGAACCGGAGTTTAGGCGTGCAAATCAAAGCAGAGAACGAATGCGCCGTCACCACGCCTTCTCAGCCGGACAGCCAGCTGACCCGTCAATTCCTCCAGGCGGTTGGCCGGCACGCCGGCGCGGCTCCTCGCAAGCGGGTCCCTACAAAAGCCTACGTCCGGGGGGTGCCCTTCATGTTCCATCATGACCGCCAGGGTGGCGAAGCCTTTGTCATGCTGAAGGCCGACAAGTAGCAGCTTCTCAGATTGCCGTATCCACCACCACCCTGCCGCGGATTTTTCCTTCCAGAAGGCGGGTGGCCAGCGGGATAACTGCGCTGAGTCCGGTTTCAGTGGTGTTGCGCTGCAGGATGGTTCGCGGCAGCTCTGCCGCGAGGCGCTTCCAGGCCTGTTCCCGTTTCGCCAACGGCGCGTAGACACTGTCCACGCCGATGAGCGAGACGCCCCGCAGGATGAAGGGGGCCACGGAGCCTGGAAAATCCATGCCCTGGGCCAGTCCGCACGCGGCGACGGCGCCGCCATACCGGAGGCTGGCGCATACGTTGGCCAGGGTGTGGCTGCCCACGCTGTCGATGGCGGCGGCCCAGCGCTCTTTCTGCAGGGGTTTACCCGCCGCATTGAGGACGGATCGATCCACGATGTCGGCGGCGCCGAGCGCCTTCAGGTGTTCCGCTTCTTCCGGGCGGCCCGTGCTGGCGTGCACTTCGTATCCCTGTGCGGCCAGGAGCGAGACGGCGATACTGCCGACCCCGCCGTTGGCGCCGGTCACCAGCACCGGGCCGGATCGCGGTGTCACGCCGCGCTCCTCCAACGCCATGACGCACAGCATCGCCGTATATCCAGCGGTGCCGATGGACATGGCCTCCCGTGCCGAAAACTCCGCAGGCTTCCTGATCAGCCATTCGGCCTTCACGCAGGCTTGCTGGGCCAACCCGCCCCAGTGGCTCTCGCCCACGCCCCATCCGTTCAGGATGACTTCATCGCCGGCCTTGAAGTTCGGAGATGCGCTGCGCACCACGGTGCCGGCGAAGTCGATGCCGGGCACCATGGGAAATTTCCGCACCACGGGCGAGCGTCCGGTGATGGCGAGCGCGTCCTTGTAATTCAATGTGCTATGGGAGACCGTCACGCGGACGGCTTCGTCGGGCAGCGAAGTTTCCTGGAGTTCCTCGAGTGCGGCCTTGGTTTCGCGTTGCTCGGTCTGTGTCAGAAGAAGCGCTTTGAACATGGGCTGGTCCATCTGGATTGGTGTGGTCAAACAGGGGCTTACACAACAGCGCCGATCACTCCCGCCTCGTATGGCCCATCGATGCCTGGCAACCGGCAGGCCCGAGGCTTTCCAGCAGCGCCCTGCCGTCCGCGCCCAGGCCTGGCGCGTGCCGGAGGGCGCGCGCGGGAGCGCCGAAGCTGAAGCCCGGTGCGGGCGTCGAGACCTCGCAGCGCTGATGAAGGTAGGTTGTAGCAGAAAACGCTCCCTATCGACCGCCCTCCCCGAGAAACTCGCCTGTGCGCCGAATCCGCGCCGCAAAAATCCCCGCAGCGTTGAGTTCGGCCTCGGTCTGCGTGGCGCTGCGCGATGCAAAGGCCGCCTGAAATCTGGAGCAAAGCGCAGGCAAGCCTTTGGCCTGGGCGAAATCGCCTCGAGGAGCATTGGAAAGCTCGTCGCGCCTATCCGGTATTCCAGTGTCCGGTGAGCGAATCAACCAGCCCGTTCACCCACACGCGACGGGTCAAGGCCACGGAACGGTCGTCAATCGACGATCACCCGGCCATTCAACGGCTGCACCGGACGGTTGTTGTGCTGCAGGTGCGCCGCGAATCTATCGAGCTGGGCCTGGCTCAGAGTCATGGGCGTCTTCAGCACGATCCAGGTCACGCCTTCGCTGCAAGGCGGCGTGGTCAGGGAACCCGCGAAGCGGTAGTAGCCACGCTGCTTGGGCAGCAGGGCGGCGGCATTGACGGGCCGCTCCAGCTTCCGGCTTTCGCCGGCGCTGCCGCCCAGCGCATTGAGCACCCCGTCAAGCTGGGGATTCTGCTTGCCAGGCTTGAACATCACCGCCAGCACCAGCAGGTTGCCATCCTTGTCGGCATGGACAAAATGGCCCTCCAGCGGAAAGCTCTTGCCCTTGATCTGGTTTTCGCTCGGCGCATGGAAATGGAACTGCTTGAGCGTATAGCGCGCGCCCGCGAGTTGGAGGTAGCTGGACTCGCTTTGCGGCGTCACCTGAACGGTGTGGCCGTTGTCGATGACGTCCGCAGCAACCGCTGCGTAGTGCAGGCCCAGGGCATCGAGCGGAGCGTTGTAGCTGCGGTCGATGTTGACGGGGGATTGGTTCCTGCCGCTCTTGCAGATGGCATAGTCAGGTGCCAGTTCTCCCCACTTTTCGGGATTGACATCGCCCTCGTAGCCCCAATGCGCATGGGGCGCTTCGGCGTGGACGATGACCATGGCACCCAACGACAGGGCGAGGGCAGTGACGGTTTTTTTCAGGTTCAGACGTGTCATTGTTGTATATGTCGTCAGAGCCGAACCTGGGCAAGCACCATGGCCCGGTTCCGGCGATTTTCTTGAGTTGATGAAAATCTGCAGAAGGTCTGGAACCTACGCCGGAGAAGCGGCAGGCAAGGTGATTATCGAAGGGCGGACGCAATGCGCCAACATGTGATTGGCATGAAGAATCGCTCACTTCCCCGCACTGCCGTCATCAAGGCTGCACTGCATTGGAACGCGAAGCGCATGGCTGCGAATCGGGATGAATCGGCTTGGATGTCTGGGTCTCTGGAGATGGGCTGACGCTGGTGCAGGAGGTGGACTTTATGCCTCGGCCCATCAACTTATTTGCGCATCGTCACAAACTTATGTTGGAG
>NZ_JBEBOW010000220.1:0-3452 GCF_040396215.1 Diaphorobacter ruginosibacter | reverse complement strand
GCTCTAAACCCAATTGCGCTGCCCGCAGTGCATGGAACTGCGGCACATATCGGAAACACAGGGAAGAAAGGCTCTTCGGGTTATGACACCGCGAACGCAATCCGCAACGGGAGTTGTCCCGCTCGCCTGAGGCGCAGGTTCGCGCGCCCGACAGGCGTGCGCCGCATCCAAAATCCCGATTCCCCCCAAGTTTGCGCGGCCAGTCCGCGCATTTTGTTTTCTATGGACGCGTCCCACGACGCGAGATTGAAAGACATGGTTCAAATCACTCTTCCTGATGGTTCGCAGCGTCAATTTCCAGGCCCGGTCACCGTGGCCGAAGTGGCGCAGTCGATTGGCGCGGGTCTCGCCAAGGCGGCGCTTGGCGGCAAGGTGGATGGCAAGGCGGTCGACACCAGCTTCTGCATTGACCGCGATGCGGCGCTGTCGATCATCACGGCCAAGGATGCGGATGGGCTGGAGCTGATCCGCCATTCCACCGCTCACTTGCTGGCATACGCCGTCAAGGAGCTGTTCCCGGATGCGCAGGTCACCATCGGCCCCGTGATTGAAAACGGCTTCTACTACGACTTCAGCTACAAGCGTCCTTTCACGCCGGAAGACCTGGCTGCGATCGAAAAGAAGATGACCGAGCTCGCCGGCAAGGACGAGAAAGTGACCCGCAGGGTGCTGCCGCGCGATGAAGCGGTGGCGTACTTCAAGGGGCTGGGCGAGAACTACAAGGCCGAGATCATCGCCAGCATTCCGTCGAACGAAGACGTGAGCCTGTACCGCGAAGGCAATTTCGAAGACCTGTGCCGCGGCCCGCACGTGCCCAGCACCGGCAAGCTCAAATTCTTCAAGCTCATGAAGGTCGCCGGTGCCTATTGGCGCGGCGACCATCGCAACGAGATGCTGCAGCGCATCTACGGCACGGCCTGGGCCACCAAGGATGAGCTGGCCAGCTACCTGCACATGCTTGAAGAGGCTGAAAAGCGCGACCACCGCAAGCTCGGCCGTGAACTCGACCTGTTCCACATCGACGAGCATTCGCCAGGCATGGTGTTCTGGCATCCCAAGGGCTGGACCGTCTGGCAGGAGGTCGAGCAATACATGCGCGGCGTGTATCGCAACAACGGCTATCAGGAAGTCAAGGCTCCCCAGCTGCTGGACAAGACGCTTTGGGAAAAGACCGGCCACTGGGACAAATACCGTGAAAACATGTTCACGACCGAATCGGAAAAGCGTGAATATGCGCTCAAGCCGATGAACTGCCCGGGCCACATCCTGATCTTCAAGCAAGGTATCAAGAGCTACCGGGATCTGCCCCTGCGCTTCGGCGAATTCGGCAACTGCCATCGCAACGAGCCCACCGGCAGCCTGCACGGCATCATGCGCGTGCGTGGTTTCACGCAGGATGACGGCCACATCTTCTGCATGCCCGATCAGATCCAGGGCGAGGTGACTGCTTTCACGGCACTGTTGCAGAAGGTCTACAAGGACTTTGGATTCACGGAAATCCTGTACCGCCTGTCGACACGTCCGGAAAAGCGTATCGGCACGGAAGAAAGCTGGGACCGCGCGGAAGCCGCGCTGGCCGATGGTCTGCGCGCCTCCGGCTGCGAATTCGAATACCTGCCGGGCGAGGGCGCGTTCTACGGCCCCAAGATCGAATACACGCTCAAGGACGCACTTGGCCGGGAGTGGCAATGCGGCACGATCCAGGTCGATCCCAATTTGCCCGAGCGACTCGATGCGGAGTTCGTGGGCGAGGACGGAGAGCGTCATCGCCCGATCATGCTGCATCGCGCAATCGTGGGCAGCCTGGAGCGTTTCATCGGCATTCTGATCGAACAGCACGCCGGCGCGCTGCCGGTCTGGCTCGCTCCAGTGCAGGTGGCTGTTCTCAATATCACGGACTCCCAGGCCGGCTATTGTCGTGAAATTGCCGCAAAGCTACAAAAAGCATTGCCGAATCAAGACCTTAGGGTGGAGACCGATCTGCGCAACGAAAAGATTACGTATAAAATACGCGAACATGCCATGCAGAAACTGCCTTATATCCTCGTCGCGGGCGACAAGGAAATGGCCGCAGGGACTGTCGCGGTGCGCGCCCGAGGGAATAAAGACCTCGGTGTCATGTCGGTTGACGCATTTGTCAACCTGATTGCACAAGACATAGCTTCCAAGGGTTGATTTTTTATCTGAAACGCTTTGGTGCGCGCAGAGTGCATTTGTGCCACGTTGTTGTGGTTGTTTTATTAGAAGGTGAGAACCATCGCTACCGAATTTCGTGATCGTCGTCAGCGCGAGGAGCGCAAGCACCGCCTGAACCGTGAAATCACAGCGCCAGAAGTACGTCTTTCTGGTCCTGACAACGAGCCCATCGGCATCGTCTCGCTGCAGCAGGCGCTCAGCATGGCCGGTGATCTGGACGTTGACCTGGTTGAAATCGCAGCCACGGCCAACCCGCCGGTTTGCCGCCTGATGGATTACGGCAAGTTCAAGTATCAGGAACAGAAGAAGGCGGCTGAAGCCAAGGCCAAGCAGACGGTCATCGAGATCAAGGAAGTCAAATTCCGCCCCGGTACCGACGATGGCGACTACAACATCAAGCTGCGCAATATCCGCCGTTTCCTGGCGGATGGTGACAAGGTGAAGGTTACGCTGCGTTTCCGCGGCCGTGAGATCACCCACCAGGAGCTGGGGTTGGCGTTGCTGAACCGTCTGCGCGATGAGCTGGCCGACAGCATTCAGGTCGAGCAGTTTCCCAAGCTGGAAGGCCGCCAGATGATCATGATGATCGCTCCGGCGCGCAAGAAACCGGCTGGCAAGAGCTCCGAAGGGGCTCCGGCCGCTGGTCAGGCAGTTTAAAATTTGCGGCTGGACATCGGGCGACCGCTGTCCTGTCTCAAAAGACGGTGCGCGAGCGCCGTCGCGCGGAAGGGCTCCGGCCCGACCGTTCAAGAAGTGTCTCGGGGCCTACAAGGTTGCGCAATGGTGCGCAAACGCCTCACGAGCACAATCAACAGGAGCATTCACATGCCCAAAATGAAAACCAAGAGCAGCGCGAAGAAGCGTTTTCGCGTTCGTCCGGGTGGTACCGTCAAGCGCGGCCAAGCCTTCAAGCGTCACATTCTGACCAAGAAGACCACCAAGAATAAGCGCCATCTGCGTGGTGCAACTGCAGTGCATGAGACCAACCTGGGCTCCATCGCACAAATGTTGCCCGCCATGGGCCTGTAATCACTGACGAACAAGGAGAAAACACATGCCTCGCGTCAAACGTGGTGTAACGGCTCGCGCCCGCCATAAGAAAGTTCTGGCCCTCTCCAAGGGCTTCCGCGGCCGTCGCGGTAATGTCTTCCGCGTCGCCAAGCAGGCGGTGATGAAGGCTGGGCAATATGCCTACCGTGATCGTCGTACCAAGAAGCGCGTGTTCCGCCAACTGTGGATCGCCCGTATCAATGCCG
>NZ_JBEBOW010000219.1:0-3462 GCF_040396215.1 Diaphorobacter ruginosibacter | reverse complement strand
GCCGGAACCGATCCTGAAATCGGCGGCTGACCCACCATGCCCAGCATGCAGGAAGCCCTGCTCGAAAGCATCGTCTATCTGGACAAGGACTTCGTGGCGGACCGCTACGAAGCCCGCTCCGGCTCCTGCGCGCCCGCCACCCTCGCACGCGCGCCCAACGGCCAGACCAGTGCGGCCACGCAGCCCTTCTCGGCCGATACCGGCACGCGCGAGACGCGCAGCTACCCGCTCTCCACACAGCGGATGCTGTCGCAGCTCTGGCCCGATCTGGCCGGCCTGCCCGCGGTGAACGTGAGCGAATACGCCGAGCGCAGCGCCTCGGAATTCGGCTGGGTGCGGGGCACGCTGTCCACCTTTCAGGTGCGCGGCAAGACGCAGCGCGAAGGCCAGGAGGTGGCGGCCGCGCAATCGAGCCATTTCCAACTGCGCGGACTCGAGCATGGCCGCTACGTCAACCTGATCACCACGCCCGGCTATTTCGCGTCGGGCTTCAATGCCTTGCTGCCGCTGCAGATGACGCTGCTGGCCAGGTTCGCCCTGCCGGTGTGCGCCTACCTGCGCCTGCTGCCCGCGCGCGACCACGCCGAGAACTGGATCGCCGTGCCGCTGGTGATCGTCGAGTCGCGCCCCGCGCTGGTGCGCGACATACCAGCGCTGTTCTGATGAACGCCATGGCCGCAGCCCGCTTTGTCGTCGGCATCGACCTGGGAACGAGCAACACCGTCGCCGCCTTTGCAGCGCTCGACGACGCATCCGCCGCGATCGGGCTCGTGCCGATCGCTCAACGCAGCGCCGCGGACGAAATCACCGAGCAGCCCCTGCTGCCCTCGGTGCGCTATCACGGCGCGGCCGACGAGCTTGGCGAAGCCACATGGCAAAAGCCCTGGCCCGCGCTTGATGCCGGCGCCGCGCAACCCGCGCTCATCGGCCGGTGGGCCCGCGACCTGGGCGCGGCCGTGCCGTCGCGGCTGGTCGCCAGTGCCAAGAGCTGGCTGTCGCACGGCGGCGTGGACCGCCATGCCGCCATCCTGCCCTGGGGCGCGCCCGATGAGGTTCACAAGATATCGCCGGTGCGCGCCTCGGCCAGCTATCTGGCGCACGTGAAGGCGGCCTGGGATGCCGCCCATCCGGACGCGCCGCTCGAGCGGCAGATCGTCGTGCTCACCGTGCCCGCCTCGTTCGACGAAGGCGCGCGCGCGCTCACGCTGCAGGCGGCGCAATGCGCGGGCTTGCCGCAGGTTCATCTGCTGGAAGAGCCCAAGGCCGCGTTCCACGACTGGCTGGCGCTGCAAGGCCCGCAGCTTGCCGCGCGGCTCAATGGCTGCCGCCTGGTGCTGGTCGCCGATGTCGGCGGCGGCACGACCGACCTCGCGCTGATCCGCGTGCAGCCGCCGCACGCGCCGCAGTCCATGCCCACGCTCACGCGCATTGCCGTGGGCGAGCATCTGATGCTGGGCGGCGACAACATGGATCTGGCGCTGGCGCACCGGCTCGAGCCGCAGCTGCTGGCCCCGGGCGAGCAGCGGCTTGCGGCGGCGCGCTTCGCGCAGTTGGTGCAGCGCTGCCGCATCGCCAAGATCGAACTGCTGGCCGAGGATGCGCCCGAGGCCGTATCGGTCACCCTGCTGGGCGGCGGCTCGCGGCTGATGGCGCAGACCCGCTCGGCGCGGCTCTCGCGCGACGAGGCGCGCGCGTGGATCATCGAAGGCTTTCTGCCCCTGGCCGCGATCACCGACGCGCCGCAAAAACGCCAGGGCGCGCTGCGGGGCCTGGGCCTGCCCTATCCCGCCGATGCGGCGATCTCGCGGCATCTGGCGCGATTTCTTTCACGGCACGCCCAAGGGGAAATCCCCGATACGGTGCTGCTCAACGGCGGCGTCTTCCACGCCCACGCGCTGGTCGAACGGCTCACGCGGCAATTGGCCCAATGGCGCGGCGAGCCGCTGCGGGTCCTGCACAATCCGCATCCCGACTGGGCCGTGGCGCGCGGCGCCGCCGCCTACGGCCTGACGCTGGATGAAGCCGCCCGCCACCGGCATGCGCGGGCCGCGCTGCCGCGCATCGGAGGCGGCGCGCCCCGCAGCTACTGGCTGGTGCTGCATGGCAAGCCGGGCGCCACACCGCAAGGACTTTGCCTGCTGCCGCGCGGCACGCAGGAAGGCACGCGCATCACCCTGGCCGGGCGGCGCCTTGCCCTCAGGATGGGCCAGGCGGTGCGCTTCGAGCTGGCCGCCAGCAGCCGCAGCGACCAGGCATTCCAGGCCGGGCAGATCACCGGACTCGACGGTGACGGTTGGGTGCGGCTGCCGCCGCTGGCCACCGTCATGCAGCCGCTGAATGCGCAGGACACGCGCACATCGCTCGAAGTGCAGTTGCAGTCGTGCATGACGGAGGTCGGCACGCTGGAGGTGCGCTGCGTCGGCGTTGAAGACCCCGCCCAGCAGTGGCTGCTGCCCTTCGATCTGCGCGCGCAGGATGCCGCCGCCTGGAGCGACGGGCCGCGCGGCGACGAATCCCCCGGGCTGTCCACCGCCGTCGCGCTCATCGAGCGCGTCTTCGGCAACCTCGCGCAGGACGTGAGCGCCAGGGAAGTGCGCCAGTTGCGCCAGTCGCTCGAAAAAATCCTGGGGCCGCGCGAGAGCTGGGATGTGCTCGCGCTGCGCGGCCTGTTCGATGCGCTGCTTGCCCGCGCCAGGCGCCGCCGCCGCTCGGCCGAGCATGAGCGCGCATGGCTCAATCTCGCGGGCTGGTGCCTGCGCCCCGGCGTGGGCGCGGAGCTCGACGGCTGGCGGATCGACCAGATCTGGCAGCTTTACGGGCAGGGCATCGCACACGCCCGGGAAGCGGCCAACTGGACCGAATGGTGGGTGTTCTGGCGGCGCGTGGCGGCGGGCCTCGATGAAGCGCGCCAGATGCAGGTGCTGGAGGACGTGGCCGGCCAGATGCAGAAGGCCGTGCAGCAGGCCACGCAGCGCGGCGGCGGCAAATCCACGCATGGCAGCTACGAGGACATGCTGCGCCTGTTTGCCGCCATGGAGGCGGTGCCGTGGCAATACCGCCAGGAAATGGGCCGGTGGATGCTCGGGCGCCTCAGGCGCGCCGACGAAACGCCCCAGACCTGGTGGGCCATCGGCCGGCTCGCGGCGCGGCTGCCGCTGGCCGCGAATGCGCATCTGACCATGCCGCCCGCGCAGGCCGCCGAGTTCCTCGAGGCCACGCTCGCGCAGGACTGGCGCAGGAACGAGACCGCCATGTTCGCCGCGGTGCAGATCGCCCGCATGTGCGGCGACCGGGCGCTGGACTTCCCCGACGCGCAGCGCGAGCAGGTGCTCGCCAGGCTGAAGGCGGCTGGCGCCCCGGCCCGTTGGATCGAACTGGTGGCAAGCGTTCAGCAAATGGACGCCGACGACCGCAAGCGCAGCTTCGGAGACAGCCTGCCGCCGGGGCTGACGCTGATCGGCT
>NZ_JBEBOW010000218.1:0-3477 GCF_040396215.1 Diaphorobacter ruginosibacter | reverse complement strand
CTTAGAATGGCGCGCATGTCACGCCCCTCGAAGAAAACCATCGCCAATGAAGTACTGCGAGAGGTGCTGCCGCGCGCGCGCGCCGCTGCCGCGGGCGCAGCGCCCGCGGGCAAGCAGGAGGTGGGCGCGAAGATACGCAGGATACGCAAGGAGCGGGGCCTCACGCTGCAGCAGGTGGCGGCCCGCAGCGGCCTGGCGGTCTCCACCGTGTCCAAGGCCGAGCGCGGCCAGATCGCGCTCAGCTACGAGAAGGTGTTGCAGCTTGGCGGCGCGCTCGATATCGACATGACGCGCCTCTTCATGGCGGGCGATGCGCCTTCCGATCCGCCGGCCGTGCAGCCCACGGTAGTCAAGGACCGCTTCGAGGACGTGCAGCGCTACGAGACCGATCAGTACGAGTACAGCGTGCTGTGCGGCGCGTTTCCCGGCAAGAAGATGCAGCCGCTGGTCGCCCTGATCAATGCGCGCGAGGCGCGGGATTTTTCGGAAACCATCCGTCATCCGGGGCAGGAGTTCGTGATGGTGCTCTCGGGCCGCGTGCGCATTCTTTTCGAGAACGGCGAGGTGGTGGAGCTGGGCAGGCACGAGGCCGCATACTTCGACAGCGGCGTGGGCCATGTCTACGTGAGCCTCAGCAAGCAGCCGGCGCAGGTGGTGTCGGTCTGCTGCTGATGCGCGAAAAAGGCGGCGTCAAGCCGCCTTGGCAACCGGGCGCGCGGCCGGATCAGGGATAGAGGCCGCGCATTTCGCGCGCATGCAGTATCCGCTTGCAGGCCACGATGAACGTGGCGGTGCGCAGCGTCACCTTGTGCTCCTGCGCCACGGCCCAGACGCCTGCGAAAGCTTCCTGCATGATGCGCACGAGGCGCGCGTTGATTTCGTCCTCGGTCCAGAAGAAGCTGGAGAAATCCTGCACCCACTCGAAGTACGAGACTGTCACGCCGCCCGCGTTGGCGATCACGTCGGGCAGCACGAGCACGCCCTTGTCGTTGAGGATGTCGTCGGCCTCGGGCGTGGTCGGGCCGTTCGCGCCTTCGATCACCAGCTTGGCCTTGATCTTGCCGGCGTTGTCCTTGGTGATCTGGCCTTCGAGCGCGGCGGGGATCAGGATGTCGCAGTTCACGCCCCAGAAGTCGGCATTGTCGATGCTTTGCGCGCCCCCGAAGCCGCCCACGCCGCCCTTGGCGGCAACGTGTTCGAGCAGCGCGTTCACGTCCAGCCCCTTGGCGTTGTGGATGCTGCCGGTGTGGTCCTGGACGGCCACCACGAGCGCGCCCGCGTCGGCGAACAGCTTGGCTGCGGTGCCGCCCACGTTGCCGAAGCCCTGCACGGCCAGCTTCGCGCCCTGGATGTTCAGGCCCGAGAGCTTGGCGGCTTCCATGCCGACGGTGAACACGCCGCGGCCCGTGGCTTCGATACGGCCGAGCGAGCCGCCCAGGTCGACCGGCTTGCCGGTGACCACGCCGGTCGAGGTGGCGCCCACGTTCATCGAATAAGTGTCCATCATCCAGGCCATGATCTGGCCGTTGGTGTTCACGTCGGGCGCGGGAATGTCCTTGGAGGGGCCGATCATCATGCCGATCTCGCTGGTGTAGCGGCGGGTGAGGCGCTCCAGTTCGGCGCGCGAGAGCGTGCGCGGATCGACACGCACGCCGCCCTTGGCGCCGCCATAGGGCACGTTCACGGCGGCGTTCTTGATCGACATCCATGCGGACAGCGCCATCACTTCCGACAGCGTCACGTCCTGGTGAAAACGCACGCCGCCCTTGCCCGGGCCGCGGCTCAGGTTGTGCTGGACGCGATAGCCTTCGTAATGGGCGATGGTGCCGTCATCCAGCTCGATCGGCACGTCCACCACCAGGATGCGCTTGGGGCGCTTGAGCGTCTCGACCCAGCGCGCGAGCGGGCCCAGGTAGGGGGTGACGCGATCCACCTGTTGCAGGTAGATGCCCCAGGGGCCGATGTGGTCCGGGTTCAGGTAGGAGGGAATCGGATGGGAGGCTGCGGAGGTGTCTTTGGTTTTGGACATGGAATGGACCTTGCATGAATGGCCGGGCCGGCCACGACGAATTCCACTGTATTCCTGCCGGTTTGCCCTGTCCAACGCCGCTCTGTATCGTTGTCATGCGCGCAAGGCATAACCGGCGGATGGGGCGAGGGGCGCCCTTGCATGCCCTTGCCCGCTATTGCACCTTGAATTTCGCCAGTTGAGGGTTGCCTTCGGGGAACTTGAGCTTCAGGTTGTCCATGACGGCGCGGGTGAGCGTGGCGATCATCAGGTTGCGGTGCGTCTTGGAGTCGGCGGGAACGATGGTCCAGGGAGCCCACGGCGTGTGGGTCGCGGGCAGCAGTTGCCCGTAGGCGCGCTGATACTCGTCCCATTGCTTGCGCACATCGATGTCGCCCATGTCGAACTTCCAGTGCTTGGACGGATCGTCCAGCCGCTCCTGCAGGCGCAGGCGCTGCTCTTCCTTGCTGATGTGCAGCATGAACTTGAGGATCACCGTGCCGGTGTCGGCCAGCAGCCTCTCGAACTGGTTGATGTGGCCGTAGCGCTCCTGCTGCTGCTCGGGCGTGATCCACCGATTGACCACGGGGACCAGCACGTCCTCGTAGTGGCTGCGGTTGAAGATCACGATCTCGCCCGCGCCCGGCGTCTGCTGGTGGATGCGCCAGAGATAGTCATGTGCCTTCTCCAGCTCGGTGGGCGCCTTCCAGCTCACCGAGCGCACGCCCAGCGGGCTCATTTCGCCGAACACGCTGCGCGCCGTGCCGTCCTTGCCCGAGGTGTCCAGGCCCTGCAGGATCACCAGCAGCTTGAAGCGGCGGTCGGCGTAGAACAACTGCTGGAGCGGATCGAGCTGCTCGGCGATCTGCTGCACCAGCACTTTGTTGTCCGGCTTGTCGCCCTTGGAGAACGGCTTGGCGGACGGGTCGAAATCCGCGAGCGAGAAGGCGGCGCCGTTTTTCTTCTTGCCATCATCCTTGTCATTGACATCGACGACAGGCCCGGGCTGCCAGCGGGCCCACAGCTCGCGCATGCCCTGGTCCTCGATGTCGAACGGGTCTCTGGACGTGGTCATGGCAAGCTCACAGTTTGATGTTGGCCTTCTGGATGATGGAGGCGTTGTTCCGGCTCTCCTTTTGCAGCAGCGCTTCGAATTCCGCCGCGCTCTGGTGCATGGGGATGTTGTCGGTGTTGCGCATGGCCTCCTGGATCTCGGGCGTTGCGATCTCCTTGAGGAGTGCCGTGTTGAGCCCGGCGATGATGTCGGCTGGCGTGCCGGCCGGCGCCATGAAGCCGAACATCGACGTCAGGTTGGCTTCGGCGAGGCCCTTTTCCGCCAACGTCGGCACGTCGGGGCGATTGGGCGCGCGCTTGGGGCCGGTGACCGCCAGCAGGCGCAGCTTGCCCTGGTCGATCAGGCTGTTGATGGTGCCGAACGGGTTGCCGGTCATGATCTCGAACTGCGCGCT
>NZ_JBEBOW010000217.1:0-3531 GCF_040396215.1 Diaphorobacter ruginosibacter | reverse complement strand
CCAGCAGCCGTTGCCCATGGTCGGTCAATTGCTTTTGCCGGCCTTGCTTCTCAAACAGCGGATGGCCGATCTTTTCCTCGAGCCTCTGCATCTGCTGCGTGATGGCGGACTGCGTCTTGTCCAGATGCACGGCGGTCGCGGCAAAGCTGTGCAGATTGGCGATGGTGACCAATGTGCGCAGAAGCTCGAGTTCAAGCATTTTTTCCATATATAAATATTACTAAAGTATTCTCATCGGTTGTTAGGATTGTTCTCTTGGAAATGCGTTGATAGATTCAATGGCATTGAACATTTTTCAGGAGCCAGCTTTGAATACGAATGCCCAGCAACGCACAGCCGCAGTCAATGTCGCTATCGACAATATGAAGGCTGCCCTGGGGGGCGATGTCCTGACGCGTCCCGATCTTGACAAGGTGTTGAGCCAGCTCGTGGGATTGGCGGCACATCGCGGGTTCTGGTCGCAGGCCGATTTCCCCGCCCCGCAAGAGGGCGAGCATCAGGCGCGTTACCTGATCGCGGAGGACCCGGACCAAAGCTATGCGCTGTACCTGAACGTCATGCGCCCGGGCAAGAAGATCGTTCCACACAATCACACTACCTGGGCCTGCATCGCCGCGGTGGAAGGCACCGAGCACAACCGAGTCTATGAGCGCACCGATGACGGCTCCGTTGCGGGCAAGGGCACGCTCAGGGAGGTCGATCTCGTCGTGGTGGAGCCGGGCCGTGGCATCGCGCTCATGCCCGATGACATCCACTCGGTGGAGATCAAGGGCGAGCAGGTGATCCGCCATCTGCACATGTATGGCCGCGCGCTGGAAACACTGAATTCGCGCACCAGCTATGACCTGCAGGCAGGCACTTGCCAGACCATGGACATAGGGGTGAAGACCCGCCGCGCGTGAGCGCCGTGCGTTGATTCTTCGCTGATTTCTTGTTGAATCGTCGGCTTCGATCCGTGCGCCCGCATGGGCGCGCAGGCGGAGCTTTGTCTGAATTTTTGAATGCAATGCAATGACTGAACCAATTTCTGCATCCACGTTGAAAGCCTGGCTGCACGATGGCGGCGAGATTGCCGTCCTTGATGTGCGCGAGCATGGACAGTACGGTGAGTCGCATCTTTTCCATGCGACGCCGCTTCCCTTCAGCCGTCTTGAAGTGGACGTGCCTCGGCTGGTGCCGCGCAAGCAGGTGCGAGTGGTGGTTTATGACGATGGCACCGCAGGCGTTGCGCAACGTGCCGCCCGGGCGCTGGAGGCTTTGGGCTATACGGATGTGCGTGTGCTTGAAGGCGGAACCGCCGCGTGGCGCGCTGCCGGCTATGTGCTGTTTGCCGGCGTGAACCTGCCTTCCAAGACGTTCGGCGAGCTGGTGGAGCATGCTTACGGCACACCACGAATCACAGCGAAGGAACTGGCGCAAAGGCAGGCTTGCGGCGAACCGCTGGTAGTGTTGGATGGACGGCCCGTCTCCGAATTCCACAAGATGAGCATTCCGGGCGCCACCTGCTGCCCCAACGGCGAACTGGCGTACCGCATCGGCAGCCTGGTGCCCGATCCGGGCACGCCCATCGTCATCAACTGCGCGGGCCGCACGCGCTCGATTCTTGGCGCACAGACGCTGATCAACCTGGGTATTCCCAATCCCGTCTTTGCGCTCGAAAACGGTACTCAGGGCTGGTACCTGGCCGATCTGCAGCTCGATCACGGAAAAACCCGCCAGTATGGACAGGACACGGGCAGCGATGCGCTCAGGCCATCCGCCGCCAGGCTGGCCGAACGATTCCAGGTGCCTTTCGTTGATGCGGCCACGGTCAGGCAGTGGGCGGGTGACGCATCGCGCACCCTGTTTCTGTGTGACGTGCGCACACCCGAGGAGTTCAGTGCCGGCACGCTACCCGGCGCGCAGCTGACTCCCGGAGGACAGCTCATGCAGGCCGCCGATCAGTATGTGGGCGTGCGCAAGGCGCGGCTGGTGCTCTTCGACAGTGACAACGTGCGCGCCGCCGTGGTGGCGAGCTGGCTTCGCCAGATGGGGCATGACGCGAATGTCCTGACGGGTGGATTGGACAGCGGCCTGGAGCTCGCGCCCGCGTCAACGCCGAGCGGGCCTTCGCTGCCGGAAATTTCGGTGGATGAACTGCGGCAACGCCTGCTTGAAAACCAGGCCATCGTGGTCGATCTGCGCGCGAGCATGAAGTATCGGGCGGGCCATATCCCGGGTGCGATCTGGTCGATCCGTCCTCGATTGGCGCAGGACTTGCAAGGCGAGACACGCTCCATCGTCCTGGTGGCTGACGAATCCGCCGTGGCGCAATGGGCGTCGCGGGAGCTGGGTGTGGGCGCCGCGCTGCTTTGCGGCGGCATGGATGCTTGGGTGAAGTCCGGCCTGCCGCAGGAGAGTGCTGATGACGTTCCGCCCGATGCCAGGTGCATCGACTACCTGTTCTTCGTGCATGACCGCCATGATGGAAACAAGGACGCGGCGCGCCAATACCTGGCGTGGGAAACGGGGCTCGTGCAGCAACTCGATGCCCAGGAACTCGGCGATTTTCATCTGCCGCAGACAAGCAGCCAGGCGCAGGCCGCGGGCCACTGAACCTTTTGATTGATCAAGCCGCTTTCCGATATTCATACAAGGAGACAAATATGCGTGCAATCCGTTCGATGAGCGTAGTGTTGATGGCGACCGCCCTGGCGAGCGCGGCCTGGGCGGAGCCACTCGCCAAGGTGAATGGTTTCCCTTCGCAGGTGTTGCGCTTCATCTCGCCGTTTCCTGCGGGTGGAGCATCAATTTCAAGGCTGAAGGCTAGCCGAGTACTGGCTTCTCTTAAGGCTTGCGGCGCTGACGCCAGAAGGCCAAGCTGCCAAGAAGAGAGGCAAGTAGTACCAGACCCCATTGGTTGAGGGCGGGGACAGGAGTAGCGGCGGTGGGGGCTACGTATGGAACGCCATTCAATTGGCCACCAGTGATGTTGCGTGCATCAGTGGGAGGAATCGAGCATGTAGAGTTGATGCAGGTACCCGAAGCTCCTGAAGTCAGTACAACAGTCCCTCCTGAATTGGTGAGAGGGGTTGCGAAAGCCATATAGAGCACTTTTATGTTTGTCATGTCGCCTGTAGTCGAGGCGGGGTCTATGGCAGAGACAACTTGATCGGAACTCGGAACGGGGCAGGCACTTACTGAGCAAACCGAACTGAACGTGCTCGCCGTCCCGCTGCTGCCTGCTGTAGTAGACAGGCTGACCATGCTAAACGTATTTGTATCGGCGTCATAGACAAAGGAACCAGACGCAGTTCCGCTATCGCCAAAAATGACATTACTCAAGGTCCATTTGATTGGTGTTGCGTGCGCCACTGAGCCAAATGCAATCGCACTGATTGCAAGCGCGGCTATCCCGATGGTTTTCGTCATGTTCCGATCCTCCTTGTAAAGGAGCGAACGTTAACAAAGTGTCAACGCGGCGGCAATGTAAAAGTAATCGATGTTGGATATTTGTCGCAAGGCAAGCCTAGAAGGCCTATGTTTTGAGAG
>NZ_JBEBOW010000216.1:0-3687 GCF_040396215.1 Diaphorobacter ruginosibacter | reverse complement strand
TTAGGCACCCCCTGCACAAATCAGCTCGACGCGTGCTTGCGCGGACTCGGGCGGTCCACGGCGTTCAAAATTCTCGCGATAGCCACGGTTATCGCTGCGGTTTCGCCTTGTATCCCACCCCGATCCGCGCAAGCTGCTTGACCATCGATTCGCGCGGAGGATTCCTGGGCGGACATCGCCGCCGCCAGGGAAGCCGGGGCGCCGGGGATATCTACAATCGCCGCCCATGCACAACTCTCATGATCCGCGCGTGCTGCCCATGCGCGATGGCATCAATCCCAGTTGCGTGGTGCTGCCGCCGGCAGGCGAGGGCAGCCTGCTGGACTTTCTTGTAGAGCGTCTTCCCGCCGTGAGCAGGGAGGACTGGCTGCGTCGTATCGCGCTTGGCGAGGTGGTGGATGAATTCGGCGTTCCGGCCACGCCAGGGCGCCGCTTCGAACCCGGCATCCGCTTTTATTACTACCGGGAGCTGGAGCGGGAAGCAGAGATTCCGTTCGAGGCGCACGTCCTCTTTCAGGACGAGCATCTGCTGGTGGCCGACAAGCCGCACTTCCTGCCCGTGGTGCCGGGCGGACGGTACCTGCAGCATACGCTGTTGGTGCGCATGAAGCGGTTGACGGGGCTGCGTGAGCTGTCTCCCATCCATCGCATCGATCGGGACACTGCGGGGCTAGTGCTTTTTTCCACGCAGCGGGCGACGCGCGGCGCATATCAGGCGCTGTTCCGTGATCGCACGGTGTTCAAGGAATACGAAGCCGTCGCCCCGTTTCGCGCCGACCTGCCGTTTCCGCGCGAGCATTCCAGCCGCATGCAGGAGTGCCCGGAGCAGTTCTTTCGCATGCGGGAAGTGCCGGGCGAGGCCAACAGCCACACGCATATGGAGATCATCGAGCAGCATGGCGGCCTTGCGCGCTACCGGCTCAGGCCGGTGACCGGCAAACGCCATCAGTTGCGCGTGCACATGGCATCGCTGGGACTGCCTTTGCTGGGCGACGGGTTCTATCCCGAGGTGAATGATCCGCCTGAGGGCGACTGGTCCCATCCGCTTCAACTGCTCGCGCGCTCGATTGCCTTCCAGGACCCGGTGACGGGACAGGAGCGCCGGTTCGACAGCCGCCGCAGCCTGCGTCCATTGCGTTGATCACCGCCGTGATGCCGCGATCAGTTGCGCCAGCCGTTTGACGAGCAGGGGCATCCGCGCCTCCGAGGTGTTCCCATATCCGAGCACCAGGCCGTTGTCCTCGCTGCCCGGATGCAGGGCGAAGCGCGAGAGAGGAGCTGGCGCCATGTCGTAGCCGCGCGCCGCCTCCGCGATGTGCCGGTCCGGGAACTGCGCGGGCAGCCGTAGCGTAAGGTGCAGTCCGCTGTCGCCGCCACAGATGCCGTGCGGCGTCTTCACATGCGCACCGATGGCCTCGCGCAGCACGGCCTGCCGTTGCCGGTACAGCCTGCGCATGCGGCCCAGGTGGCGGCTGAAGTGGCCCGCCTCGATGAATTGCGCCAGAGCGAGTTGCTCGAACCGGTGGCCGCCGCGCAGTGTTTCCTGGAGCAGCAGGCGCGAGCGTGCGAGCAGCGCTTGGGGAAGCACCAGGAATCCCAGGCGCAGCGCGGGAAACAGGGTCTTGCTGAATGTGCCGCAATACAGCACCGGCGCGTTCGGCACGAGGCCCTGCATGGCGGCAATGGGCTCGCCCGCATGGCGGAACTCGCTGTCGTAGTCATCCTCGATGATCCATGCGCCGTGGGTTTGCGCATGGGCGATCAGCTCCAGCCTGCGGGCGGCGCTCAACACGCCGCCCACGGGGTATTGATGAGAGGGCGTGGTGTAGATGATGCGCGGCGGATGGGTCTTCCATGCGCTGGCGGGAATGCGGATGCCGCCCGCATCCACCCGCATGGCAACGACCTGCAGGTCGGCGCTCGCCATGGCGGTCTGCGCGCCGCGGTAGCCCGGCTCTTCCACCCAGCCGATATCGCCGGGGTTGGCTGTCAGGCGCATGCACAGCACCAGCGCTTCCTGCGCGCCCTCGGTGATCAGCACCTGCCCGGGGTCGCATTGCACGCCGCGCGCCACCGCCAGATGCCGCGCGATGGCCGTGCGCAGGGCCGGCTCGCCCTGCGGCGCGCCGTAGCCGAGCGCGTTCACACCAGCGCCCTGTATGGCGTGATCCAGGCAGCGTTTCCACACCGCGATGGGAAAGCGCGAGAGCGCGGGCACGCCCGGTTTGAACGCCAGGTTTTCCGAGGAGGATGCGCCGTTGTCGCGGATGGCGGTGTTGCGCCGGGCGATGGCGGGCAGGGCGGCCGCGCTCCCGCCTTTGCCGCCAGAGCTTGCGCCGCTTCTTTGGCCGGATGCACTCCTGGCCGGCCCCGCGAGCGCCGCCACGGTGCTGCCCTGGCGGCTCAGATGGATGTAGCCTTCCGCGCCCAGCAGATCGTAGGCCGCCGTCACGGTGTTGCGGGAGATTCCGAGCGAATCGGCCAGAGCGCGTGATCCCGCGAGCCGTGTGCCGCAGGGCAATCGCCCCTCCAGGATCGCCTGCCGGATGCGCTGCTGGAGCTGGCGTTGCAATGATCCGGCGGCGCGCTGGCGGGTGAGCGGAAGTTCGCACAGCAGTGCGGCGAGAGGATCGGCGAGTGGCGGTGCAGGTGGACGGGCTGGTGGCATGGGGGGAAGATGCGTGGCACTATCAAATGTGTGGTTTGTGGCGCTTTCGTATGGTCCACGGATATTCTAGATTCCATACCGGTCCATGGATTTTCACAACCACTTTTTGAAGGCAGGCAGGCAGCATGACCCTCCGCACCAACGAATTCGGCCAACCCATCGGCCCCGCCATGTCCGGCTGGACGCCGCGCCAGCAGCCAGCGGGCGTCACGCTCACGGGACGGTTCTGCCAACTCGAGCCTGTCGATCTCGCAAGACATGCGGCAGATCTGTTCGCGGCCTATAGCGGAGCGCCCCAGGGATGGACGTACATGGCTGCGGGCCCGTTCGCGTCGGAGGCGGACTTCCGCGCCCATGCGGAAGCCATCGCCGCGAGCACAGACCCGCGCCACTATGCGGTGACCGACCTGAAGACCGGCAAGGCGGTGGGCACGCTGTCGCTGATGCGCATCGATCCGAACAATGGCGTGATCGAGGTGGGCAACGTGATGTTCTCCCCGCTCCTGCAGCGCACGCCGCTCTCCACTGAGGCGCAGTATCTGCTGATGGCCTATGCGTTCGATGCGCTGGGATATCGCCGGTATGAGTGGAAATGCGATGCGCTCAATGCGCCATCGCGCAGGACGGCCGGGCGGCTGGGCTTCACGTTCGAGGGCATCTTTCGCCAGGCCGTGATCTACAAGGGCCGCAGCCGCGATACGGCATGGTTCTCCATCATCGACAAGGAGTGGCCGCAATTGAAAACCGCGTTCGAGGCATGGCTCGACAACGGCAATTTCCATGCGGATGGCAGCCAGAAACAGCCGCTGCAGGCACTGCGCGGCTGAAGCGCCTGTCCAGGATGCCGCTTCGCATTGCGTCGCGTCGATGGCGGAAGCCGGCGTGCCCGCAAGGTGCCGGGCGGAATGCTCAACGCGGGTGATCCCGTCAGGGGCGGGCCTGAGCGGTGCGGTTGCACGAGCGGCGGGACGCCCATATCGCATGCACAATGGCGTCCTGGCCGCACATCCTGGCCGCAC
>NZ_JBEBOW010000215.1:0-3690 GCF_040396215.1 Diaphorobacter ruginosibacter | reverse complement strand
CCAAAGCCGCCGGGAAAAATGCCGCCGCTTCGGGAGATGGGGCCGCCTCGGCCGCTGAACAGCCACGTATAGAGCAGCGCGAGCACGCCCGCTCCGGCCGCAAGGCCCAGGCTCGCCGTGATGGCGAATGCGAGGAAGCCGGTGCCGCCGCCCATGACCAGGCCGCCCAGGGGCCGCCCGAAGATGCCGCGCACGATCGGACCGGCGACCATCACCGCGAAGAACAGGAAGATCGCCAGGTCGGACCAGTCGAATCCGCCATTCGAGCGGGCATTGCGGCCTCGGGAGCCGGGCGCCTCGGGCAGCGGCAGCGCCTCTCCCGCGATGCGTGAGCCCACCTGCTCGACCGCTGCCTGCAGGCCGCCCGCGTAATCGTTCTGCCGGAATTTCGGCGCCATGGCACCGTCGATGATGCGCGCGGCGGCAAGGTCGGGCACGGCGCCTTCGAGTGTCTTGGCCACTTCGATGCGCATGCGCCGGTCGTCCTTGGCGACCAGGATGATCAGGCCGTCGCCCACGTCCTTGCGGCCGATCTTCCAGGTGTTGCCGACGCGGTTGGCATAGGAGGCGATGTCCTCGGGGGCCGTGGTGGGCACCATCAGGATCACGACCTGCGAGCCGTGCTGCTTCTCGATGGCGTCGAGCTGTGCCTCGAGCGCCTGCCTGGCCGCATCGTCCAGCGTGCCGGTCTGGTCGATCACATGCCCGGTGAGCGCGGGCACGGGCACGGGCAGCAACTGCTGGGCCCATGCGCCGCCCAGGCTGCAGCAGATCAGAAAGGCCGCAAGCATGGCCTGCAGCGCGCGCGCGAAGAAGGGCGAAATCAAGATGGCTTGCTCGATAAGGGTGGTGCGCAGCGATGCGGGCTCAGGGCTTGCTTGCCGCTGGCGTGTTGGAGAAATCCACCGTTGGCGGGCGGCTGATTTCCGCCTCGTTCTGCACGGTGAAGTTGGCCTTGGGCTTGTAGCCCATGACCATGGCCGTCAGGTTGGAGGGGAAGCTGCGGGCCAGCACGTTGTAGGCCTGGACCGATTCGATGTAGCGGTTGCGGGCCACGGTGATACGGTTTTCCGTGCCTTCGAGCGTCACGCGCAGATCGCGGAATGCCTGGTTGGCCTTGAGTTCCGGATAGCGCTCGGAGACCACCATCAGGCGCGACAGTGCGCTCGAAAGTTCGCCCTGCGCCTGCTGGAACTTGTTGAATGCTTCGGGGTTGTTGACCAGTTCGGGCGTGGCCTGGATCGACGTGGCCTTGGCGCGTGCCTCGATCACCTTGGTGAGCGTTTCCTGCTCGAAGTTGGCCTCGCCCTTCACCGACGCAACGATGTTGGGCACCAGGTCCGCGCGGCGCTGGTATTGGTTGAGCACCTCGCTCCAGGCCGACTTGGTCTGCTCGTCCAGTTGCTGGAACTGGTTGTAGCCGCATCCCGTCAGGGCAAGGGCGGCGGCCATGGCAGCGATGAATCCGAGAAGACGTTTGATGGTCATGGGCGTATGAGGTAGAAAGGAGGAAGGAATGGCTCGCCGGCTGGTTGCCCGGCAGGGCCGTGACACGCATTGTGCATAAATTATGGTTCTCGCGTTGTAGGCCTACAGGCTTCGGATGCGGGCCGATCACAGAATTTAACCTTGTCAATCCGCGACACCATGAAACGATCATCCACGCGCGCCGCGTTGCTGGCGGGCAGCCCCGAAGAGGTGGAAACAGCCTTCTATGAAGCCTTGCAGAGCGCCGACGTGGAGCGTCTGATGGCCTGTTGGTCCGATGATGACGACGTGTTCTGCATTCATCCCGGCAGCGCCGCGCGGGTGGTGGGCGTGGGAGCCATCCGCGAGGTGTTCACGGCGATGCTCGAGCGCGGCGGCCTCGATGTGCGGGTCTCCGACATCGTGCGCATGCAGGCGCTGACGAGCGCTGTGCACAGCGTGGTCGAACATGTGCTGGTCCGCCTGCCCGACGGCCCGCACGAGGCGTTGGTGTTCGCCACCAATGTCTATCAGAAAACGCCTCAGGGCTGGCGCATCGTCGCGCACCATGCGAGCACGGGCAAGCCTGGCGATGGCGGCACCCATGCGGCGCCTGTCCACGTGCTGCATTGAGCGGTGGTGCAAGGCGGGCTGCTGCCATGGGACAACAGACCACCGGGGAATGCCGCACCATGCAGTACCGTGCGCCATGCTGGCTGCCGGGCGGCAATGCGCAGACCATCTGGCCGGCGCTGGTGGCCCGGCGCACGCTTGCGGCGCGGCCCCGGTTCAGGCGCGAGCGCTGGACCGCGCCCGATGGGGATTTCATCGACGTCGATTTTCTGCTGGCATCATCGCCATCAGCAGCGCGGGACCGCGCTCCGCTGCTGGTGCTGTTCCATGGGCTGGAGGGCTCATCGGAGAGCCACTATGCGCAGGCGTTCGCGGAGGTCGCCCTTGAGCGGGGCTGGCGCTTCGCGGTGCCGCATTTCCGAGGCTGCAGCGGCGAGATCAACCTAGCGCCACGCGCCTATCACTCGGGCGATTTCGAGGAGATCGACTGGCTGCTCGAGCGCTTTTGCGCGCTTCGCCCGGGCGGCGCGGCGCCGCTCTACGCCGTGGGCGTCTCGCTTGGCGGCAACGCGCTGGCGCGCTGGGCCGGCGTGATGGAGGAGCGAGCGGCGTCGCGCGTGAACGCGGCGGCCGCCATCTGCGCGCCGCTGGATCTCGCGGCGGGAGGCCGGGCGATCGATCATGGGTTCAACCGGCTGGTCTATGCCCGCATGTTCCTGCGTACGATGATTCCCAAGGGGCTGGCCAAGCTGGCGCAGTTCCCGGGACTTTTCGAGCGCGACCGGTTGCGGGCGGCACGCGACCTGCACACCTTCGACGACGTGTTCACCGCGCCGCTGCATGGCTTTCGGGATGCGGACGACTACTGGCAGCGGGCCTCGGCCAAGCCGGTGCTGCCGGGTGTGCGCGTGCCCATGCTGGTGGTGAATGCGCGCAACGATCCGTTCATTCCCGCCGCCAGCCTCGCGCGGCGGCATGAGGTGAGTCTCCGCGTGACGCTCTGGCAACCCGGGCAGGGTGGGCATGTCGGATTCGCGCAGGGCGGTTTCCCGGGCCATGTGCGCCTGATGCCGGATATCGTGGCCGATTGGCTGGAGGACAATCGCTGAATGGATGAAATCGTCAAACAGGCCATGCTGAAGTGGCCCGATGTACCCGCCTGCTCCGGCTGGCTGGGGCTGGACGCGCGCGGCCGCTGGTATCTGCGCGACACCGCGGCGCAGGCGCTGGGAGCATTTCCCGAATCCAGGGGAAACCGGATCGAGCACGAAAAGCTGATCGAATTCATCGGCCGGAATTACCTGGAGGATGACGACGGCTGCTGGTTCTTCCAGAACGGCCCGCAGCGCGTGTTCGTCGAACTGGAGAACACCCCGTGGATCTGGCGCCTGCGATTCGATCCGGAAAGCCGTGTCTTGCATATCCACACCCATACCGGCCTGCCGCAAAGATCGTCGGCGCTGCGGGCCGTGCTGCTGGATGAGGACGGCTGCCTGTATCTGCAATTGCCTGCCGGTGTGGGCACGGTGCATCCGCAGGACATGGTGGACGCCGCGGAGGCCATCGAGGCGGGCGTCATCGCCGAGCCCTGCGACGTCGCGCGTGCGGATGTGCCCCGGCGTTTCGGCTTTCTGCGCAGTCCGGCCCGCC
>NZ_JBEBOW010000214.1:0-3704 GCF_040396215.1 Diaphorobacter ruginosibacter | reverse complement strand
GGGCAGACACGCTCACTCCAGCACAAGCAGGAACCGCCCCCAGGGCCGCGCTTCGGCACATCGCATGAAGCGCGGCTTTTTCATTCCGGACAAGAGTGTCTTGCCTTGGCGGGTGCAAATATCAAACACCCGTGCGCACTCGGACTCCCGGCAGCCGCTACACTGCGCACTGCGCTTGCCAGCCTCCGAGCACGAAATCAGACGCATCGAGGGCCGCCAGGCGTTTTTTCATCCCATCCTCCCAACGCCCATCCATCCGACAGCCTGACTGCCCGCCCACCCATGTCCGCCGTCTTCAATTTCACTTTCGTTCCCTGGTTCCGGTCCGTGGCGCCCTACATCCACAAGTTCCGGCACCAGACCTTCGTGGTGGGCATCACGGGAGAGGCGATCGCCGCGGGCAAGCTGCAGAGCATCGTGCAGGACCTGGCGCTGATTCAGGCCATGGGCGTCAAGCTGGTGCTGGTGCATGGCTTTCGTCCGCAGGTCAATGAGCAGTTGCGCGCCAAGGGTCATGCACCGCAGTATTCGCACGGCATCCGCGTGACGGACGAGATCGCCCTGGACTCCGCCCAGGAGGCTGCCGGCCAGTTGCGCTACGAGATCGAGGCCGCATTCAGCCAGGGTCTGCCGAACACGCCCATGGCGGACGCCCGCGTGCGGGTCATCTCCGGCAACTTCCTGACGGCGCGCCCCGTGGGCATCGTCGATGGCGTCGACTTCAAGCACTCCGGCCTGGTCCGCAAGGTGGACGTGGAAGGCATCAAGCGCACGCTTGAATCCGAGGCCATGGTGCTGATCTCGCCCTTCGGCTTCTCTCCCACGGGCGAAGCGTTCAATCTGGCCATGGAAGAAGTCGCCACCCGCGTGGCCATCGAACTGCATGCGGACAAGCTGCTGTTCCTGACCGAAGTGCCTGGAATCCTGGTCAAGCCGCTGGAGCCAGAAGGTGAGGACAACCCCATCGACACCGAACTGCCGCTGGCCGCTGCCCGGCTGCTCCTGTCGCAGTTGCCAGCGGCGCAGCGGCCGACCGACACGGGTTTCTACCTCCAGCATTGCGTGCGCGCCTGCGAACACGGCGTCGAGCGCAGCCACATCCTGCCGTTCGCGGTGGACGGCGCGTTGCTGCTCGAAATCTACGTGCACGACGGCATCGGCACCATGGTCATCGACGAAAAGCTCGAGGAGCTGCGCGAGGCGACAATCGATGACGTGGGCGGCATCATCCAGTTGATCGAGCCGTTCGAGAACGACGGCACGCTGGTCAAGCGCGACCGTACCGAGATCGAGCGCGACATCAGCAATTACACGGTGATCGAGCACGACGGCGTGATCTTCGGCTGCGCCGCGTTCTACCCCTACCCCGAGGCCGGCACGGCCGAAATGGCCGCCGTCACCGTCTCCCCCATGAGCCAGGGCACGGGCGACGGCGAGAAGCTGCTCAAGCGCATCGAACAGCGCGCGCGCGCCATGGGCCTCAAGAGCATCTTCGTACTGACGACGCGGACCATGCACTGGTTCATCAAGCGCGGCTTCCAGCCGGTGAGCCCGGACTGGCTACCCGAGGCGCGCAAGAAAAAATACAACTGGGACCGCAAAAGCCAGGTGCTGGTCAAGCAGCTCTGAACCTTCGGCCGGGCATCCGGCCTTACTTGCCGGCCTGCAAGAGCTCCGGGTACTTGCGCGCCAACTCCTGCCAAGCACTTTGCTGCCTGTCAAGCAACTGGGTCATGGCGGCTGCGCTGCTGCCACCCGCGCTTGCGCCAAGCTCTGCCAGCCGCCCTGCAAAATCCGGCGCATCGACCACGCTGCGAACCGCCTTGTTCAATTTATTCATGCGCTCGGGAATCAGTCCCGCCGGCGCCTGCAGGCCGTACCAGATCGTGCTGACGAAATCCACGCCGCTTTCAGCGAAAGTCGGCACGTCCGGCAGTGTCATGGACAGCCTTTTGGACGACGACACGGCAATCGCCCGCAGCTTCCCTGCCTTGATCTGCGGCAGCAGTACGGGAACAAGCGCAAAGGCCGAATCGACCTGCCCGGACATGACATCCGTCACCGCATAGGCGCCGCCCTTGTAGGGAACGTGCAGGATGTCCACGCTGGCCGCCAGCTTGAGATGCTCGACATAGGTATCCAATTGGGCGCTGGCCACGGAAAACTTGCCCGGCTCGGAACGCACCGCGTCCAGGAACTCGGACGGCTTGGTGAACGGCGCATCCGGATTGGTGGCGAGAACGAACGACACCTCGGCCACGGTGCTGATCGGTGCAAGCGCTTCGCGGGGCTCGAAGTTCGGCTTCGGGCCGAAGATGGTATTGGCGATCGAAGTGCTTCCGCCCATCAGCAGCGTGTAGCCGTCCGGGCGCGCCTTCACAACCGATTCCGAGCCGATATTCGTCGAAGCCCCGGGGCGGTTGTCGATATAGACGGGAGTGCCAAGCTCCCTGGACATGCCCTCGGCAAGAATACGCGCGATGCTGTCCGTACTGCCTCCGGGAGGAAACGGCACCACGATCCGGATGCTCTGGTCGGGATAGTCTTCCAGGTCATCCGCGTGGGCGCAGGCGGAAAAAATCCCGAGACAGGCCCAGAAAATGACGCCGGTCATCCTGGAATATGGCCGACGCTTGCTCATACGGCTCTCTCTACTCCGGTTCTATTCAAAATTTGTAAATTCTGCATAACGATAGCACTCATGTTCGAGCATTTCGCCACATAATATTAAATAACTATGTATACAAAAGAGCAAATCGACGAATTGCGGCAAAAACGACGTTACGGCGTCGGGCGCATGCTCCTGCTCGCGCGCAAGGATTTCGTCAACAGGCTTCACGTCGCCATGGGCAATCAACTGAAGGATCTGCCCGCCGCTGCCGCGGGCATGCTTCCCTATATTGACCTGGAGGGCACACGCGGCACCGAGCTTGCCCGGCGCATGGGAGTCAGCAAGCAGGCCGCCGGTAAAGCCGTAAGGGACCTGGAGGCGTCGGGGCTCGTCACGCGTGTACAGGACCTCAGCGATGCCCGCGCATTCAAGGTGCAGTTCTCCGCGAAGGGACTGGACTACATGATGCACATGCACGAGGCCATCAATCAGATAGAGGCAGACTATGTCGAACTGCTCGGCGCGGACAGGGCCCAGGCGCTGCGCGAAGCGCTCAGCCAGATCGCCTATCGCTCGCCGCTGCCTCAATAGCGCCCGTCGCCTCTCGCGGAGGTGATTTGCATCAGGGCTGGCGCAAGCGGGTTACGATCACGCTTTTTTCTTAAAGGAAAATTCCATGAGTACCCCCATCACGCGCCTGCACACCAATGCCCGCATGAGCCAGGCGGTCATCGCCAACGGCTTCGTCTTCCTGGCCGGCCAAGTGGCCACCGACCCCGCCAAGGACGTGGCTGGGCAGACCAGGGAGATTCTGGACAAGATCGACGCCCTGCTCGCGCAAGCCGGCACCGACAAGACCAGGATCGTCCAGGCCACGATCTGGCTGGCCGATCACACCACGTTCGAGCAAATGAACAGCGTGTGGGACGCGTGGGTTCCCGCAGGCCACGCACCGGCGCGCGCCTGTGTGGAATCGGCGCTCGCTCGCCCCGTGCTCAGCGTGGAAATCGGCGTGGTGGCGGCGCTGTGATTTAGAGTTGCTAACACGACCCAGCAAACCGAAGGTTTGCGATCGAGACGAGGCGCGAAGCCG
>NZ_JBEBOW010000213.1:0-3725 GCF_040396215.1 Diaphorobacter ruginosibacter | reverse complement strand
GAACGGCTTCTCATTGGAGCCAAAGGGCATCTGGGCGCGCATCCTCCACGATGCCGGAATGCCCCAGGTGGAGGCGACTTCCGCATCGATCAGCGGGCCATAGTGCTGAAGGCTCGCACCGATGCCCGCATCGGCCAGCGCGGTCCATACCGCAAACTGGGCCATTCCCGCCGAATGCTCCGAGAACACCGGGAAGTTGTCCGCATACAGCGGAAATTTCTCCTGCAGCCCCTTGAGGACATCCTGGTCCTCGAAGAAAAGAACCGAGCCGGCTCCCGCCGCAAAAGCGCTCATCTTGGCATCTGTCGCAGCGAATGCATCGGCGGGCACGATCTTGCGCAGCGTCTCGCGGGTGATGCTCCAGAGCTTTTCATGCGCGGCGCCGAAAAGGATGACCGCGCGCGAGCTTTGCGAATTGAACGAGGAAGGAGCCTGGCGGATCGCCTCGCGGATCAGCGCTTCGACCTGCGCCTCGGGAAGGGGAAGGTTCTTGCCGATGGCGTATTGTGTACGGCGCTTGGTAAACAGATGAATGGCGTTACTGGTCATGTGAACTCTTGTTGTTGAACCGAGGCCATCCTCCACTCCGCGAGTTGCCGCCGGATGCGCTGGATGGCCGGCAGCGAGTCTATTGCACCCGCGCGAAGCCTGCCCGACTCAGGGCAAGGAGCCTGGAATTGTCATGGGGATGCAACGCGAAGCCATGCCCCCGTCTTCCTGCGCGAGCCGGCCAGCCATACGGAAAAGAGGAAAAAGCAAAAAAGGAAAAGGCCTGGAATTCAGGCCTTTGGATCGGGAAGCAAGCATGCTTCGGCTATCTGGAGGTTGTTGTCTCTTGCGAAGTTGAGAACAAAGTCCCATGCCATGGGTTCGTACTTCTGCAACTCCCTGTTGACCACCACGCATTTCACGCCGTTCATGCTGGTGGGAATGCACCAGGGCGAGTAGCTCAGGTGGCTCCCCGGAGTCGAGCCGCCGGGCCTGAACTGGCTCATCACCCCCGCCAGCCGCTCCGCCCAGTCGCTGGGCCGGAAGGTTCTTCCCTCATGGGTGATACCTTGAATGAAGACTTCTTTTGCGTCGGAGGAAACCATTGGTGAGGCGTCTTGAATAATGAACCATGGCATCGTGCGCCACGTGCTCCGATTCTAACTCTTATATAAGAGATAAGACTGAATAGCAGCACAAAGGCCTTGAAAAATAAAAACGATGCATTGGTTTATGCAAACCATGCATACAAAACCCCATAAGCCTACCATCCGGCGCAGCTCTCGCCCATGATGCCGGCAGCCTGCGTCCGGCACGCATGACTGTGATGCGGAATACTCAACGAAGGCTTGTCGAGCAGCCCCTAAAATCACATCTCGTCCGGTTGGCCATCATGCCAGCCTTGTGTTTCCCAGCTATGTCAGGAGATTTCCGCATGACCGCTTTTGTCGAGGCCGCCTCGCCTCACGTGATGAACACCTATGGCCGCGTTCCAATCGCCTTGGACCGAGGACAGGGCGTGCGAGTGTGGGACGTGAACGGCAAGGAATACCTCGACGGTCTCGCGGGCATCGCGGTGAACACACTCGGCCACAACCACCCCAGGTTCGTTCCGGCGCTGCAGGAGCAGCTTGCCCGGTTGATCCACACCTCCAACTACTACCACGTGCCCGGCCAGGAAGAGCTTGCCAGGCTGCTGGTCGAACGCGCGAAGATGGACAACGTCTTCTTCTGCAACACGGGCCTGGAAGCCAATGAGGCCGCCATCAAGATCGCCCGCAAGTATGGCGTGGACAAGGGCGTCGAGAAGCCGGTGATCGTGGTGTACGAGCACGCCTTCCATGGCCGCTCGATCGCCACCATGACCGCCACCGGCAACCCCAAGGTGCGCGACGGTTTCGGCCCGCTGCTCGACGGCTTCCTGCGTGTTCCGGTGAACGACATCGACGCTCTGAAAAAGGCCACCGCGGGCAACCCCGATGTGGTCGCCGTGATGATGGAGCCCATCCAGGGCGAAGGTGGACTGCACCCGATGCGCGCCGAATACATGCGGCAGGTGCGCGAGCTGTGCGACGCCAACGAGTGGCTGATGATCCTCGACGAAGTGCAGGCCGGCATGGGCCGCACCGGCAAGTGGTTCGCCCACCAGTGGGCCGGGATCGTCCCCGACGTGATGTCGCTTGCCAAGGGACTGGGCTCGGGCGTGCCGATCGGCGCCGTGCTCGCGCGCGGCAAGGCATCTGGCGTGCTGCAGCCGGGCAACCACGGCACGACGTTCGGCGGCAACCCGCTTGCCATGCGCGCGGGCGTGGAAACCATCCGCATCATGGATGAAGACAGGCTGCTGCAGAACGCGGCGGATGTGGGCGCTCATCTCAAGGAAGCTCTCAAGGCCGCTTTCGCCGGCGAAAAGGGCGTGCTGGACGTGCGCGGCCAGGGCCTGATGATCGGCGTCGAGCTGGACCGTCCCTGCGGCGCGCTGATCACGCGCGGCGCCGAAGAGGCCGGCCTGCTGTTCTCGGTCACCGCCGACTCCGTGATCCGGCTGGTTCCCGCGCTGATTCTCTCGCGCGCCGAGGCCGATGAAATCGTGGCGCGCCTCGCTCCACTGGTCAAGAAATTCCTCGCTGAAGGAGCCACAAAGCAATGAAGCACTATCTGCAGTTTTCCGACCTGACGTCCGACGACTACAACTACCTGTTCTCGCGCGCGGCCATCATCAAGGGCAAGTTCAAGAGCTACGAGAAATACCACCCGCTGTTCGACCGCACGCTGGCGATGATCTTCGAGAAGGCCAGCACCCGCACGCGCGTGAGCTTCGAGGCGGGCATGTACCAGCTCGGCGGAAGCGTCGTTCACCTGACCACCGGCGACAGCCAGCTCGGCCGCTCCGAACCGATCGACGACAGCGCCAAGGTCATCAGCCGGATGACGGATCTGGTGATGATCCGCACCTTCGAGCAAAGCAAGATCGAGCGCTTTGCCGCCAACTCGCGCGTGCCGGTCATCAACGGGCTGACCAACGAATTCCACCCCTGCCAGATCATGGCCGACATCTTCACCTATATAGAGCATCGCGGCTCCATCACGGGCAAGACGGTGGCATGGGTCGGCGACGGCAACAACATGGCCAACACCTGGCTGCAGGCCGCCGAACTGCTGGACTTCACCGTCCACGTCAGCACGCCCAGCGGCTATGAGGTGGACGAGAGCCTCGCCTTCGGCGGCCGCACACCGCGCGCCGGCTGCTACAAGGTCTTCGCCGATCCCATGCAGGCCTGCAAGGGCGCGGACCTGGTCACCACGGACGTCTGGACCAGCATGGGTTACGAGGCCGAAAACGAAAAGCGCATGAAGGCCTTTGCCGACTGGTGCGTGGACTCGGACATGATGGCCGCCGCCAAGCCCGACGCGCTGTTCATGCACTGCCTGCCCGCGCATCGCGGCGAGGAAGTCATGGCCGACGTGATCGACGGCCCGCAATCGGTGGTGTGGGACGAAGCCGAGAACCGGATGCACGTGCAGAAGGCACTCATGGAATACCTGCTCCTGGGCCGCATCGAGGCCTGAGCGCAGCCGCCGGACCCAGGCCCGGCGCGCGCCATGACACGGCCTGCCCGCGCATCGCGCGGCAGGCCTTTTCTTCGCCCATTCCCGGCAGCCGGCACGCGCCCGGAATCCGTTCACGCGCTCAGAACGTGTTCACGATCTCCTCGCGCCGCGACAGCGGCTTTGCG
>NZ_JBEBOW010000212.1:0-3777 GCF_040396215.1 Diaphorobacter ruginosibacter | reverse complement strand
GTTCGACATCCAGCGCATCCGCTCCGCCAGCGTGCTGCTCGTGGATACGCAGGCACGGCCCCTGGCGCTCGGCAGCCGCGCCGTCGCGCGTCCCGCGGCAAAGGACGCCACGGCCGGGCCGGACAACGCTGCCGTCGTGGGCTATGACGGCGCGACCTACTTCGAGACGCTGTCGGCGCACAACCGCATCGAGGTGACGCTGCCCGACGGGCAGAGCTGCACCGCGCTGCTCGACTGGCCCTACGCATCGCCGGTCGACACCATCCCGGTGATCGGCCCCCTCACCTGCCAACCAGGCTAGCGCCATGACGCATTCCACACGCTTGTTCCGAGCCTTGCTGGGCTTTCTCGCCGCCTGCGCGCTGTGGCTCGCGGGCGCGCAGAACGCGCATGCGCAGGACGTCGTATGCAGCAAGTTCACCATGCCCGGCGCCGTCGCGTTCGGCAGCTTCACACCATTCGACGCCGCGCCCACGACCAGCGGGCAGCTCTCCTTCGAGTGCTACAACACGAACTCCGCCATCTTGGGAATCGGCAATTCCATCTACGCCGCGGTCTGCTTCAACTTCGGGCCGGGCAGCGCCGGCACGTCGATCACTCCGCGCAGCATGACGACGACGGCATCCCCGGCCGCCGACGCCCTTCAGTACCAGCTCTACTCCAGCGCCAACACGCCATGGGGCACGCGCAGCGTGAGCGGATCACGCGCCGCCGAAGTGGTGCTCGAGCTCCCCGTCAAATGGCTGATCCTGGGCGACTACGTCAGAAAGACGGGAGCGGTGAACTACTCCGCCGCCATCACCTCGGGCCAGACCACTGCCGTGCCCGGGAGCTACCAGAGCAACTTCAGCGGCACGTCAGCGGAAATCGTCGTCGTCACGGGCAGCAGCTCCAGCGTCACCTGCCAGGGCGTCGGCGCCAGCAGCAGCAACGTATCGTTCACGCCGAAGAGCCTGTCGTTCTCGGTCACGGCCAAGGTGCTGCCGATATGCCATCTGGACACCTCCGGCGCCAACATGAATTTCGCGTCCATCGACCCGCTGGCATCCGGGCCGTTCGACGCCAGCAGCAGCCTGCGCACGCGCTGCACCAACAAAACCAGCTACCAGATCGCCATGGAACCGGGCGGCACGCCCACGCCGGCCAATGGCGCGGGCGTGCTGAAATCCAGCAGCACCGTCACCGGCGACCCAGACACCTACCTGAACTACAGCCTCTACCGCGACGCGGCCCGCACCCTGCCGTGGGGCAACATCCAGAACACCAACACCATGAGCCGTCAGGGAACGGGCGACTACGAGAGCGCCATTCCCATCTATGGGCGGATTGCCAGCGGCAACGTGCGCCCCGGCAGCTACTCGGATACGGTGGTGGTGAAGGTCATCTACTGAAACGGCCCGCGCCGCGTCAGAACTTCTCGTGCGCCCCGAGATAGCGCCACTGCCCCACCGGCAGGTTGCCCAGCGTGATCCTGCCGATGCGGATGCGCTTGAGCCCCACCACCTTCAGGCCGACCTGTTCGCACATGCGGCGGATCTGGCGCTTCTTGCCTTCGTTGAGCACGAAGCGCAGCTGCTCGGGGTTTTGCCACTCCACCTTGGCGGGACGCAGTTTCTGTCCATCCAGTGACAGGCCGTGATTGAGCAACGCGAGCTTGTCCTCGGGGAACACCGAGCGCACGTCCTTGTCATGGTCGCCATAGACCACGCGCACGAGATATTCCTTGTCCACGGTGGAGTCTTCGCCGATGAGCTGGCGCGCCACGCGGCCATCCTGCGTGAGCACGAGCAGTCCCACCGAATCGATGTCCAGACGCCCGCAGGGAGCCATCCCACGCAGTTGCCCCGGCGTGAAGCGCGTGCGGCTGGGGTCTTCCTGCCAACGCGTGCGCGGATTGATCAGCGCCACCGCCGGCGTGTGGCCATCCTCGGCCTGGCCGCTCACGTAGCCCATGGGCTTGTGCAGCAGGATCGTGACCTGCTGCTCCTGCAGGCCCTGCGCCTGGCGGTCCACTTCGATGCGGTCCGTTGGCGACACCTGCACGCCCATTTCCGCCACTTCGCCATTCACCCGCACCCATCCCCTGGAGATCCAGTCGTCGGCTTCGCGGCGCGAGCACAGCCCGAGATCCGCCATGCGCTTGTTCAGCCGCAGGGTGTCCGACGGCTGCCTGTCCGCCGAAGGCAGGCTGCCGCGCACGGGAACACCGGCAGCGGTGCGCGCACCCGGCAAGACGGGCGCGCCGCCGTCCGATGCCGACCAGGTATTCGCGCGCGGCCTGGGCACGAAAGCGGGCTTGGCGGAGGGTGGCGCCGCACGCGCGCCCGAGCGGCCCGCTCCGGCGGAGGGCGAGGCTGAAGCCGATGGCGGCGGTGTACGCCCCTGCCCGCCTGCGGTGGGCGGGCGCTTGAGCGCCAGGCGCGGGCGGGCGGACGGCTGCTGCGTCCCGGATACGGAAGAAGAAGAGGAAGAAGAAGGGTTGGATGGCTTTTCGGGCATGGCCGTATTGTCTCAAGCCCGCGCGCCGCCCGGATAGCCCGGCGTCTCGAAAACACCGCCGGGGACATTGATTCTCGCCCCTGCTCGCTTTCAGGCGATCTGTACCGAGGCCCCGGACGCGTCCACGACATCGCCATGCAGCGAGGCAGGCGCGGCGCCGTGGCGTCCGCGCCGCGGCATCAGGCCGCCGTCCTGCGCCTTCCGCTGGGTGAACATGCCGGTGCGCAGCGCCTGCAGGTCCAGCACGCGCACCCCGCCGTATTCGACGCTGATGGCTTTCTGCTCCTCCAGCGTGGACAGCGCCTCGTTCACCCGCTGGCGCGACAGCCCGACGATGTACGCCAGCTCCTGCTGCGTGATGCGCAGAATCTCGCCCACCGCCGGATAGAGCACCGGGTTGAACAGCGCCGCCAGACTGCGCGCCACGCGCACGTCGGGATTGCCCAGGCGGTCGATCTCGCGCGCGGCGATGAACTGGCCCAGCCGTTCGTTGAGCTGGTTCATCACGAAACGGTTGAAGCCGATCGAATGGTCGAGCAGCCAGTGGAACGTGTCGATCGGCAGGCCCGCCACCAGGCTCTTGCGCAACGCCTGGATGTTGTAGCGGTAAGGCTCGCGCTTGAGGGCCGTGCCTTCGCCAAACCAGCCGCCAGGCGGAACGCCGGTGAAGGTCATGGTCAGGCCATCGGCGTTGTCGGCACTCATCTTGAGCAGCCCCTCGACCAGTCCGAACCAATAAGTCACCGGGCGGCCGACGCGGCAAACATAGTCGCCGCGCAAGGCATCGCCCACCACCAGCGTGGCGAGTGCGCGCTCACGCTCGCCGGCGTTGAGCAGGCGCAGCCACGGAATGCCGTCGACCTCATGGACGGTGGGCGGGCGGCGGCGTTGATGCAGCGAAACTTCCTGGCTCATGAAGCGCGAGCATCGCTCAGTCGTCCCCGCGCACGCTAGCGGGATAACCCGATCACGTTGCTGCGCGGCAGCAGGTCATCCGCAGCGGCACGCATGGCCCACCGCGATCCGCCCCGGGGTGACAGCGTCACGGAAGCGCATAGCGGTATCCGCGAAACGTCCAGATCGTGCGCGCGTTTTCAATGCGCTCCAGCACCAGACCCGGCCCCGCCGAATCGCCTTCGTGCAGCACCTGCCCATTGACGATCACCATGCGGAACTGAGGGTTGCCCGAATAGGTGATGCCGGCCAGCTGCAGGTTGGGCAGCTGCTCACGGATGGCGGGAGGAAGATTCGCCATGTTGTAGATGGGACCGGCAGCGG
>NZ_JBEBOW010000211.1:0-3829 GCF_040396215.1 Diaphorobacter ruginosibacter | reverse complement strand
ACCCGCCGCGCCAGCCATGCCCGCGCCCGCATCGTCCAGCGCCGCCCCGCAGCCACCGGTGTCACCGGAGCCCGGCCAGTCGTATGCGCAGTCGGTGACCGAGCCGCCGCTGGAGCCCGACGTGGTGGACAACATCGAGGCCGCCATCGACGACCTCATCGACGAACGCGCCGCCACCCGGCTCAGTCCCGAGGAGCACTGACCGCCATGTTCCACCTGCAGACTCTGGAGCTGGTCCACTGGGACTATTGCCAGCGCGTTTCACTGCCGCTGGATGCGTCCATCATCACCATCGCCGGGCCCAACGGTTCCGGCAAGACCACGCTGCTGGACGCCATGCGCACGCTGCTTGGCCTGCGCTGCTCCTCCCCGCGCGACTACAAGACGTACGCACGGCACGCGGGCGCGCAGACCGCATGGCTGCGCGCCGTGGTCGACAACCGGCCGCAGGGCCGGCAGACATCGAGCCGGCCGTTCGCGCGCCGCCTCATCTACAGCGACCAGGTCACGCTGGCCTGCCGCATCGACCGCAACGGCGGCGACTGGCAGCGCCGCTACTGCCTGGTCGAAGGCGACGTCAGCGTCGAGCAGCTGCGCGACACGCCCGAGAAGGACCTCGGCTTCATGGGCGTGGAAAACTGGGGGCGCGTGCTCGCCGGCGCGGGGCTCTCGCCCGCGATCGCGCGCGTGCTCTCGCTCGAGCAGGGGCAGACCGACCGCCTGTGCGAATTCAGTCCGCGCGAGCTTCTGCGGCTGGTCTTCGACGTGTTCGGCGACCAGGAAGTGCTGGACGCCTACGAGAAGGCGCGCGGTCATCAGCAGGAACTGGCGCGCGAGATGGCGCAGGCCGGGCATGAGCTCGACCACAGCCGGGCCCAGCTCACCGAACTGGCCCATCGCGTCAACAACTACAAGACCTGGCGCCTGCGCCTGGCCGAACGCGAACGGCTGGCGACCGAAGTGGTTCCGGTGCTCGCGTGGTGGAGCGGGCGCGAGTCGCTGCTCAGGCAGTCGCACGATCTGCGCCGGCAGAAAACACAGCACGGCGCGGCGCTGCGGGACATCGCCGTTCAAAACCAGAGGCTGCTGCATCTGCTGCAGGAAAGCGCGGGCTCCGAACAGAAGGCCGAGGAGCTGCGCGTGGAGCGCGACCAGGCGCGCGCCGCGTTCGACGCCGCGCAGCGCCATGAAGCGCCGCTCGAAAAAATCGTCCAGCGCGAACAGGAATTGCTGGCGCTGGTGGACAAAGGCAGCAATGCCGACGAGCTGCAGGCCCATCTTGCCCAATTGCAGGCCAGGGAAGCCGATCTGCTGGAGCAGCGCGGCGCGCTGCAGCAGCGCCGCAAGGCCGCGCAGGAAGCGCTCGGCGCCCTGGAAGGCCAGAACCTGCCGCCCATGCCGCCCGAAGCGCTCAGGTTCCGGCGCGCGCTCCATGGCGCGGGCATCGGCCATCAATTCGTCGCCGAAGTGGTCGAGGTGCTCGACGAACGCTGGCGCCACGCCATCGAGGGCGTGCTGCGCGGCCACCGCTGGGTGGCGCTTCTCGCCAGGCAAGACGATCTTGCGCAGGCCTACGAATTGGGCGAACGCGAGCGCTACCGCCACTACATCGTCGAGCCCGGCCAGCCCGCGCTCAAGGGCGATCCAGACACGCTGCTGGCCCACGTGAGATTCACCGCTGCGGTGCCGCGCTGGCTGGTGCAGCAATTGCAGCAACTGCGCTGCGTTGCCGACCCGCGCGAAGGCAAGCGCCTTGGCGGCACATGGATCACGCCGCAGGCCTACATGCACGACGGACGCGGCGCGCGCTCGATGTGGGTGGATGCGCACGAACACCAGTTCGGCACCGCGGCCGTCCAGGCGCGGCGCGCATCCACCGAAAAGGAAGTGGCGCGCATCGACGCCCAGCTCGCGCCCGTGCATGAAGAGGTCATGGCCGTCAAGCGCCAGATCACCGACACGCGCCGCGCGCTCGAAGGCCACGGCGCGGCGGAAGAACTCGCGCGCCGCGGCGATGAATTCGCCGAGGCGCGCGCCGCATGGCCCGCGGCCAGGCAGGCGCGGATCGCCGCAGGTTCGCGCTGGCAGCAGCTGGAGGCGGACACCGCCCGGGCGCACGACCGCCATCGCGCTTTCGCCGACGAACACAGGCGCCTGGAGGCGCAATTGCTGCGTGCGCGCGGCGACTCCGAACGCGCGGCCCAGGACTGGAGTGCGCGCCGCCGCCAGCAACTGGCGCAGGTCGCTCAAAACCAGGCGCAGCGCCGGCAGTTTCCCGCCCATTGGATTGCCGCGGGCACCATCCGCGCACTGGTCGATGAGTACATGAATGAAGTGCAGGCCCGGCTGCGCCTGCACACGGTGGAGCAGGAACTCGACCAGAGCACCTGGGAAACCGACGACACGGTGGAGGAACGCCATCGCCGCATGGACATGACCGTGCGCGAGCAGGCCGCCCATCTCGACGACCACAAGGTCAAGAACGCGCAGGCCGCAACGGCCGTGCACAACGCGCGCGAGAGCTATATCGAAGTGCTGCGCAGCACGGTGCGCCGCTACCGCAGGAACATCCAGGAGCTGGGCGCGCTGGCTGGCGTGGACGTGACCGCCGACCTGCCGCTGCTGGAAAACGAAGACACGGTGCTCGCGCAGGCGGGCCTGAAGGTGAACTTCGCGTTCGATGGCAAGGGAACGATCGGCCTGAACGACGGCGAGGCCTCGGGCGGCCAGCAGGTGATCAAGTCGCTGATCCTGCTCGTCGGCCTGCTCAAGGACGAGGAAAGCGGCTCGGGCGGCTTCGTGTTCATCGACGAGCCGTTCGCTCATCTGGACGTGCGCAACATCCAGCTGGTCGGCCACTTCCTGCGCTCGACGCGCGCGCAGTATGTGCTCACCACGCCGATCACGCACAACCTCGAAGTGTTCGAGCCGGCGGAGATCACGCTCGTGACCAGCAAGAAGCCCAAGGGCGGCCGCTGGGCGCCGCCGATCGCCGTCGCCAAGCGACGCGGCGTGCCCGAACTTGGAGAGTTGCCCGCCTGAGCAGTTTTTGCGCGGCACGACGCCCGCTCCCGCGTACGATCGCGGGCATGAGCACCCAATTTGAATCCCTCAAGGACGCCGAACTCTTTCGTTCCGCGTTTCGCGTGGAGCCTCCCGCCGAGCCGGGCGAGCGCCAGGTCACGCCGCGCAAGCCGTCCTTTTTCATCACCCGCACGCTGACCGGCGCAAGCGACGCCGAACGCGCGGCGCAAGCACCGCGGGATGAAGAAGCGAAAGCGGCGCCAGAGCGCATGCTCGTCCCCGCGCAGTTCGGGCTGGTGCCGAATTGGGTGAAGTCCGCCTCCGACGCACGGCTGCGCGCGCCCAAGCTCGCCAACGTGAAGTCGGACCTGGTCTCCACGGGAACCGCTTTCCGCGACGCGTGGCTGAACAACCAACGCTGCATCGTGCCGATGATGGCGTTCATCGCCAACGATCATCGTCCGAGCAAGCCGCTGCCGACCCGTATTGCCCGCGTGGACGGCCTGCCCATGGGCGCGGCGGGCGTGTGGGCGCGCTGGCTCGATCCGGAAGACGGCTCGCAGTTGCTGAGCTTTGCCATCATCACCGTGAACGCCAACGCGCATGCGCTCATGAACCGCTATCCGGCGCCGGGAGCGGAAAAGCTCATGCCGGCCATCCTCAACGAAGGCGCGTATGACGCATGGCTGAACGCCAGAGCGTCGCAGGCCAAGGAGTTCCTGCGCGCCTATCCGGCACAGAAACTCCTCGCCAATCCGGTGGAGAAAAAGGGCCGCAAACCCGGGCCGGAATCCTGGATGTAGGC
>NZ_JBEBOW010000210.1:0-3856 GCF_040396215.1 Diaphorobacter ruginosibacter | reverse complement strand
CCGCGACCGCGCGTCCGGAACCCGCGCGCCGCGCCCGCACCCACTTCTTCACACGAGCATGACGACCACAGATTCAACGCAACTCCCGCCCCTGCCCGCCACGCCCGAACGCGTGAGGATAGGCGTGGTATCGATCAGCGACCGCGCAAGCTCCGGCGTCTATGCGGACCAGGGGCTGCCCGCGCTGAAGGAATGGCTTGCAGGCGCGCTGCACAATCCCATCGACTTCGAGGAGCGCCTGATCCCCGACGAAAAGGACGGCATCAGCGCCGCGCTGATCGGACTGGTGGACGCCGGCTGCTCGCTGGTGCTGACCACCGGCGGCACCGGCCCCGCGCCGCGCGACGTGACACCGGAAGCCACGCTGGCCGTGTCCGACAGGGAAATGCCCGGCTTCGGCGAGCAGATGCGCCAGATCAGCCTGGCATTCGTGCCCACCGCCATCCTGTCGCGCCAGGTGGCCGTCATCCGAGGCCATAGCCTGATCATCAACCTTCCCGGCCAACCCAAGGCCATCGCCGAAACGCTGCAAGGGCTGAAGGCCGCGGACGGCACGCAACAGGTGAGCGGCATTTTTGCCGCCGTGCCCTACTGCATCGACCTGATCGGCGGCCCGTATCTCGAAACACGCGACGAAATCTGCAAAGGCTTCCGCCCCAAGACCGCCATCCGCAGGCGCGGCTGACCGCGCGGCGGCCCTCGTCCGCCGCCCACGCCCCCGCGCGGGTCGCGCCGACCTCCTGCCGCGGCGCCGGCTGGCAGGACATGCCGCGCTCGCAGCAAGTACATTGCTGGGTATCCACTGCCGATACGCGAATCCCATGAACCGCCCCGCCATCGCCCGCGCCACCCCGGCTGCCCCTGCCGCGCACGCTATCTGGCTGCGCTTGTCCGCTCTCGGGCTGGTGCTGGGCTGGCTGCTGTCCCTCACCGGCTGCGCCACCAGGCTGCCCACCCATGTCGAGCGCCCCGTCTCCACCGCGCTCCAGCCGTCGCCGGACTCGCCGCTCGTGCAGTTGACCCGCGCGCGCAAGCAAAAGGAAAACAAGGCCGGGCCGCAAGCGTCGGGCTTCATGCTGCTCAATGGTCCCCAATCCGCCTACGGCAGCCGGCTGGCGCTCATCAGGCAGGCCCGATTCACGCTGGATATCCAGTACTACGCCATCCATGCCGACGCCAGCACCGAGCGCCTGCTGCGCTCCATCGCCGATGCGGCCAGGCGCGGCGTGCGGGTGCGGATTCTGCTCGACGATTTTCACGGCACGGGACGCAACGCGCTGGTCATGCGCATGGCCTTCGTGCCCAATGTGCAGATGCGCATGTTCAATCCGCTGCCCGGCGATCGCGAAAATGCCCTCAGCCGGATGTGGCATGCGGCCACCGACTTCCAGCGCGCGCAGCAACGCATGCACAACAAGCTGTTCCTCGCTGACAACGTGATGGGCGTGATGGGCGGGCGCAATCTGGGCGACTCGTATTTCGGCAACGCCAGCTCCAACTTCATCGACTCCGACGTGCTGATCGCCGGACCGCTGGTCCAGGACCTATCGCGCAGTTTCGACGACTACTGGAACAACGAACGCGCCTATCCCGTCCAGTCGCTGATCGCCCAAGACGAACTCGACGGCATGCGCGCCCACTTCGCGCAGCAGGATGAGCAGGCGGGCGACAGCGCCCATGGACAAGCCGATGCCGGCGCGCCGCAGCGCAGCGGCAGGCCCATGCCCCCCGACGGCGAGCCCCGCCCGTCCGCACGCGCGCCTGTCAGCCCCGAACAGCGCGAGCAGGCCTGGAACATGCAGGCGCTCGACCTCAAGAGCGCGCCGCTCATCTGGGCGAATTCGGTGATGCTGGCGGACAGGCCCGGCAAGATCCCGGCCGTCGATGCGGACGGACAGACCGATCCGTTGACGGCGTCGCCATCGACCACGGCCAGCGCCCAGGCCGCAAGAAAGCTCGGCGCGAACACGAGCGCGGGCCGCGGCGCGCAGGCTCCGGCGCCCGATTCCGTGGTGGATGGCCTGGTGAGCCTGATCGACTACGTGCACAGGGACCTGCTGATCGTCTCGCCCTACTTCGTCCCCGGCGACACGATGATGGAAGTCTTCAAGGCCGCTGTCCGGCGCGGCGTGCGCGTGCGCATCCTCACCAACTCGCTGGCCTCCAACGACGCGCCGGTCGCGCACATCGGCTACGCGCGCTATCGTGAACAGCTGCTGCGCAGCGGCGTCGAACTCTACGAACTGGCCAGCGACCCCAGCAACCTGCGCGCTGCCCTGGGAATGGGCAGCACGGGCAACGCGGCGCCGCAGACCGAACGCGTGATGCTGCACTCCAAGGTGCTGGTGCTGGACGGCAGGCTGACCGTGATCGGGTCGATGAATCTGGACCAGCGCTCCAAGCTGCAGAACACGGAAATCGCGGTGCTGGTGCGAAGCAGCAAGCTCTCCCACGAGACAGCGGACCTCATCGAGAAGACGCTCAGGCTCGGCGCATGGCATGTCGTCCTGGAAGACGGCGCGCTGCGATGGAAGGCGCCCGAAGGCAGCGGCCTGGAGGATGCAGGCACGGACCCCGACTCCAGCCTGCCGCTGCGGATGATGCTCAAGATCATCGCGCCTCTGGTACCCGACTCAGTGCTCTAGCTGCCAGCGCACTTCCTGCGGGCTGGGAGAGCTCACCTCGAACATGCCGAACTGCGACCGCAGCCACGCCGTGATCTCACGCTGATCGCGGATGGTGCGCAGATGCTGGAAGGCCGCCTCGGCTTGCGGATGGCGGCGGCGCAGCAGGTTGAGCCACTGCTTAAGGCGTCCGGCGCGCTGCCCCGGCGTGAGGTCGGCGCAGACCATCTGCCAGAACCGGATGATGTGCGGCTGCAGATCGGGCCACTCGACCACCGGCGCATCCACACCGCCTGAATCGGCGGCGCGGATCGCATGCGCAAGCCCGGGATCGGCAACGATACCGCGCCCCAGCATCAGGTCGCCGCAACCCGATTCACGCCTGCAGCGCAGCGCATCCTGCACCGTCCAGATCTCGCCGTTGGCAATCACGGGTATATCCACCGCCGCGCGTATCGCGGGAATGCGGTCCCAGTACGCGGGCGGGCGGTATCCATCCGCCTTGGTGCGCGCATGCACCACCAGCTCGCAGGAGCCGCCGTCCTGCATGGCCCGCGCGCAGTCGACGGCCAGGCCATCGTCGTCGTATCCCAGCCGCATCTTGGCCGACACCGGCATGTGCGCCGGCACGGCGCGGCGCACGGCCTCCACCACGCGCGCGATGCGGTCGGGCTCGCGCAGCAGCGAAGCACCGCCGCCGTGCTTGTTCACCACCTTGGCCGGGCAACCGAAATTCAGATCGATGCCGAACGGCCCCAGTTCGGCAAGACGCGCGGCATTTTCCGCCAGGCTCGCCGGATCGGAGCCGAGCAACTGCGGGCGCACGGGAACACCGGCCAGGGTGCGGCATCCGTTGCGCAGTTCGGGGATGATGCGAAAGAAGACGCGGTCCGGCAGCAGCCGCCCGGTGACGCGGATGAATTCCGACACGCAGCGGTCCGCGCCCCCTACCCGGGTGAGCACGTCGCGCAGCACGAAATCCAGCAGCCCCTCCATCGGGGCCAGCAGCAATTGCATGGAGAGCCTCAAGTTGTGGGGTGATGGCGCTGACTCTCACGCCCGATCGCAGGCCTCACGAGGAGGGAAACACAGCCTGCCGCGGCCAATGCCATGGTCAATGCATTGTGGCTCTCATGGCAGCCCTGCCGCCATAAGAATTGTTCACAAAACGGCTGCCCGCTCTCAGAACGTGTTTACGATCTCCTCGCGCCGCGACAGCGGCTTTGCGGGAT
>NZ_JBEBOW010000209.1:0-3861 GCF_040396215.1 Diaphorobacter ruginosibacter | reverse complement strand
CGACGCTAAGGACTTGTTCGTCCTGCGCGGCAAGACCTTGTACGAGCGCATATGAACCCCGCCAGCGCCTTGTTGCCGCCCGGCGGCGCATCGAAAGCGGTGACGCTGGACGAGTTGCGCCAGCGTCCGGTCAAGCCGGGGCAGGCCTCGTTTTTCTTTTATGACCATCATTTCCAGCACAACGCCGTCAAGGTGCTGCCGGGGGAGTATTTCGTCACCAACGAGAACATGCTGCTGGTCACGGTGCTTGGTTCGTGCATCGCGGCGTGCCTCTGGGATGGCCAGGCCGGCGTGGGCGGCATGAACCATTTCATGCTCCCGCAGGGGGACAGCAGCGATGCCTGCGGCCGCTATGGCTCCTACGCCATGGAGCTGCTGATCAACGAAATGATGAAGATGGGCGCGCGCCGCGAGCGTATCCAGGCCAAGATATTCGGCGGCGCCCAGGTGATCCAGGGCTTCACCAACATGAACGTGGGCGAACGCAATACCGGGTTTGTGCGTGGCTATCTGGCCATGGAGCGCATCCCCGTGGTTTCGGAGGACGTGCTGGATATTCATGCGCGCAAGGTGGTGTTCTTCGGCGCTTCGGGCCGCGCCATGGTCAAGCGGCTCGCCCACACCCACGGGCAGGAGCTGGCCGCGCAGGAGGCGCGCGGCAATGTGGAGTCGGTGGTGCGCGCGACGCGGGGCGGCTCGGTGGACCTCTTCGGGCGGCGAAAGGGCTGAGCGCATGGCGGCAAGGACGCGCGTTCTCGTGGTGGATGACTCGGCCCTGGTGCGCAATCTTCTCAAGGAGATCATCAACCAGCAGCCCGACATGGAATGTGTCGGCACTGCCAACGATGCGCTGGCCGCGCGCGAGCAGATACGCGATCTCAACCCCGACGTGCTGACGCTGGACGTGGAGATGCCGCGCATGGACGGCATCGATTTTCTGGGCCGGCTCATGCGCCTGCGCCCCATGCCGGTGCTGATGATCTCGACACTCACGGAACATGGCGCGGAGGTGACGCTGAAGGCGCTTGAACTGGGCGCGGTGGATTTTGTGGCCAAGCCGCGCCTGGGTATCGAGAATGGCTTGCTGGAACTGGCCGCGCAGATCGTGGAGAAGATCCGCATCGCGGCGCAGGCGAGAGTCAGGCGCCTTCCCCCCATCACGCTGGAGTCCGTGCGCCGGCTGCGCATGCTCTCGGAAATGTCGAAGGCCGGCGCGAGGGAGCAGGCATCCGCGCCGATGCCACCGGGTGCTGGTGCTGGCGCCGGCGCGCTGCTTCATCTCAAGCTGATCTGCGTTGGCGCGTCCACGGGGGGGACGGAGGCCGTGCGCGAATTGCTCTCGCACATGCCACCCGCCGCGCCCGCCATCGTCATTGCTCAGCATATGCCCGCGGGCTTTACGGCCAGTTTTGCCGCGCGCCTGAACGAGCTGTGCACGATTGCCGTGAAGGAGGTGCAGCATGGCGAGCCGCTGCTGCCCGGCCACGCCTATGTGGCGCAGGGCGGCAGGCATTTTGCCGTCATGCGGCGTGGCGGCCGTTATGTGGCGTCGGTGTTTGATGGAGAACCGGTCAATCGCCACAAGCCTTCCGTCGAGGTTCTGTTCCGCTCGGTTGCCGCTGCTGTGGGGCCGCATGCCATCGGCGTGATGTTGACGGGCATGGGCAGCGACGGCGCGGCCGCGATGCGCGAGATGAAGGATTGCGGCAGCTACAACTATGTGCAGGATCAGAAATCCTGCGTCGTGTTCGGCATGCCGCGCGAAGCCATCGCGCATGGCGCGGAGCACGAGGTGCTGCCGCTTGCGCGGATCGCTCCGGCGATCCTGGGCAGGCTGCGGATCGGCGACGCATCGGCCAGCGCGGAGGACGATTCACCCTACTGAGCGGCGACGCTCGGTGCTCAAGCGGAGAGCTCGGACCAGCGCTCCAGAGCCTGCATGAGCTGCTCTTCGATTTCGCCGTCCCGCGCGTGCAATGCCGCGGCGCGCGCGCCGTCTCGCGCATAGATCGTGCTGTCGGCCAGCTCGTCGCGGATGGACTTCTGCTCCGCCTCCAATGCGTCGATATGCGCGGGGAGCTGTTCGAGCTCGCGCTGCTCCTTGTAGCTGAGCTTGCGCTTGAGCGCGGGTTGGCTGGGCCTGCGCTCCGTGTCTGCTGCGTTGCCGTCGTCCTTCCTGGCTTCCTTCCTGGGCGCGGCGGCGGCATTGGCCGCCTCGCGCTTGCGGCGCGACTGTATCAGCCAGTCTTCCACGCTGCCTTCGTATTCGGTCCAGATGCCGGCCTCGTCATAGGCAATGGTGCTGGTGACGACGTTGTCCAGGAACTGGCGGTCATGGCTGACCAGGAAGACGGTGCCGTCATACGTCTGAAGCAATTCCTCCAGCAGTTCAAGCGTATCGATGTCCAGGTCGTTGGTGGGCTCGTCCAGCACCAGCACGTTGGCGGGTCGCGCGAAAAGCCTGGCCAGCAGCAACCGGTTGCGCTCGCCACCCGAGAGCGAGCGCACCGGCGAGTTGGCGCGGGCCGGCGAGAAGAGAAAATCGCCCAGGTAGCTCTTTACATGCTTGCGCTGGCTGCCGATTTCGATCCACTCGCTGCCGGGGCTGATGAAATCCTCCAGCGTCGCATCCATGTCGATGGCGTCACGCATCTGATCGAAATAGGCCACCTGAAGATTATTGCCGCGGCGCACGGTTCCGGAGTCGGGCTCCAGCTCGCCCAGGATCATGCGCAGCAACGTTGTCTTGCCCGCGCCGTTGGGTCCGATCAGACCGACCTTGTCGCCGCGCAGGATCGTCGCGGTGAAGTTCCTGGCGATCTGCTTGTCGCCGAATGATTTGCTCACGTCCACAAGCTCCGCAACGATCTTGCCCTGGTAGCTGTTCTGGATTCCAGACGCGATGTCCATCTTCACGCTGCCAAGGGCTTCCCTGCGGGCCGCGCGGTTGGCCCGCAGCCTCTCCAGCCGGGTGATGCGTCCCTGCGCGCGCGTGCGGCGGGCCTCCACGCCCTTGCGGATCCATACTTCCTCCTGGGCTAGCAGCTTGTCGGCGCGAGCATTGATGACGGACTCCTGCGCGAGCTGCTCCTCCTTGTGCAATACGTAAGTGGCGAAATTGCCGGGATAGGAACGAAGCTGCCCCCGGTCGAGCTCCACGATGCGGGTGGCGATGCGATCCAGGAACGCACGGTCGTGCGTAATGGTGACGAGGCTGCCCTTGAAGTCGATCAGCAGGTCTTCCAGCCAGGTGATGGAGTCCAGGTCCAGATGGTTGGTCGGCTCATCGAGCATCAGCACGTCGGGCCTGGCTACCAGTGCGCGCGCCAGCGCGACGCGCTTCTTGGTTCCGCCCGAGAGGGTCTTCACATGCGCGGCGGCATCCAGGTGCAGCCGATGCAGTGTCTCCTCGACACGCTGCTCCCAGTTCCAGCCCTCATGCGCCTCGATGCGCGATTGCAATGCATCCAGATCGATGCCGGGGGCGCCTGACAGATACTGCTCACGCCACTCGACGACCTGCCCCAGCCCCTCGGACGCTACCTCGAATATGGTGGACTCGGGATTCAGGTCTGGCTCCTGCGCCACATAAGTGGTCCGCAGGCCCTGCTGCACATGCAAGACGCCATCATCGGCCTTTGCAATGCCCGCCAGAATCTTGAGAAGCGATGACTTGCCGGCGCCATTTCGCCCGATCAATCCCACGCGTTCGGAAGGCTCCAGGGTGAAATCAGCGTGATCGAGGAGGGCCACATGGCCGAAAGCCAGTTGCGCATCTAATAGTGTGATGAGTGCCATGGGGCTGGATTATCCGCACCCGGGGCATATCCCCCACATCTTCATACGGAGAGGCTCAACATG
>NZ_JBEBOW010000208.1:0-3937 GCF_040396215.1 Diaphorobacter ruginosibacter | reverse complement strand
TGTTCACCGATTTCTGCAAGACGTTCTTCGAGCAGGACGATCTGGTGCTGCGCTTTCGCCCCAGCTTCTTCCCGTTCACCGAGCCGAGCGCGGAGATCGACATCCAGTTCCAGAGCGGGCCGCTGGCGGGCCGCTGGCTCGAAGTCTCCGGCTCGGGCCAGGTGCATCCCAACGTGGTGCGCAACATGGGGCTCGACCCGGAAAAATACATCGGCTTTGCCTTCGGCATGGGGCCGGACCGGCTGACCATGCTGCGTTATGGCGTGAACGATTTGCGGCTGTTCTTTGACGGCGACATCCGTTTCCTGTCGCAGTTCCAGTAACGGCGGCTGTCACCGCCATTCCATTGATCCGTACAGCCTGTTCAGAGCAACAAATACAAACCGGGAACAGGCCCGACCAACGCCAGAGAGTTTTAAAAAGCTATGCAATTCCCAGAATCCTGGTTGCGTGAATTCTGCAACCCCCAACTCACCACCCAACAGCTTGCCGATACCCTCACCATGGCGGGTCTGGAAGTCGAGGAGCTGGAGCCGGTCGCGCCCGCGTTCACCGGCATCGTCGTGGGTGAAATCAAGGAAGCGGTGCAGCACCCCGACGCGGATCGCCTGCGTGTTTGCAAGGTGGATGTCGGCGCGGGCGAACTGCTCAACATCGTGTGTGGTGCTCCGAACGCGCGCGTCGGCATCAAGGTGCCCTGTGCGATGGTCGGCGCGGAACTGCCCCCCGGTGAGGACGGCAAGCCCTTCAGGATCAAGGTCGGCAAGCTGCGCGGAGTGGAAAGCCACGGCATGCTGTGCTCGGCCAAGGAATTGAAGATCGCCGATGACCACGGCGGCCTGCTTGAATTGCCGCTGGATGCGCCGCTGGGCAAGAATATCCGCGAGTACCTGAATCTCGACGACACGCTGTTCACGCTCAAGCTCACGCCGAATCTGGCGCACAACCTGTCGGTCTACGGCATCGCGCGTGAAGTCTCCGCATTGACGGGTGCACCGCTCAAGACACTGAGCTTCCCGGCCGCCACGGTCGGCACGCAGGACAAGCTGCCGGTGAAGATCGAGGCCACCGATCTGTGCGGCCGCTTCTCCGGCCGCGTCATGCGCAATGTGAACGTGCAGGCGAAGACGCCGCAGTGGATGGTCGATCGCCTCGCCCGATGCGGTCAGCGCAGCGTGTCGCCGCTGGTCGACATATCGAACTACGTGATGTTCGAGCTGGGCCGTCCTTCGCACATTTTCGACCTCGACAAGATCCACGGCGGCCTCTGCGTGCGCTGGGGCAAGGTGGGCGAGCAGCTCAAGCTGCTGAACGGCAGCACCATCACCATTGACGATTTCCTGAAGGTCGGTGTGATCGCCGATGACAAGGAACTCGAATCGCTCGCCGGCATCATGGGCGGCGATGCAACGGCTGTCTCGGACGACACCAGGAACATCTACATCGAAGCCGCCTTCTGGTGGCCCAAGGCGGTCGCGGGCCGCTCGCGCCATTTCAATTTCTCGACCGATGCGGGCCATCGTTTCGAGCGCGGCGTGGATCCCGAAGGAACCGTCGAGCACATCGAGCGCATCACCCAACTGGTGCTGGAAATCTGCGGCACGCCGGACACGGTGGCGGGCGCCATCGACGACCAGAAGCCTAACATGCCCACGGCAAAGAAAGTCGCGCTGCGCGTCGAGCGCGCGGCCAAGGTCATCGGCATGCCGCTCACGCAGCAGCAGTGCCATGATGCGCTGGCTGGGCTCGGCCTGCCGACGGAGCAGGGCGACGGCGTGCTGACCGTGACGGCGCCTTCCTTCCGCTTCGACATCAATCTCGAAGAGGATCTGATCGAAGAAGTTGCCCGCATGATCGGCTACGAGAATCTGCCGACCGCCAAGCCGCTGGCTCCGATTTCGCCCCGGCTGCGCGCCGAAAACCGGCGCGGCGCCTACGACGTGCGTCATTTGCTGGCAGGACTGGGCTATCAGGAAACCATCAACTTCAGCTTCGTCGAGGAAAAATGGGAGAGCGAACTGGCGGGCAATGCCAGCCCGATCAAGCTGCTCAACCCCATCGCCAGCCACCTGAGCGTGATGCGCTCGTCGCTCATCGGCTCATTGCTGCAGGTGCTGAAATTCAACGTGGACCGCAAGGCCAGCCGCGTACGCGTGTTCGAGCTGGGCCGCGTCTTCCTGCGGGACGACTCCGTCCCGGAGAGTGACACCACGGTCAAGGGATTCCGCCAGCCGATGCGCGTGGCGGGCCTGGCCTATGGCGCCGCCGAGCAGCTGCAATGGGGCGCGAGCGATGCCAAGGTGGATTTCTTCGACGTGAAGGGCGACGTGCAAGCGCTGCTCGCGCCCAGGCAAGCCACGTTCGAGCCGGCGGAGCATCCGGCCATGCACCCGGGCCGCTGCGCCCGCGTGCTGCAGGACGGCCGCGAAATCGGCTTTGTGGGCGAGTTGCATCCCAAGTGGCGCCAGAGCTGGGAGCTGGCCCATGCGCCCATCATTTTCGAATTGGATCTGGATGCGGTGCTCGCGCGCGACGTGCCGGTATTCCAGCCCGTATCCAGGCAACAGGCTGTCGAGCGCGACATCGCCGTGGTCGCCGCGGAAAATGTGACCCACGCGGCCGTCATGGATGCCATCCACGCGGGTGCGCCGAAGGGCGTGCTGCGCTCGGCCGTGCTGTTCGACGTATTCCGTCCCAAGGCCGGCTCCGCGGGCGGCCTGGCGGAAGGCGAAAAGAGCCTGGCCATCCGCCTGGCGCTGGGCACGGACAACGCGGCCCTGGCCGAAGCCGACATTGAATCGGCCGTGCAGGCGATCGTGCAGTCGCTGGCGGACAAAGTGGGAGCGAGATTGCGATGATGACGCTCAATGACGATACCGGAGCAGGCGAGTTCACTGTGGAAAGCCTTGAATCTCCGGCGCTCACCAAGGCTCAGCTGGCCGACATGCTGTTCGAGCAGATCGGCCTGAACAAGCGCGAGTCCAAGGACATGATCGACGCCTTTTTCGATCTGATCGTCAAGAGCCTCGTGAGCGGCGACGACGTCAAGCTCTCCAGCTTCGGCAATTTCCAGATCCGCACCAAGGCGCCACGCCCGGGGCGCAACCCGCGCACCGGCGAATCCATTCCCATCGAGGCGCGCCGTGTGGTTACATTCCATGCCAGCTCCAAGCTAAAGGAGCAAATTCAAGGCGAGATCAAAGACTGAGGAGAATGTCCGAGCGTATTTGTACGGATGCTTCCCCAATCACAATAGGGGTGTTTTCGCTGGAGTACTCTTGATAGATTTTCCCTCACTGTCATAGAACACACATGAGCACAGTGCTGCCACCCATCCCGGCCAAGCGTTACTTCACCATCGGCGAGGTGGCGGAACTGTGCGGGGTCAAGCCACATGTGCTGCGCTATTGGGAGCAGGAGTTCACCCAGTTGCGCCCCATGAAACGCCGTGGCAATCGTCGCTACTACCAGCATCACGAAGTACTGATGGTGCGCCGCATCCGCGACCTGCTCTACGACCAGGGGTTCACCATCAGCGGTGCGCGCAACCGGCTTCAGGAGCTTGCCCATTTCGGCAAAACCGGCGCCAGCCAGTTGGCGATCGCTGAAGAAGACACCACGTTCCACCCCGAGCTGGATGAGGCCGCCGGCAGCCTCGGCCCGGACTTCGGCGCGCCGCCGCCTGACGCCGCGGCACCCGAAACCCAGATTCCCCAGTCCGAAGCCGTGCATGCATCGAGTGACGCCAGCGTTGCCGGGTGCGCGCTCAGCATGCGGGCCATCAGAAAAGAGCTGCAGGAAATTCGTGCTCTTTTGTTTTAGAGGCGAAAAACTACTATATAATCTAAGTCTTGTCGGCGTGTAGCGCAGCCTGGTAGCGCACTTGCATGGGGTGCAAGGGGTCGCGAGTTCGAATCCCGCCACGCCGACCATTTAT
>NZ_JBEBOW010000207.1:0-3939 GCF_040396215.1 Diaphorobacter ruginosibacter | reverse complement strand
AAATGAATGTGACGGATGGCGTGCTTCATTGGGCCAGCTCCTCACATGCGGCCACCACCTCGCGGGTGGCATTCATCTTTTCCATTGACTTGGCCTTCAGCGCCTTCTCCAGCAGCTCGGGTCGCTGCAAATTCATGATCATGTCCGCCAGCCCGCGTGGCGCGAGATCCCGCTGCTGGATCAGCCAGCCGCCGCCCGCATCGACCAGAAACTTCGCGTTCGTGGTCTGGTGATCGTCGACGGCGGCGGGGAACGGCACATAGACCGCGGCCGCGCCAACGGCGGCAATTTCCGTCACGGTGCTGGCGCCGGCGCGGCAGACGATCAGGTCCGCGTCGGCGAATGCCGATGCGGTGTCGTCGATGAACGCGGTGAGCGTGGCCTGCACGCCCGCCGCCTCGTAATGGGCGCGCAGCGCATCGATCTGCGCGGCGCCGCTTTGGTGGACCACCTGCGGACGCTGCCCTTCGGGAATCAGCGCCAGCGCCTGCGGCACGATCTCGTTGAGCGCGCGCGCGCCCAGGCTTCCGCCAACCACCAGCAGCCGCAGCGGCCCATGGCGGCCCGCAAAGCGCTGCGCCGGATCGGGCTTGCGCGTGAACGCTTCACGCAGCGGATTGCCCACCCACAGCCCTTTGCCGAACACATTCGGGAACGCCGTAAAGATCCGGTCGGCCACGCCGGCCAGCACCTTGTTGGCCATGCCCGCCACGGAGTTCTGCTCGTGCAGCACCAGCGGCTTGCCCGCGAGCACACCCATCATTCCGCCGGGGAAGGTGACGTAGCCGCCCATGCCGATCACCACATCGGGCTTGATGCGCCGCATCACGGCAAACGCCTGCCAGAAGGCGCGCAGCAAATTGAGCGGCAACAGCACCAGCGTCTTCAGCCCCTTGCCGCGCACGCCGGAAAAATCGATGGTCTCCAGCGCAAAGCCATTGGCCGGGACGATGCGCGACTCCATGCTGCCGGGCGTGCCCAGCCAGTGCACGTCCCAGCCGCGCGCGCGCAGTTCTTCGGCCACGGCCAGGCCGGGAAAGATGTGGCCGCCGGTGCCGCCGGCCATGACGAGTGCGGTGCGCCCGGCGGTCATACGCGGCCTCCTCTCATCAGGACCTTGTTCTCATAGTCGACACGCAGGACCACGGCCAGCGCGACCAGATTCATCAGCACGGCCGATCCGCCGAAGCTCATCAGCGGCAGGGTCAGGCCCTTGGTGGGAAGCGCCCCCAGATTCACGCCCATGTTGATGAACGACTGGAAGCCGATCCACATCGCAATGCCCTGCGCCACCAGTCCGGAGAACACGCGGTCGAGCGCGATGGCCTGGCGGCCGATGTGCATGATGCGGCGGGTGAGCCACAGAAAAGCGACGATCAGGATCAGCACGCCCACGAGGCCGAACTCCTCGCCGATCACCGACAGCAGGAAATCGGTGTGCGCCTCGGGCAGCCAGTGCAGTTTCTCGACGCTGCCGCCCAGGCCCACGCCAAAAATCTCACCGCGCCCGATGGCGATCAGCGCATGCGATAGCTGGTAGCCCTTGCCCAGCGCGTGCTTCTCGCTCCAGGGATCGAGGTAGGCGAAGATCCGCTCGCGGCGCCATTCCGAGAACCAGACCATGCAGGCGAACGCCAGCAGCAGCACCGCCGCGATCAGGAAGAACATGCGCGCATTCACGCCGCCCAGAAACAGGATGCCCATGGCAACCACGGCGATCACCATGAACGCGCCCATGTCGGGCTCGGCCAGCAGCAGCGCGCCCACCACGGCGACGGATATGGCCATCGGCAGCACCGCGCGGAAGAATCGCTCCTTGACCTCCATCTTGCGCACCATGTAGTCGGATGCGTAGATCACCACCGCCAGCTTGGCCAGCTCGGACGGCTGGAAGTTCATGAACCCGAGCGACAGCCAGCGGCGCGCGCCGTTCACGACGGTGCCCACGTGCGGAATCAGCACCGCGACGAGCAGCAGGATGGAGACCACGAACATCCAGGGCGCATAGCGTTCCCAGACCTTCATCGGAATCTTGAACGTGAACCACGCGCAGATGAATCCGATGATCAGCGATAGCACGTGGCGCTTGACGAAATGGTAGTGCTCGATGTTGCCAAAGCGCGGATTGTCCGGCATGGCGATGGATGCCGAATACACCATCACCACGCCCCAGGCGAGCAACGCGATCACCACCCACAACAGCGCCTGGTCGAAGCCCACCATGCGCGCGGGCGTCGCGGCGGTCTGGCGGTATTCCGTGCCGCCGATACGCACCGGCAGCACGTCGGCGGCCTTCGCGGGGAGGCTGCCGAACATGCCGGTAAAACGCTGCCACAGGCTCGGGCGCTGCGCGTCGGTGCTCATGCATCGCCTCCCAGAAACTGTCCCGCATCATCGGCCAATGCGCTCACCGCATCGCAGAAAACCTGCGAGCGGTGGCCGTAGTTGTCGAACATGTCGAAGCTCGCGCAGGCCGGCGACATCAGCACCGCATCGCCCGCATGGGCATGCTGCGCCGCGGCCCGCACCGCCTCGGGCATGGTGGCCGCATGCAGCAGCGGCACGCCGGTATCCCGCAGCGCGGCTTCGATCTGCGGCGCATCGCGGCCGATCAGCACCACGGCCCGCGCATAGCGCGAGATCGGCTGCGCCAGCGGCGAGAAGTCCTGCCCCTTGCCATCGCCCCCGAGGATCACCACCAGGCGGCGCTCAGCGCCCAGGCCGCCGAGCGCGGCAACCGTCGCGCCGACGTTCGTGCCCTTGCTGTCGTCGAAATATTCCACCTCATTGACGATGCCCACCGGATCCACGCGATGCGGCTCGCCACGGTACTCGCGCAGGCCGAACAGCATCGGAGCGAGCGCGCAGCCCGCGGCATGCGCCAGCGCCAGCGCGGCCAGCGCGTTCATCGCGTTGTGCCGGCCACGGATGCGCAGCGCATCGGCGGGCATCAGGCGCTGGATGTACAGATCGGCATCCTGGACGCGCGCCTTGCGGCTGGTTTCATCCGCTTCGTGCGCGCGCACCAGCCACGCCATGCCGCCCACCATCTCGATGCCGAAATCGCCGGGCCGCTGCGGCATGTCCGCGCCAAACGTCACGTGCGCGCGAAGCTGCGGCTTCTGCAGCTTGACGCGCACTGGCGGCGGCAGCATGTCCATCACCATCTGGTCCTCACGATTGAGGATCATGAGCGCCTTCTCGCCAAAAATGCGCGCCTTGGCGGCCGCATAGGCCTGCAGGCTGCCATGCCAGTCCAGATGGTCCTGCGTGATGTTGAGCACCGTGGCCGCCGTGGGCTCGAAGCCCCTGGCGCCATCGAGCTGGAAGCTCGAAAGCTCCAGCACCCAGACTTCGGGCAGGGTGTCTTCGTCGAGATGCCGCGACAGCGTATCGAGCAGCGTCGGGCCGATATTGCCCGCCATCGCCACCGTCCTGTCGGCGCATTGCACGAGCAGCGCCGTCAGCGACGTCACGGTGGTCTTGCCGTTCGTGCCGGTGATGGCGAGCACGGAGGGCTGGTATGCGCGGCCTTGCGCCAGCTCGCGCAACGCCATGGCAAACAGGTCGAGCTCGCCGCCGACCGGGATCCGCGCCGCGCCGGCGGCTTCCATCACGGCGGCAATGGTGGCCGGGAACAATCCCGGCGAGCGGTACACGGCGTCCAGCGGCTGGCCGTTGACAAGCCCCGCATCCATCTCACCGGCCACGAAGCGCACCTGCGGCAGCTCCTGCTGGAGGCTTGCCAGTTGCGGAGGCGCATCACGCGTGTCGGCTACCGTCACGTCGGCGCCGCCGCGCACGCACCAGCGCGCCATCGCCATGCCGGAGGCGCCCAGCCCCAGGATCAGCACGCGCTTGCCTTGCAGGAACGGCTCGGCCACGGCCTGCGGCTCATCGGCCGGCGCGCTCTCCTGCACGGCTTGCGCATCCTCGGCG
>NZ_JBEBOW010000206.1:0-3962 GCF_040396215.1 Diaphorobacter ruginosibacter | reverse complement strand
GAGATATCGACGGCGGCCGCGCGACGGGCTGATGCATCATGCCGATGCCGTGAGATCGTGGAAAGCCCTGGATTCTAGAGAATTCCGCGCTGTGCTTCAGGCACGCTCCAGGAAAGCCCCGTCATCTCGCCGCGGCGCTGTCGAACGGGCTGGGGCCGCTGAAGAACCCGCTGCGCAGCCCTTCGGGCAATTGCTCGGCCCAGACCTGGGCGCACACCTCCCAGGATTGCTCCTGCACATGGAGGCCCGCAAACACGCCGTAGCCATGGCCGGCGCGGATATCCTCGCCAGCGGAAAGGCTCTCACCGGCCTTGATCGATCCCGCCGCGTGGATGTACTGGCCGGCGCGGATACCCCAGCCCGCCTCGAGGTGCGTGACCCCGTCGATCGCGCCGCCCACGTGAATGCCCTGCGCCACGCGCACCGAGTCCGCCGCGCGCAGATCGCCGCCGACACGCAGGTTCTTGGCGCACTGGACGGAAGAACCCGCCAGCAGATCCTGGCCGACAAAAAGCCCGCCGCCCGCTTCAATGGCGTCCTGCGCCTGCAGGTCCCAGCCTGCTCGCACGTCCGCGCCGCAGGTCAGCGATCTTGCCGCCTCGATTCCCCAGTCGGCGCGAAGGCTGCCGCCCACCCGCAAGTGCTCCCCGCACAGGATGCTGCCGCCGGTGCGCACGTCCTCTCCGGCGGTGACCGAACCGCCGCTGCGAATGCCGCCGCCGCATTGGATGGAGCGGCCCGCGTGGACCACGCCGTCCACATCGATGCCAGCGCGCACCCGGATCGTCCCCGCGAAGACGATGGCCTGCGCCTCCAGGCCGTCCACCTCGAGCACCTCGTTCGTCGGGCCGAAAGCGTTAATGAGCCAGAGGGCGTCATCGACGCGCCCGGCCTCCACCAGCGTATCCAGCGCCTTCTGGTAGCTCACTCCGTCCTCGATGTTGCGCACGAACCAGCGAAACCCCATTGCACAAGGGCTCTTGGCGCGCAGAAACTGCTTGGTGAATTCCATTGCCTGATCCATGCCATTCCTCACTTCGGTGGGCGCGGACGAGGCCGGGGCGTGGCGCCATCCACGCGGCCCGGCCGCACTCCGCAACGCAGAACTGCTTTTCTGGAGCCCGGCGATGCAAGTGTGTCTGCGCGTGTGAAAGATCTGGAAGGATGGATGCCTATCGCCGGGCGGGGTAATGTGCGACCGGCTTGTATGGCCAGATTTCCCGAAAGGCGGGCGCAACGCAGCCTCCGCACAGGCCGGACGGCTGAATCAGGCTACGGGAGGTTGGCTCGAAGGTGACCATGAACGCGCATGGTAGCAGCGCGTTCACGGCACCTCAAGCTTGTCGCACGAAAGTGCGCGGGATTAGAACGTGTTTACGATCTCTACGCAGCCGCGAGGAGATCGTGAACACATTCTTAGAAAGCCACGCGTATTCCCAGCACGATGTTGCGGCCCATGAGGGGCGCGGCGTCCTTGATGAACGACGTGGCCGAATAGGCCAGCCGGTTGGTCAGGTTGCGGGCCTTCAGGTAGACCTGCCATTCATGCGCCGTGCCCTGCCCGCCGTTGTAGGCAAGGCCGAGATGCAGCATGCCATAGCCCGGGGTGCGGGACTCGAACTCCGCCACCCGGTTTTGCGCCGCGACCTGGACCCATTCGGCGCTCGCATCCCACGCCTGCCAGCGCGCATCCAGCCGCACGCCCAGCCTGGCCGGGGCCATGCGCGGCAGATTCTCGCCACTGGCCAGCCTGGCCCTGACCACGTCGCCGAACACGGTTGCGGTGAGCGCGGTGTTCAGTTTCTGGCGCACCTTGGCCTCCAGTCCGGTGAAAGTGGCGTCGCGCTGGCTGTACTGCAGCAGTTGCAGGCCGTCCTGCTCGTCAAGCGTCTGACCATAGATATAGCCTTTGACACGGTTGCGATAAGCCGTCACGTCGAACGTGGTATCCCCGGCCGTCTTGCGAAGCGAGAGGTCGATGTTGTTGGAGACCTCGCTGCGCAGATCGGGATTGCCCAGCTCCCATGTCGCCGTCGCCATGTGCAGGCCGCGCGCGTACAGTTCCTCCGCCGTCGGCGCGCGGCTTGCGCGGGTGAGCGTCAGGCCCGCCGCGTAACCGGGCTGGAACCGCCAGGACGTTCCCAGCGACAGTGATGTGCCATGGTGGCTGCGCTCCACCGCGCTGTCTTCCGCCCGGGCGATCTGCCAATCGTGGCGCAGCGCGCCTTCCCAGCGCCAGTCGCCGACGCGGTACTCCTCCAGCATGAACAGCCCGGTGCGCTCGGTGACCGTGGGCTGCACATAGGCCTCCTCGCCCATGGCGCTGAACCTGCGCCGCGACGTCTGGAGCCCGATCAGGCCCCTGACGCCGGCAACCGCCTCGTGTTGCGCCTCGACGCGAAGATCGTAGGCCTTGTTCTTGAACGTGGTGCCGACGGCCCCATCCTCGATTTCGTCGTGCCGGTAGTCGGTCAGCCCGGCGCGCAGGCGCAGCGCCGAGAAGCCGGCAAACGGGTCGCGCAGCTCGCCGCGCACGTCGAGACGGTTGCTGCGCATGTCCACCACCGGCACGTCCGCCGGCGAACCGGAGTGGTCATGGTCATGATCGTGCCCGTCCTCCTCGTCATGTCCATGCCCGCCGCAATGCAGATGGTCGCCGTGCGGGTGGCAGTCTTCGATGTCGTGGTTGTGCCCCGGCAGCCCGTAGCGCGCATTCTGCTGGGTCACGGCAAAGCCCAGGAAGCCCCGCGAGCCGATCCAGGACAGCCCGACGCTGCCGCCCGACGTGCGGTTGAAGCTGCCCGGAACGCGCGGGCCGCCGCTCCATCCGCTGCCCACGCCGTAGTCGTTGGCATCGCGCCCCGCCGCTTCCACATGCATGGCGATGTTGCCGCTGCCGCCGGTCAGGGAAATGGCGCCCGCCTTTTCGTCCGCACCGCTTCCAATGCGCGCTTCGGCGCTGCCCTCGTATCCCTTCTGCGGAATACTGGTGGGAACGCGCCGGTCCAGGACATTGACCACGCCGCCGATGGCGCCCGCGCCATACAGCAGGGCCGATGGCCCGCGCAGCACCTCGATCTGCGAGGCCAGCAGCGGCTCCGAAGTCACCGCGTGATCAGGGCTCACCGTCGAGGCATCCTGGATTTCCGAGCCATCCGAGAGCACCTTCACCCTCGGTCCGTCCATACCGCGAATGACGGGCCGGCTCGCGCCCGCGCCGAAGTGGCTGCTGGTCATGCCGGGCTCGCCATCCAGCGTCTCACCCAGCGTCGCCTCTCTGCGGCGCACCAGCTCATTGCCTTCCATCACGCTGATCGGCGTCGTCATGTCGGAGACGCCCAGATCCAGGCCGCTGGAGGAAACCGTGACTTCCGGCAGCGCATTTTGCTGCGCGTCGGCTGGCCCGTCCGCCGCACAGGCATGCGAAGCGGCGAACAACAGGAAAATGGCCGCAGATACGGGGCCAGGGCGAGCGCAAGCCTGAGCGCCGCCCAATGTGAAATATGGAGTCATAGAAGAAATTCGAAAATGCGCCGATGGCGAAGCTCCGTGCGGCATGCGCACAGCAGGGCCATCGGCAAAAATGCGGCGTGAACGACGAATCGCAGCCGGTACCGCGCAGGCGCGCCCGACCAGCGAGCGGATGCTCAGATCCGCTGGAGACTCGTCACAAAATGGAATCCCGCGAAGCCGGCGGGATCAGCGGAAACTCGCAGAAGGAGGCCCCCGCGCCTGGAACGGCGAGGCATGCTGCCCAAAATGCTCGATGGCGGCTTCGGCCACCGGCGCCGCGACGGGAAGCGCCTGCAGCAGCGGCAGCGCCTTGGCCACCAGCGCGTGGCCGAGCGCGATCTGGTCGAGCAACACGCACTCCGCCTTGCTGTGGCCGGCAAACAGTGCGTGAATGACGTCGAGTGCCTGCCTGGCCGCCGGCTGGGCGTATACGGCATCGGCATCGGCAT
>NZ_JBEBOW010000205.1:0-4092 GCF_040396215.1 Diaphorobacter ruginosibacter | reverse complement strand
TCTTAGAACCTAACACGACCCGGCAAACCGAAGGTTTGCGATCGAGACGAGGCGCGAAGCCGCAGGCAGTACAAGCGTACGACAAGGCGAGGCAACGACGTATCGATGGTTGTGTGAGCGGCTCTTATTCCTCGATGTGGCAGCCGATGCGGCGCAGCGTTGCATCCACCCATGAGCCATCGTAAGTGCCGTTGGCGATCCCGGCGATCATTTTCTTCTCGGCTTCCTGCTTGGCCTGCGTGGCCTTCAGCAATGCGGCGGCGTCGTCGAAGGGCACGCACAGCAGGCCGTCCTCGTCGCCGATCACAAGGTCGCCCGGCTCGATCACCATGCCGTCGATGGCGATCGGCACATTGATTTCGCCGGGGCCATCCTTGTAGGGGCCGCGATGCGTCACGCCAGCCGCATAGACGGGCAGCGTGCCGGCGCGGATCTCTCCCGCGTCGCGGATGGCGCCATTGATGACGATGCCCGCCACGCCGATCTTGACGGCATGGCCGACCATGATCTCGCCGATCAGCGCATTGGTGAGATCGCCTCCGGCGTCGACGACGATCACGTCGCCCGGCTTGGCGAGCGCCAGCGCCTTGTGGATCATCAGGTTGTCGCCCGGGCGGGTCCTGACTGTCAGGGCCGGCCCGGCCATGTTGCCCGAGCCATGCATGGGCCTGAGACGCGCTCCCGCGGCGGTCATGCGCGACATGCAGTCGCTCACGTTCGCCACGGGCAGCTCGAGGAACTGGGCCGCGAGTTCAAGGTCAACGGCGCGGCGGCGCTTGAGAATTCGGTTTCCGATCATGTTGGAAGTCACTTCAGGTGGTTGGAATGGGAGGGGTCGTGTCAGTGCGAGCGCAGGTCCGAGAGGAACTTCCTGGCGCGTTCGCTTTGCGGCCTGGAGAAGAATTCATCGGGCGTTCCGCTCTCCACCAGCGCGCCGGCGTCCATGAACCATACCCGGTCGGCCACCTCGCGGGCAAAGTTCATTTCGTGCGTCACGCACATCATGGTCATGCCTTCGCGCGCGAGGTTCTTCATCACCTGCAATACCTCGCCGACCATCTCGGGGTCGAGCGCGGAGGTGGGCTCGTCGAACAGCATGGCGGGCGGGTTCATCGCCAGCGCGCGGGCGATCGCCACCCGCTGCTGCTGGCCGCCGGACAACTGGCCCGGATAGGCATTCGCCTTGTGCGCCAGTCCCACGCGATCGAGCAGCGACAGCGCCGTCTGGCGCGCATCCTCCTTGCCGCGCTTTTGCACGTTCATCGGTGCGAGCATGATGTTTTCGGCGACCGAGAGATGCGGGAACAGGTTGAAGCTCTGGAAGACGAACCCGATGTGGCTGCGGAACTCGTTGATGTTCACGCTCTTGGCATGTACGTCCTGGTTCTTGAAGGTGATCGCGCCGCCCTGAATTTCCTCGAGACGGTTGACCGTGCGGATCAGCGTGGACTTGCCCGAGCCCGATGGCCCGCAGATCACCACCACTTCGCCGGTGGCGACTTCGGCGTTGACGTTGTTGAGCGCATGGTACGAGCCATACCACTTGTTGACATCCTTGAACTCGATGAGCGTGGGCGCGTTGCGGGAGGGATGGTTCATGGAATCGGTCCTGTCTGTTCGGGTCTCGGTTCTTGGTTTCGGTGCGCTCACTTCGCGTCGGCCGTGGCCGCCCCGGGCTGCCCGGCCGCGAGCGTGGAGGCGGTCATGCCCGCCCGCTTGTTGGCGATGCGCTTTTCCAGGCGGCGCGCGAAGCTGGTGAGCGTGAAGCACAGCAGGAAATACATGGCGGCGAGGATGAAGTACACCTCGAACGGCTTGGTGAGCAGCTGGTTGTTGATCTGGTTGGCGGCGAAGGTCAGCTCGTTCATGCTGATCACATAGCCCAGCGATGTTTCCTTGATGGTCGAGACGAACTGTCCGAGCATCGACGGGATCATGTTGTAGAGCGCCTGCGGCAGGATGACCTTGAAGGTGGTCTGCATATAGCTCATGCCCAGCGCGCGCGATGCTTCCATCTGCCCCGCGGGCAGGCCCTGGATGCCCGCGCGCACGATCTCGGCGAGATAGGCGGCCTGGTAGAACACCAGCGTGACCAGCATGGTGGTTGCGCCGCTGATCGACGTGCCGATCACCAGCGGCACGAGAAAGTACACCCAGAAGATGAACATGATCAGCGGCACGCCGCGCAGCACGGCCACGAGCGCCTGCACCGGCAGGCTCAAGGCGCGCCACGGGCTGACCATGGCCATCGCCATGAGAACGCTGAGCGGAAACGCCAGCGCGATGCCCGCGACGGAGACGATCAGCGTCATGGCCAGCCCGCCAAGCGGGCCGTAGGGATACTGGCCCACCAGCAGCAGCGGGAGATTGTCCTTGAGGATGTTGAAGATATCGCCCATGGTTTAGCGCTCCTTGATGCGATAACGGTTTTCCAGAAGACGTCCGGCAGCCATGATGAGCAGCGAAATTCCCAGGTAGATCACGGTGGAGACGAGGTAGATTTCAAACGTGCGGAACGTGGTGCTTTCGATCTCGCGCGTGACGTAGGTGAGCTCGGCGGCTCCCACGGCCATGGCAAGACTGGTGTTCTTGAACAGCAGCACGGAGATGCTGACCAGCGGCGGCAGCGCGATGCGCAGCGCCTGCGGCATGACGACCAGACGCACGGCCTGCAGATAGGTCAGGCCGAGCGCGCGCGAGGCCTCGAACTGCGATTTGGGAATGCTGCGGATGCCGCCGCGCAGCGCCTCGGCGACATATGCCGCCATGACCATGCCGATGGCGATGGCCGCGCACAGGAACTCGCTGTTGTGCGCGTTGATCCAGTTTTTCCAGGGCTCGGGCAGCATCGCCGGAACGCCGAAGTACCAGATGAAGACATGCACCAGCACGGGGACGTTCTGATGCCACTCCACATAGGTGGCGACGAAGGCGTTGGCGATGCGCGAGCCGCCCATGCGGATGGTGGCCAGCGCCATGCCGATGCCCATGGCCAGCAGCCAGCACCACGCGGTCAGCTTGAGCATGGTCCACACGCCGTTGGCGATGGTCTGCGGGTAGTCGCCTTGCAGCAGGAACGAAAAATCCAGCTCAATACTCATAGGTGCTCATCTGGCATTGGGGAAAACGGAACGGGCCTTCGCAGCGCGGAAGCGGCCGCGCCGCGAAGGATATAGGGGGGGCGGATCGCGCGCAGCCGCCGGGCCGCGCGACGACGGTGGGAAAAGGATGTCCGGATCAGCCCTTGATCGGCTTGATCGTGAAGCCGCGCTGCATCTTGAATTCCGTGTCCGCGCCCATCCACTTGTCGAAGATCCTGGCGGCCTCGCCGCTGGCTTCCATGCCCTGCAGTGTCTTGTTGACGTGGTTGATCAGCGCGGTTTCTTCCTTGCGCATGCCGATGCCCCACAGTTCCTCGGCGAGCTGGGGCTCCAGAATGTCGATGGGGCTGGTCTTCTCGGACTGTTGCTTGAGCTGCACCAGCATCATCTCGGACACCACGAAGCCGTCCACCTTGCCCTGCTGCATGGCCAGGAAGGCCGATGGCGGGTCCTGGAACGTCACGGGCGTCGCCGTGGGCAGGAATGCCTTGATCGCAGCCTCGGAAGTGGAGCCCTTGGTCGCGCTGACTTTCTTGCCGGCCAGGTCGGTGGACTTGGCGAACGCGCCGTGCTTGACCGCGACCTTCTGCAGCGCGGCGTAGTACGAGTCGCTGTAGGCGATCTGCTGGGCGCGCTCGGGCGTCCAGCCCAGGTTGGCCGCCACCACGTCGATGCGCTTTTGCAGCAGCTCGGGAATGCGCGCCGCCACGGAGATCGGCTTGATCTCCAGTTTCACGTTCAGGCTCTTGGCGACGGCTTCGCAGAAGTCCACGTCGTAGCCCTGGATCTGGCGCGTTTGCGCGTTGGGGTAGCTGAAGGGCTGCGATGTGCCGAGCACTCCGCATACCAGGGTGCCCTTGGCCTTGATGTCGGCGAGCTGGTCGGCCATGGCGGCCGTGCCGGTCAGGCCCATGCAGGCGACGGCGAGGGGAGCAAGCAAAGATGTGCGCATGGTGCGGTTGTCCTTTTCGGTGGCAGGGGAAGGGAAGGG
>NZ_JBEBOW010000204.1:0-4234 GCF_040396215.1 Diaphorobacter ruginosibacter | reverse complement strand
GTGGCCGCATGTGAGGAGCTGGCCCAATGAAGCACGCCATCCGTCACATTCATTTCGTGGGTATCGGCGGCGCGGGCATGAGCGGCATCGCCGAGGTGCTGCACAACCTGGGCTATGCGGTGTCGGGCTCCGACCTGTCGGACAGCGCGACGCTGCGCCGCCTGCGGGCGCTCGGCATCCGCACGCACGTGGGCCATGGCGCGGCCAACATCGAGGGCGCGAATGCGGTGGTCACATCCACTGCGGTGCAGGGCGACAACCCCGAGGTTCTGGCCGCGCGCGAGAAGAAAATCCCCGTGGTGCCCCGCGCGCTGATGCTCGCCGAGCTCATGCGGCTGCGCCAGGGCATCGCGATCGCCGGCGCGCACGGCAAGACCACCACCACCAGCCTGGTCGCCAGCGTGCTCGCCGAGGCGGGGCTCGATCCCACCTTCGTGATCGGCGGGCGCCTCAACAGCGCGGGCGCCAACGCCAAGCTGGGCAAGGGGGAATACATCGTCGTCGAGGCCGATGAGTCCGATGCGTCGTTCCTGAACCTGCTGCCGGTGATGGCGGCGGTCACCAACATCGACGCGGACCACATGGAGACCTACGGGCACGACTTCGAGAAGCTCAAGAGCGCGTTTGTCGATTTCCTGCACCGCATGCCGTTCTACGGCACCGCCATCCTGTGCGTGGAGAGCCCGGCGGTGCGCGACATCATGCCGCGCCTGACGCGCCCGGTGATCACCTACGGCTTCGGAGAGGATGCCCAGGTGCGCGCCGTCGACGTGCGCGCGGCGGGCACGCAGATGCATTTCCGCGTCAAGCGCGGCGGCGCCGCGGCAGGGCCGGACCTTGACGTGGAGCTCAACCTCGCGGGCATGCACAACGTGCTCAACGCGCTGGCCGCCATCGTGGTGGCGGGCGAGCTCGATGTCCCCGACGATGCGCTGCTGCGCGCGCTGTCGGGCTTCAACGGCGTGGGGCGGCGTTTTCAGCGCATGGCGGATCTCCCCAGCAGCGACGGCGGCAGGTTCGACCTGATCGAGGACTACGGGCACCACCCGGTCGAGATGGCAGCCACGATGGCCGCCGCGCGCGGGGCCTTTCCCGGCCGCCGCCTGGTGATGGCTTTCCAGCCGCACCGCTACAGCCGCACGCGCGACTGCTTCGAGGATTTCGTGAAGGTCCTGGGCGAGGCCGACGCCGTGCTGCTCACCGAGGTGTATGCCGCCGGCGAGCAGCCCATCGTCGCGGCGGACGGCCGCGCCCTGGCGCGCGCCGTGCGGGTCGCGGGCAAGGTCGAGCCGGTGTTCGTGGACGACGTGGCTGACTTGCCGCAGCGCATCCTGGACGGCGCAAAAGATGGCGACGTCGTGATGTGCATGGGCGCGGGCTCGATCGGCGCGGTGCCCGCCAAGGTATTTGAGATGGTGTCCGGCACGGTCCGGTCCGCGCAGGAGGGAAAGGCGCAATGAACAACGACAAGCAAGCAGGGATCGACGTTCGCGGCCTGGGCAAGGTCGCCGTGCTGATGGGCGGCGCGTCCGCGGAGCGCGAGGTGTCGCTGATGTCGGGCGGCGGCGTGCTGCAGGCGCTGCACGCGCGCGGCGTGGACGCGCATGCCTTCGACCCGTCGCAGAACAATCTGTGCGATTTGAAGTCGCATGGCTATGACCGCTGCTTCATCGCGCTGCACGGCCGCCACGGCGAGGATGGCACGGTGCAGGGCGCGCTCGAACTGCTGGGCATTCCCTACACGGGCCCCGGCGTGATGGCGTCCAGCATCGCCATGGACAAGATCATGACCAAGCGTATCTGGCGCGCCGAAGGCCTGCCGACGCCCGACTGGAGGCTGGTGGCGAGCGCCGCCGAAACCGCCCGGGCCTTCAAGGAGCTCGGCTCGCCGATGATCGTCAAGCCGTCGCGCGAGGGTTCGACCATCGGCCTGACCAAGGTGACCTCGGTGGGCCAGTGCGAGCAGGCCTACCGTCTCGCATCGCGCTTCGATCCGGAGGTGCTGTGCGAGCAGTTCATCGATGGCGACGAAACCACCTGCCCGATCCTGGGCCAGGGCCGGCAGGCCAGCGCGCTGCCGGTGATCCGCATCGTCGCGCCGGAGGGCAACTACGACTATCAGAACAAGTACTTCACGGATGTCACGCAGTACCACTGCCCGAGCGGCCTGCCGGAGTCCGAGGAGCGCGAGATCCAGCAACTGGTGGTCGATGCGTTTCGCACGCTCGACTGCCGGGGCTGGGCGCGCGCCGACATCATGATCCGCAAGAGCGACCGCAAGCCGTTTCTTCTGGAGATCAATACCTCGCCGGGCATGACGGGCCACTCGCTCGTGCCCATGTCGGCCAAGGCCGTGGGCATCGACTACCCGGATCTGTGCCTGCGCATTCTCGCCATGGCGTCGCTCGATTCGCGGCAGGGCAACCGAAACGATGAAGGAGCCAGCGCGCAATGAACGACGCACTGCCAGTGCCCCTGGACGTCAGACTCATGAACATGATCGCCACGATCCTGTTCGTGTGCTGCGCCCTGGGCCTGCTGGTGGGCGGCGGCTGGTGGTTCCTGCGCAATCCCGCGTTCAGCATCGGCCGCATCGTGGTGCATGGCGATCTCTCGCACATCAATCCGGTGAGCCTGCGCGCCAACGTCGCGCCGCAGCTGATGGGTAATTTCTACACGTTGAACCTGCAGCAGGCGCGCGAAGTGTTCGAGGGCGTTCCATGGATCCGCAAGGCCTGGGTCCGCCGTGATTTTCCCAATGGCCTTGCCGTGGAGATCCAGGAGCACCAGGCGCGCGCTTTCTGGGGCCCGGAAGGCAGCCCCACGCTGGTGAACAACTATGGCGAGGTGTTCGAGGCGGACGCTGATGACAACGATGAGTCGGATCTGCCGCGCCTGATCGGCCCGGAAGGCCGCTCCCTGGAAATGCTGCAGATGTATGACCGCCTGAAAAGGGCTGTGAAGCCGCTGGGTTCCTCGATCGACACGCTGGCGCTCAATGGCCGGGGCGGCTGGCGCATGACGCTGGACAGCGGTGCCAGCATCGAGATGGGCAGCGGCAGCCCGATCGATGTGACCGGGCGTGTTGACCGTTTCGTGCGCACGGTCTCGAAGGTCGCGGCGCAGCAGGGCCGGAAGGTGGATTCGCTGGAGAGCGCGGATCTGCGGCAGATGGATGGATATGCGTTGCGCCTTCGGGGCGTGACGACCGTGAGCGCGGAGACGGCGGCGGCACGTGCGAGGGCCGCGGCGGCGCGGTCCGCGCGCGCTGCGCCAACGCGCATGAATGCAAAGACGGCAACGACACGCACGCGCGGGCGCAACAACTGAGGGCAGGACGGATTTATGGCAAGAGAATACAAGGATGTGGTTGTCGGACTCGACATTGGAACTGCCAAGGTGATGGCGGTCGTCGCCGAGGTGATGGGCGACGGCAACCTCAAGCTCGCCGGTCTGGGCATTGCCCCGAGCAACGGACTCAAGCGCGGCGTGGTGGTCAATATCGACGCCACCGTGCAGAGCATCCAGCAGGCTCTCAAGGAAGCCGAACTGATGGCCGATTGCAAGATCCAGCGTGTCTATACCGGCATCACCGGCAGCCATATCCGTGGCCTCAATTCAAGCGGCATGGTGGCCGTCAAGGACAAGGAGGTGTCCCCCACCGACGTGGCGCGGGTGGTGGAAACCGCCAAGGCCATCAACATCTCCAGCGACCAGCGGCTGCTGCTGGTGGAGCCGCAGGAGTTCGTGATCGATGGGCAGGACGTGAAAGAGCCCATCGGCATGAGCGGCATCCGCCTGGAAGCCAAGATCCACATCGTGACCGGTGCGCAGAGCGCTGCCGAAAACATCATCAAATGCGTGCGCCGCTGCGGACTCGAAGTGGAGCAGCTCATGCTCAATCCGCTGGCCAGCAGCCAGGCGGTGCTGACCGATGACGAGCGCGAGCTTGGCGTGGCGGTCGTGGACATCGGCGCGGGCACGACGGACGTCGCCATCTTCACCGGCGGCGCGATTCGCCACACCGCTGTCATTCCGATCGCGGGCGATCTCATCACCAGCGACATAGCGATGGCGCTGCGCACACCGACCAAGGATGCCGAGGACATCAAGGTGGAAAGCGGCTACGCCAAGCAGCTGCTGGCCGACCCCGAGGCGCAGGTGGAAGTGCCGGGCCTGGGCGATCGCGGCCCGCGCATGCTCTCCAAGCAGGCGCTGGCGGGCGTGATCGAGC
>NZ_JBEBOW010000203.1:0-4239 GCF_040396215.1 Diaphorobacter ruginosibacter | reverse complement strand
AACGGCGGCTTGAAGCGCGGCTGGCCCTTCTTGCCTTCCAGCGATTCGAGCAGCGCGGTTTCCTCGCCGCAGATATAGGCGCCAAAGCCGTGGTGCGCGTGCAGCTGGAAGCTGAAGCTGCTGCCCAGGATGTTGTTGCCCAGGTACCCCGCCGCGCGGGCTTCTTCCAGGGCGGCTTCGAAGCGCTCGTAGACTTGGAAGATCTCGCCGTGGATGTAGTTGTAGCCCACCGAGATGCCCATCGCATACGCGGCAATGATCATGCCCTCGATGACGATGTGAGGGTTGAACATCAGGATGTCGCGGTCCTTGCAGGTGCCCGGCTCGCCCTCATCCGAATTGCATACGAGGTGCTTCTGTCCAGGGAACTGACGCGGCATGAAGCTCCACTTCAGGCCGGTGGGGAAACCCGCGCCGCCGCGGCCGCGCAAGCCGCTTTCCTTCATGGTGGCGATCACCTGGTCCTGCGTCAGTCCTTCGCCGCCATCCTTGCCGAGAAGCTTGCGCAGGGCCTGATAGCCGCCGCGCGCCTCGTAGTCCTTGATGGACCAGTTGCTGCCGTTGAGGTCCGCGTAGATCTGCGGATTGATGTGGCGGTTGTGGAAGCAGGTTTCATTGCCCGAAGAGGCAAACCGGTCCAGGACCGCATGGGCTGCCGCATTCATCATGCCTTGCCCTCCGCGGCCTTCAGGCCATCGATCAGCTCATCGAGCTTTTCGTTGCTCATGAAGCTGCACATGCAACGGTCATTCACCAGCATCACGGGCGAATCGGCGCAGGCGCCCAGGCATTCCGACTGCTGCAGCGTGAACATGCCGTCCGCCGTGGTCTCGCCCATCTTGATGCCGAGCTTATGCTCCAGGTGATGCAGCGCCTTGTAGCCGTCGCGCAGCTGGCAAGGCAGGTTGGTGCAGACGTTGAGCTTGTACTTGCCGACAGGCTGCTGGTTGTACATGTTGTAGAACGTGGTGACTTCGTGCACCGCGATCTCGGGCATGCCGAGGATCTCGGCGATCGCCGCCTCGCTCTCGCTGCTGACCCAGCCTTGCTCCTGCTGGACGATGGACAGGCAGGCCATGACAGCCGACTGCTTCTGATCAGCCGGGTACTTGGCCACCTCACGCACAAAGCGTTCTTTGGTCGCTTCGGTAATCATCGGTCAACGTCTCCAAACACGATGTCCAAGGTGCTCAGCACCATCACAGCATCGGCCAGCATGTGGCCGCGGCACAGTTCGTCCATGGCGGACAGATGCGCGAATCCTGGTGGACGGATTTTCAGGCGATACGGCTTGTTGGCGCCGTCGCTGATCAAGTAAATGCCAAACTCGCCCTTGGGATGTTCGACAGCCGCATAGGCCTCGCCCTCTGGGACGTGGAAGCCTTCGGTGAAGAGCTTGAAATGGTGGATCAGGTCCTCCATGTTGCTCTTCATGCCCTCGCGGGAGGGCGGCGCGATCTTGTGGTTCTCGGTGATCACCGGGCCGGGATTGGCGCGCAGCCAGTCCACGCACTGCTTGATGATGCGGTTGGACTCACGCATCTCGGCCACGCGAACCAGATAACGGTCATAGCAATCGCCGTTCGTGCCGACCGGCACGTCGAAATCCAGGCGATCGTAGACTTCATACGGCTGGCTCTTGCGCATGTCCCAGGCCACGCCGGATGCGCGCAGCATGGGGCCGGTCAGGCCGAGGTTCATCGCCCGCTCCGCGGAGACGATGCCGATGTCGACGTTGCGCTGCTTCCAGATGCGGTTGTCCGTGAGCAGGATCTCGTACTCGTCGCAATTCTTGGGGAAGCGCGCCGTGAAATCGTCGATGAAGTCCAGCAGCGAGCCCTGGCGGTTCTTGTTGATTTCCTCGATCGCGCGCGCGTTGCGCACCTTGCTCGCCTTGTATTGCGGCATGCTGTCGGGCAGGTCGCGGTACACGCCACCCGGACGGAAGTACGCGGCGTGCATGCGCGCGCCGGAAACCGCTTCGTACATGTCCATCAGATCTTCGCGCTCGCGGAACGTGTAGATCAGGATGGTGGAGCTGCCAGCATCGTTACCCGAAGAGCCGAGCCACATCAGATGGTTCATGATGCGGGTGATCTCGGAATACATCACGCGGATGTATTGTGCGCGCAGCGGGACTTCGATGCCCAGCAGCTTCTCGATGGCGAGGCAGTATGCGTGCTCGTTGCACATCATCGAGCAGTAATCGAGCCGGTCCATGTAAGGAAGCGACTGGATGAAGGTCTTGCTTTCCGCCAGCTTTTCCGTGGCGCGGTGCAACAGGCCGATGTGGGGATCGGCGCGCTGAACGACTTCGCCGTCCAGTTCAAGCACCAGACGCAACACTCCGTGCGCTGCCGGGTGCTGCGGACCAAAGTTCAGTGAGTAATTCTTGATTTCAGCCATGGTCTTCCGTCAAAAAGGCGCTTGCGCGCCTTTCAATGCAGCCCCCCGTATTTGTCTTCCCGGATGATGCGCGGGGTGATTTCCCGCGGCTCGATCGTCACCGGCTGGTAAACCACGCGCTGCTGCTCCGCGTCATAACGCATCTCGACATGGCCGGACAGCGGGAAGTCCTTGCGGAACGGATGTCCGATGAACCCATAGTCGGTCAGGATGCGGCGCAGGTCGGGGTGCCCGTCAAAGACGATGCCGAACAGGTCGAAGGCTTCCCGTTCGAACCAGTTGGCGCCGCTCCAGATATCGGAGATCGTGGGCAGCACGGGAAAATCGTCATCCGCGCAGAACACGCGCACGCGCACGCGCTGGTTAAGACTGACGGACAGCAGATGCGAGACCGCGGCGAAACGGGGACCGTCGGTACCCACTCCCGCGTAGGCGGAGTAGTCCACGCCGCACAGATCCATCAGGATCTCGAACTTGCAGCCGGATGCGTCACGCAGCATCTGCATCACTTCAAGATAGTTGGCCGCGGAGACCTCGACGGTGACCTCGCCCAGCGAGATGCCGACGCTGCGCACCTTGTCGCCGAGAACGGCCACGAGGTTCTCGCGCAGGACTTCGGGGTGAATGGCATTGACAGTCATGTTCACCCCTTCAGACGCGAGCAATGGTGTTGGTGCGGCGGATCTTCTGCTGCAGCTGGATGATGCCGTAGATCAGCGCTTCGGCCGTGGGCGGGCAGCCCGGCACATAGACATCCACCGGCACGATGCGGTCACAGCCGCGCACCACCGAATAGCTGTAGTGATAGTAGCCGCCGCCATTGGCGCACGAACCCATGGAGATCACCCAACGCGGCTCCGACATCTGGTCATAGACCTTGCGCATGGCCGGCGCCATCTTGTTGCACAGCGTCCCGGCAACGATCATCAGATCGGAGTGACGCGGACTGGCCCGGAACACTTCGGCGCCAAAACGGCCGATGTCGTAACGCGCAGCGGCCGCATGCATCATTTCCACCGCGCAGCACGCCAGACCAAAGGTCATGGGCCACAGCGATCCGGTCTTGGCCCAGTTCACCACGGAGTCGTAACTCGTGGTGACAAAGCCCTTGCTCATCACACCTTCAATCATCGTGTTTGTCCTTTTAACGACCGGTTATTCCCAGTCGAGGGCGCCCTTTTTCCACTCATAGGCAAAACCCACGACCAGAATGGCCAGGAACACCAGCACCGCCACAAACCCAGTCATGCCGACGTCCTGCAAAGTGACCGCCCAGGGGAAGAGAAAGGCGATTTCCAGATCGAACAGAATGAAGAGGATGGCAACGAGGTAGTAGCGCACGTCGAATTTCATGCGCGCGTCATCGAATGCCTCAAAACCGCATTCGTAAGGGGAGTTCTTGGCTTCGTCCGGGCGATTGGGGCCCAGAACATACCCCAGTGCCAGAGGTACGACGCCTACGCCAATACCAACCAGGATGAACAGAAGAACGGGGAGGTATTGATCAAGGTTCATCAGAGGGGCTCACCGCAGAAGGCCAGAACCCAAGCTTACCGCTTGCCGGGCAAGCTTGGGATGGTCTTTGTGTATTGGTGCCGTCGGCGAGACTCGAACTCGCACAGCTTTCGCCACTACCCCCTCAAGATAGCGTGTCTACCAATTTCACCACGACGGCTTTTGACTATGTCCGAATGGCATGAGGAGCCTGCTTTTCATCAGGCCTTTGGCTTTCCAGACAGAACGTGATTCTACCCCGGAAAAACCCTGTCATGCAAAAGAAAGCAATTTTTTCTTGTTTTAGTTCTTGGGGATTTCCGCTGCGCCAGAAGCCGG
>NZ_JBEBOW010000202.1:0-4419 GCF_040396215.1 Diaphorobacter ruginosibacter | reverse complement strand
AGGCGCAGGAGATAGAAGACAAGCAGCGCAAGGCGCAGGAGGACATCCGGGCGGCGCAGATCATAGGAGACATAGGCGCGGAGCTGGCGGGCGACATGGCGCTGCGCAACGGCTGGAAAGACGGCTCGGCAGAGAAGGTGATCCTGCACGGCGTGCTGGGAGCGGCGGTCACGGCGCTGGGAGGAGGCTCGGCGGGGATAGGAGCGCTGAGCGGCGCGGCCAACGAAATCGTGGTGGGCGCGATGAGCGCGTATCTGGTGGACAACGGCTACGAGAAAGGGACGGCCGCCTACGACGAGATGATGACAGCGGGCTCCACGGTGCTGGGCGCGCTGGTGGGCAAGGCGGCGGGAGGCAACGCGTCGGAAGTGGCGCTGGCGGGGCAGGTGGCCAAGAGTGCTACGGAGAACAACTTCCTCAAGCACGACCAATGGCTCAAGTACGCCGATGAGCTGGCCGACTGCAAAGCCAAGGGCTGCTCCAGCGAAGACGAGGCAGCGATCCGGGCCAAATGGATAGCCAAGAGCGCTGAGCAGAACATCGAGCTTGCCAATTGTGCGCAAACCAATAACTGCGAAGCACTGCAGCAATTGGTGGATTCCGGCACTCTGACCATGCTCTATCTACTTGAGCAGGGAGCTATTCCAGGCGGAGCCACCGGCACAGATATCCCATCCCGCAAAGCCGCTGTCGCGGCGCGAGGAGATCGTAAACACGTTCTCAGCAGAACATTGATTCAGCGTTGCTGTCAGGCGGCAATGGGACGCGAGCTGTTATATATGGAACTGATGGAACTACTGGGCATGTGTGGAATGCAGTGGTGCAAGACGGTAAGGTCAATTACATTGACGGCCAGATTGGTGGCAACGGTACAGCTAACTTCCAAAGTTTCACGAACTTTCAATTTGGAATATTGCCATGACGCTGGATTTGTCTGCTGCTAAAGCATTAGCCATGAAATATCTGGTGGAACAGCAAGCTATGCCTGAGGGTGTTCCTTGTGCGATTGTTGATTTAAAAATCGTTGAAAACGACGAAGGATGGTATTTCCCATACCAGTCGATTGAATTCCTGAAAACAGGGGGCTTCAATGTCTCTCTGGTAGGGAACTGGCCTATCTTCGTCAGCCGGGATGGCCTTCATGTTGGCCCACGTCGTCCAAGTCTGTAGCTGCTAAGAGCCGCTAACACGACCCCTGTTTGAGCCTGATTTACCGGTAAGATTCACACCCTCATGGCCCGTCGTCGCGTTAGCAAAGGGCTGTGGCAGAAGCTGCAGCCGTTGATCCCAGTGTTCAGTCCTTCAACCAAAGGAGGTCCTCGCACGCGGTCGGTCAGCGATGAGGCGGCCTTCCAAGGCATCCTTTATGTTTTGGAGACAGGAATCCCTTGGGAAGACCTGCCGCAAGCTTTGGTTTATGGCAGCGGCATGACATGCTGGAGACGTTTGCGAGAGTGGCAAGCGGCCGGGGTTTGGCAGCGTCTGCATCTGGCAACGCTGGAGCATTTGCGCGAGTATGACCAGATTGATGGGAGCCGAGCGAGCATTGATGGCTCCTCAGTTCCAAGCCTCTGGGGTGTCAGGAAACGGGTCCCAACCCCACGGACCGGGGCAAGCTCGGCTCCAAGCGGTACATCATCGTAGATGCCCGTGGCGTTCCTCTGGTAGTGTTGGTGAGCGGTGCCAACCGGCATGACTCCATGCTGTTCGAGAGGTGTCTGGATGCACTGCCTGCTGTCAAAGGGCTGAGCGGTAGGCCACGGTGCCGACCAAGCAAGCTGCATGCAGACAAGGGCTACGACTACAAGCGCTGCCGTGACTATCTGAAGCGACGTGGAATCACCGGTCGCATTGCCCGAAAGGGCATCGAGAGCAGCAAGCGGCTTGGCAAGCACCGCTGGGTTGTCGAACGCACGCATGGCTGGTTTGCAGGGTTCGGCAAGCTGCGCATCCGATTCGAGCGGCAATTGCAGACGCATCTGGCGTTATTGCTGCTCGCCGCTTCCATCATCTGTTCACGGTTCATTGAGCGGTCGTGTTAGCGGCTTTTAAGAAACAAAAAAAGGCCGCTCTTGCGAGCGGCCCCAAGTCTTTCCTTCTTCCTTAGTTATATGGTTTTGGTCATCACGCGGCGACGGCGGTTTCTTCGGCCACCATTTCTTCGACCTTTGCCAGGCGCGACTTCTTGCGCCATGCTCCCCAGGTCACGGCGAGCAGCAGGAGGGCGCTGATGCCGACGAAGGTTCCGCTGATCGGACGCTGCACGAAGATCATCATGTCGCCACGGGACAGCAGCAGAGCGCGCCGGAAGTTCTCTTCCATCATGGGGCCGAGCACGAAGCCCAGCATGATCGGCGCCACCGAGAAATCGAGCACCATGAGCAACGCTCCGATGATGCCGAAGGCCAATACTTCCCAGATCTGGAATAGGCTGTTCTGCGTGGTGAATACGCCCACCGCGATGAAGAACATCGCCGAGGGGAACAGGTAGCGGTAGGGCACCTGCAGCATCTTCACCCATACGCCGATGAGCGGCACGTTCAGGATCATCAGGATGACGTTGCCGATCCAGAAGCTGGCAATCAGGCCCCAGAAGATGTCCGGGTGCTCGGAGATCAGCTGTGGTCCGGGCTGGATGCCCTGGATCAGCAGAGCGCCCAGCAGCAGGGCCATCACGGCGTCGCCGGGAATGCCCAGGCTCATGGTGGGAATGAAGTCGACCTGCGTCTTGGAGTGCGCGGAGGCTTCGGGCGCGGCCACGCCGGCGATCATGCCGGTGCCGAACTTGCTGGGGTCCTTGGCGACCTTCTGCTCCAGCGCGTAGGCAATGAAGGTGGTGATGGTCGGGCCGGTGCCGGGCATGGCGCCGAACAGGGTGCCGACGGTGGTGCCGCGGACCATGGGCCAGAATGCCTCCTTGAGCTCGGCCAGCGAGGGCCGCATGTCGCGGATGCGCATCTTGGCTCCGGAGGTGATCGTCTTCATGCGGTTCACGTTCAGCAGGAAGTCTGCAATGCCGAACAGGCCCATGGCAACGGCCACCATTTCAAGGCCATCCGAGAGTTCCGGTATGCCGAACGCGAAGCGGAAGGCGCCGGTGTTCACGTCGGTGCCGACGACGCCGCACAGCAGGCCGAACAGCGTCATGGCAACGCCTTTGAGAGGCGAGCCGCGCGACATGGTGGAGCCTGCCAGCAGGCCCAGCAGCATGATCGAGAAGAGCTCGGCGGGGCCGAACTTGAATGCGATCGTCGTCAGCAGCGGTGATGCGAAGATCATGACGATGATGCCTACCGAGGCCGCGAAGAACGAGCAGATCATGGTGATGCCCAGCGCCGTTCCGCCCTTGCCCTTCTTGGTCATGGGATAGCCGTCCAGGCAGGTCACGGCGTGCGGCGGGTGCGATGGCAGGTTCAGCAGGATCGCGCCGATCGCGCCGCCGTATTGCGAGCCGTAGAAGATGCCGGCCAGCATCAGGATGGCCGGCACGGGATGCATGGTGTAGGTCAGCGGCAGCAGGATGGAGATGGCCGACAGCGCGCCCATGCCGGGCAGCACGCCGATCAGATTGCCCACCAGGACGCCGAAGAACGACCACATCAGATTGTGGCCCTGGAAGGCGACGGAGAACCCGTACCAAAGGTCTTGAAGCGACTGTTGCATGGATCAGATCCCCCACTTGACCAGCGGCATCTGCACCTGCAGCGCCCACCAGAAGATCACCACCGACACGATCATCATGCCGGCCGTGAGAATGAGGGCCTGGAACACCGAGTTGCTGCGGTCGCCGAGCGCGCTCACGAAGACAATGCAGAAAGTGGCGGGCAGCAGGCCGAAGTATTCGCCCGCGAAGTAGAACAGCACGGTTCCCAGGATGATGCAGAACGCGCCCCGGAAATCGGGAATGTCATGGTTGTGGCCCACGAGCGCGGCTTCGCCGCCGGCAGGCTTTTTCTTGGATGTGGCGGCCAGCAGGATGCCGCAGATCGCGATCAGCACGCCGATGGCGAAGGGAAAGTATCCCGGCCCCATGTGCGCCAGCGTTCCGAGGTTGTAGCTGTTGGCGGCATAGGCCGCGCTGGCTCCCACGATGACCAGCAGGGCGCCGCCGTAGTAGTCCTTGTTCCATTGTTTCTTTTCGGGGGAATGACTCATGGCGAGTTCCTCCGCGAGCCGTGCGGCATCTTTGGCGCGAAGCGCATTTTGCGTCTCCTTGACGGTTGAGCTTGTTGTCACGTGGGGCTGAAATCCCGGTTTCGCCCGGGCCCTGGTCCGCAATGCCGGACGCGTGGAGCCGGGCTGGTTCAGCGGCGTGACAAAAGTCTAGAAAACGAACCTGCCAATCAGCTTCCAATCGGCTGGCAGGTGCTCAAAATACGTATATTTGCTTAGAACGTGTTTACGATCTCCTCGCGCCGC
>NZ_JBEBOW010000201.1:0-4572 GCF_040396215.1 Diaphorobacter ruginosibacter | reverse complement strand
GCGATGCCTTTGCCGGCGCGTGAAACGCCGAAGCTCCGAAACGGCGGGTTTACTTCATCACGTCGCCGATGCAGACGTACTTGATCTCCACGTAGTCGTCCATGCCGTGGTGCGAGCCTTCGCGGCCGATGCCGGATTGCTTGACGCCGCCGAAGGGTACGTGCTCTGTTGCGAGGATGCCGACGTTCACGCCCACCATGCCGTATTCCAGGCTTTCGCTGACGCGGAAGATGCGGCCCACGTCGCGCGTGTAGACGTAGCTGGCGAGCCCGAATTCGGTGGCGTTGGCCGAGTCGATGGCTTCCTGTTCGGTCTTGAACCTGAACACGGGCGCCAGCGGGCCGAAGGTTTCCTGCGTGGCGCAGAGCATGTCGGCGGAGGCGTTCGCCACCACGGTGGGCTCGAAGAACTGGCCCGAGCCCAGCGTCTTGAGCTGGTGTCCGCCGGTCACCACGCGGCCGCCCTTGGCGACGGCGTCGTCCAGGTGGCGCTGTACCTTGGCGATGGCCGCATTCTCGATCAGCGGACCCTGGCTCACGTCGGCCTCGAATCCGTTGCCCACCTTGGCAAGCTGCACCTTGGCGGCGAACTTGGTGACGAATTCGTCATACACGCCTTCCTGCACGTAGAAGCGGTTGGTGCACACGCAGGTCTGGCCGGCGTTGCGGTATTTGCTGGCGAACGCGCCTTCTACGGCGGAGTCGATGTCGGCATCGTCGAACACCAGGAACGGCGCGTTGCCGCCGAGTTCGAGCGAGAGCTTCTTCACCGTCGGAGCGCTTTGCGCCATCAGGATGCGGCCCACTTCCGTGGAGCCGGTGAACGAGAGGTGGCGCACCACGTCGCTGGCGCACAGCACCTTGCCGACGGCCACCGAGTTGTCCGCGTCGGCCGTGATGATGTTGATGACCCCCGCCGGAATGCCGGCGCGGATCGCCAGCTCGATCGCCGCGAGGGCCGTCAGCGGGGTGAGTTCGGCGGGCTTGATCACCACCGGGCAGCCGGCGGCCAGCGCGGGCGCGACTTTGCGGGTGATCATCGCCAGCGGGAAATTCCAGGGCGTGATGGCCGCGCACACACCGATGGGCGCCTTCATCACCAGCAGGCGCCGGTTGTTGTCGAATGGCGGGAGCATTTCGCCGTTCACGCGCTTGGCTTCCTCGGCAAACCATTCGACGAAGCTGGCGCCATAGGCCACTTCGCCCTTGGCCTCCGGCAGAGGCTTGCCCTGTTCCGCCGTCATGATGCGGCCGAGGTCGTCCTGGTTGGCCATCAGCAGGTCGAACCACTTGCGCAGGATGGCGCTGCGTTCCTTGGCGGTGAGCGCGCGCCATTGCGGCCAGGCCTTGTTGGCGGCGGCGATGGCGGCTTCGGCATCCTTGGCGCCGAGATTGGCGACCTGCGCCAGCTCCAGGCCGGTTGCGGGGTCATTCACGGCAAAGCGCGACGAGCCGTCGACCCACTTGCCGCCGATCAGGGCATCGGTCTTGAGAAGGCTGGGGTCCTTGAGGGTCGAAAGGGGGGATGTCTTCATGTCCATGGCGTGTCTCCTGGTGTGTTGCGGGCGGCCCGGCGCTCGGCCGGGGGATGGTGAATGTTCAGCCCAAAAGGATAACGGCAGAAAGCGGCCCTTGTTCTTTGTGTGGAATGAAATTTCGTTAAATGAGACAAAATATTTCGATAAAGGAAAAATTTATTTGATGAATGCTTGGGCTCGGGCGTGCCCCGCCTGCGTGGCAGGCCTGAAAACCTATAATGTCTGGTTCACTACCGGGAAGGCCGCCTGGCTGGCATGCGCAAGCGGGGACTGGGCCCGGACTCCAAGACATCATCATGAGCAAACCCACTTTCTCAGTCGCAGACATTCGCAAGACGTTCCTGGACTTTTTCGCGTCCAAAGGACACACCGTGGTGGCGTCCAGCTCGCTGGTGCCGGGCAACGACCCGACTCTGATGTTCACCAATTCGGGCATGGTGCAGTTCAAGGACGTGTTCCTGGGCACCGACAAGCGCCCCTACACCCGCGCGACCTCCGTTCAGGCCTGCCTGCGCGCGGGCGGCAAGCACAACGACCTGGAGAACGTCGGCTATACCGCGCGCCACCACACGTTCTTCGAGATGCTGGGCAACTGGTCGTTTGGCGACTACTTCAAGCTCGAATCCATCCAGTGGGGCTGGGAGCTGCTGACGAAGGTGTTCGGGCTGCCCGCCGAGAAACTGCTCGCCACCGTCTATGAAGAAGATGACGAGGCCTACGACATCTGGACCAAGATCATCGGCCTGCCGCCCGAGCGCGTGATCCGCATCGGCGACAACAAGGGCGGCCGCTACAAGAGCGACAACTTCTGGATGATGGCCGATACCGGTCCCTGCGGCCCCTGCTCGGAAATCTTCTATGACCATGGCGCGCACATCGCTGGCGGTCCTCCGGGCAGCCCCGAGGAAGATGGTGACCGCTTCATCGAGATCTGGAACCACGTGTTCATGCAGTTCGACATGAAGGAGGACGGCTCCATCGTCAAGCTGCCCGCGCCGTGCGTGGACACCGGCATGGGCCTGGAGCGCCTTGCGGCCATCCTGCAGCACGTGCACAGCAACTACGAGATCGACCTGTTCCAGGCGCTGATCCAGGCGGCGGCCCGCGAGACGCATGTCGATGATCCGGCCAACCCGTCGCTCAAGGTGATCGCCGACCATATCCGCGCCACGTCGTTCCTCGTGGCCGACGGCGTGATCCCCTCCAACGAGGGCCGCGGCTATGTGCAGCGCCGCATCATCCGCCGCGCGATCCGCCACGGCTACAAGCTGGGCCAGAAGACGCCGTTCTTCCACAAGCTGGTGCGTGATCTGGTCGTGCAGATGGGCGACGCCTATCCCAAGCTCAAGGAGCAGGAAGCGCACATCACCAGCGTGCTCAAGGCCGAGGAAGAACGCTTCTTCGAGACGCTCGCGCATGGCATGGAGATCCTGGACAACGCGCTGGCGGGCGGCGTCAAGCTGCTGCCGGGCGACGTGGCGTTCAAGCTGCACGATACCTACGGCTTCCCGCTGGACCTCACCAACGACGTGGCGCGCGAGCGCGACGTGAAGGTCGACGAGGCCGGTTTCAACGCCGCGATGGAGCATCAGAAGAGCACCGCGCGCGCCGCGGGCAAGTTCAAGATGGACCGCGCCCTGGAATATTCCGGGGCCGCCAATACCTTCACCGGCTACGACAGGCTGGCCGAGCCCGCCAAGGTGGCCGCGCTGTACCGCGACGGCGAGAGCGTGGGCGAGCTGAAGGCGGGCGAGAGCGGCGTCGTGGTGCTCGACACCACGCCGTTCTATGCGGAGTCCGGCGGCCAGGTGGGCGATCAGGGCCGCATCACGGCGGGCGCTTCGGTGTTCCAGGTCGAGGATACGCTGAAGATCAAGGCGGACGTGTTCGGCCACCACGGTGTGCTCGAGTCCGGATCGCTGAAGGTGGGCGATGCGGTGCAGGCGGAAGTGGACACGGCCCAGCGCGCTGCAACGATGCGCAACCACTCGGTCACCCACATCATGCACAAGGCGCTGCGCGAAGTGCTGGGCGCGCATGTGCAGCAAAAGGGCTCGCTGGTCAACGCGGAGCGCACCCGCTTCGACTTTGCGCACAACGCGCCCGTGACGGCGGCGCAGATCCGCGACATCGAGTCGCGCGTGAACAAGGAAATCCTCGCCAACACCGATACGCAGGCCCGCGTGATGGACATCGAGAGCGCTCAGAAGACCGGCGCGATGATGCTGTTTGGCGAGAAGTACGGCGAGACCGTGCGCGTGCTCGACATCGGCACCAGCCGTGAGCTGTGCGGCGGCACGCACGTGCATCGCACGGGCGACATCGGCCTCTTCAAGGTGGTGGCCGAGTCCGGCGTGGCGGCTGGCGTGCGCCGCGTCGAAGCGGTGACCGGCGAGAACGCGCTGGCGTACCTGCAGTCGCTGGAGTCCACGGTCGATGCGGCAGCGGCCACGCTGAAGGCTCCCGTCGCCGAGCTTACCCATCGCATCGGCGGAGCGCTCGAACAGATCAAGGCGCTTGAAAAGGAAGTCGCCGCGCTCAAGGGCAAACTGGCATCGAGCCAGGGCGACGAGCTGATATCGCAAGCAGCGGACGTCAACGGCATCAAGGTGCTGGCCGCCCGGCTCGAAGGCGCGGACGCCAAGACACTGCGCGAAACCATGGACAAGCTCAAGGACAAGCTCGGAGCCGCAGCCATCGTGCTGGCCGCCGTCGATGGCGACAAGGTGCAGCTTGCCGCTGGCGTGACCAAGGCCGAGACGGCCAGGGTGAAGGCCGGCGAGCTCGTCAACTTCGTCGCCCAGCAAGTGGGCGGCAAGGGCGGCGGCAAGCCGGACATGGCCATGGCCGGTGGAACGGATGCATCCCGGCTGGCCGAGGCGCTGGCTTCTGTCAAGGGCTGGGTGGGCGAGCGCGCCTGAGTCCATCGAGTCAGGCCATTATCTGGGTGCGTTGCATCCAGGATGGCGTGAACAAAAAAAGCCTCCCCGGCAATGAACTGCAGGGGAGGCTTTTTCAATGGAGCGCTCAATGGA
>NZ_JBEBOW010000200.1:0-4616 GCF_040396215.1 Diaphorobacter ruginosibacter | reverse complement strand
ATACCGGCCTGTCACGCCGGGGGTCGCGGGTTCGAGTCCCGTCCACTCCGCCAGTAATAGGAAGCGATGCAAATCATGATTTGCATCGCTTTTTGTTTTTTCGGGCATTCATTCGCCCATTCTGCGCTGCCGGATTACCCACCTCGATGATCAATTCCCTGAGGGAAGCAACTTGGAAGTTGATGGCAAGAAAAAGAGCCGGAAGCCCTTTTTCTTGGTGATCCGGCCAGCGGTGCTGGCCGTGCGCATTATCTGGGCGCCAGGCGGATGGCTCCGTCCAGGCGAATCACTTCGCCGTTGAGCATGTCGTTCTCGATGATGTGGCACGCCAGCTTGGCGTAGTCGTCGGGTGTGCCCAGGCGGCTGGGGAAGGGGACGCCGGCGGCAAGCGCCTCCTGGACTTCCTTGGGCATGCCGAAGAGCATGGGTGTTCCGAAGATTCCGGGAGCGATGGTCATGTTGCGGATGCCGTTGCGTGCAAGATCCCGCGCGATGGGGAGCGTCATGCCGACGATGCCGCCCTTGGATGCGGCGTATGCGGCCTGGCCGATCTGTCCGTCATAGGCCGCGACGCTTGCCGTGGAGATCATCACGCCGCGCTCGCCAGTGGGCTCGGGGGCGTTCGCGGCCATGGCTTCGGCGGCCAGCCGGATCATGTTGAAGCTGCCGATCAGGTTGACCTGCACGACCTTGCTGAAGAGGGTGAGCGAGTGCGCTCCGTTCTTGCCGACCGTTTTTTCCGCCGGAGCGATGCCCGCGCAGTTCACCAGCCCCATCAGCTTGCCGATGGAAACCGCCTTGGCGACGACGGCCTTGCCGTCGTCCTCGCTGGTCACGTCGCACTTGACGAAGCTGCCGTTGATGTCCCTGGCGACAGCCTCGCCTTTTTCCGCCTGCATGTCGGCGATGACCACATGGGCACCGCGCTCCGCGAGCATGCGGGCCGTGCCTTCGCCCAGGCCCGATGCGCCGCCGGTGACGATGAATACTTTGTCTTTGATTTCCAAGATTGCCTCCAGATGATTGATGACGTTGACGTAAACGTCAATTATGAACGATCGGAGACATTCATTCAGGGCCTCATGCCGGAAAGAAAAAATGGCCCCCACGCTCCCCTCCGAGGAGCGCTTTGTGTCTTGGGGTGTGTTTTGACGAAAAAAAAGCCCAGTCGATAAAGACTGGGCTATTAAGGGATCCTAGAAACCGGGTTTCAAGAGGATCCAAGGAGACAACCGGGTGATTCGAAAAAGAAGTTTTTGAATCGATCAGGCAATTTTAGGGGTTAACCCTTTGTTCTGCAATGGCCTGTTGTAAATTATTAACGCTTGCGGGCGCTTGCGGCAGTTGCGGTGGAAGCAGCGGTCTTGGCTGCATTCGTGGCGGAGTTGGCTACCGCGTTGAAGTTGGCTTCGGCAACATCGCTGGCTTGCTTGACAGCCTTTTGAACGGATTCAAAAGCGTTGTTGGCGGCGCTCACCGCGCTCTTGAAGACTGCGACCGAGGTTTCGGAGCCGGCAGGTGCGTTCTTGGCGGCGGTGTCAACCAGATTGTTGAAGTTGCGCTGCGCTTCCGCGGCTTGCGATTCCAGTGTCTTGCTCAGTTCGGTGCCGGCGCCAGAGGCGATGTCGTACAGATGGCGGCTGTAGGCGACCGACTTCTCGGCCAGGGGTTGCAGCAGGCCGGCTTGCAGGGCCATCAGTTCTTGCGGGTCCTTGGCGGCCAGTACGGCTTGCACATGCTGGGCGGCATCGTTGAGGGCTGCGCGCGAAGCCGTCACGTTCAGTTCAACCAGTTTCTCGAAGCCTTCGAATGCCTTGTTGGTCAGGCCGAAGAAGGTTTCCACGTTGGCTTTTTGAGCGGCGATAACTTGTTCAGGGGTCAGGGACATGTTCAATCTCCAGTAGGGACGGTTGAGATATCTGCTCTGACGTGACTTCGTCTTTCTGTCATGTTGCAGTGCAGCATGGAATGAATTGTAGGAGGCTCAAGACAAAATACAAGGGTTCTTTGCTGCAATGCAGCATTATTAGGGTCGACACCCAAAAAACATGTATTTGCATCATTGACAGGCTGGCTTTCCTTGGCAGCATCTGTCCGCTGGCAAAATTACCTCACCAGAATGAAAGAACCATGACAGAGACAACGGATTCCTCTTCCTCCCAGGGCGGGCGCGCCCAGCCGCAGGACCGCTCGGGCTTTCGTGCATTCAGAACGATTGGCACCCGCTGGAGCGACAACGATATCTATGGGCACGTCAACAACGTCGTCTATTACAGCTGGTTCGATACAGCCATCAACGGCTACCTGATAGAGCGGGGGGCGCTGGACATTCACGCAGGCGAGACCATCGGGCTGGTGGTGGAGACGCAGTGCAGTTATTTTTCCTCTCTTGCGTTTCCCCAGGTGGTCGAGGCGGGCCTTCGCGTGAGCCGCATCGGCAGTTCGAGCGTGCGCTACGAGATCGGCCTGTTTGCCCAGGGCGAGGCAAAGTCGGCGGCTGCCGGTCATTTCGTCCATGTCTATGTGGACCGCCAGACACGGCGTCCGGCGGCCTTGCCGCATGCATTGCGCGAGGCGCTGGATGCCTTGCGCGTGTGAACTTGGCCGTGCGGGGCGCGGGCGGGCGTGGTTTCGGCCGGGATTGCCCGCGCGGTTCGCCGGTTGATGACAAAATGGCAGCCGGACTTATCGACTATGACTATGTTCGTTCGTGCGCGCTGATGCAATGGGGCCGGCGCCGCATTGGCCGGGCCACATCCGCTACATGATCATCACCAGCCTGCTCGACACCGATCTCTACAAATTCACGATGATGCAGGTGGTGCTGCATCATTTCCCGGGCGCGCAGGTGGAATACAAATTCAAGTGCCGCAATCCGGGCGTGCAGCTGGCTCCGTTCGTCAGCGAGATCCGCGATGAGATCCGCTCGCTGTGCAACCTGCAGTTCCAGGACGCCGAACTGGCGTATCTGCGCTCGCTGCGTTTCATCAAGAGCGATTTCATCGATTTCCTGGGCATCTTCAGGCTCAACGAAAAATACATCACGGTGACCGCGCTCGCCAGCGGCGAGATCGACATCACCATCACCGGGCCGTGGCTGCACACCATTCTGTTTGAAATCCCGGTGCTGGCCATCGTGAACGAAGTCTACTTCCGCAATACGATGAAAGTGCCGAACTTCGTGGAAGGCCGCCGCCGGCTCGACCAGAAGATCGCGCTGCTGCAGGCAGAAGGGCTCGAAGAGCTGAAGATCGCCGATTACGGCACGCGCCGGCGGTTCAGCCGCGCGTGGCACGAGGAAGTGCTGCGCGTGCTGTGCGCCCGGCTGGGAACCGATGCGCGCCGTCCCGGCTCCAGCTATGCGCCCGGGCAACTGGCCGGGACCAGCAATGTGCTGTTCGCCATGAAGCTGGGCCTGAAGCCGCTGGGCACCATGGCGCACGAGTATCTGCAGGCCTGCCAGGCGCTGGGGCCGAGGCTGCGCGACAGCCAGGTGTTCGGCTTTGAATGCTGGGCGAAGGAGTATCGCGGCGACCTGGGCATCGCGCTGTCCGATGTCTATGGAATGAGCGCGTTCCTGCGCGACTTCGATCTGTATTTCTGCAAGCTCTTCGATGGCGCGCGCCACGACAGCGGCGACCCGTTCGCATGGGGCGAGCGCCTGCTCGCGCACTACCGCGACAACCGCGTGGACCCCCTGACCAAGGTGCTGATCTTCAGCGACGGGCTGACCATTCCGCGCATCATCGAGCTGTACCGGCGCTTCAACGGGCGCTGCCAGCTGGCCTTCGGCATCGGCACCAACCTCACCAACGATCTGGGCGATCCGCCGGTGCATGAGCCGTTGCAGATCGTCATCAAGATGACGCGCTGCAACGGCCAGCCTGTCGCCAAGCTCTCGGATGCGCCGGGCAAGAACATGTGCAATGACGAAAAATACCTGGCCTATCTGCGGCAGGTGTTCGAGATTCCCGCAACGCAGGGCTGAGCGGCGCAGATGGAGCGCAGCACGGGTGCCCGCCACGCGCAGCAGCCGGGAAACAGGAAATAAAGAAATACAACCAAGGAGCAATGGGCGTGAGTTCAGTCAAACCTATGAGAGCTGCGGCAATGGTGCTCGCGTGCGCCGCGCCGGTGATGGCGAATGCGGCGGATATCGATGGCAGCGCGCTGTCCATCCTGTGGGGCGTGCCGTTCGCGGGGATTTTGCTGTCGATCGCGCTGATGCCGCTGCTGGCGCCGGCGTTCTGGCATCACCATTTCGGCAAGGTGGCCGCGGGCTGGGCGCTGGCGTTCCTGGTGCCGTTCGCCGTGATGTTCGGCGCATCGGCGGCGGGCGCGAGCCTGGTGCACGCGCTGGTGGCCGAATACATTCCGTTCGTCATCCTGCTGACGGCCCTGTTCACCGTGGCCGGGGGTATCTACATCCGCGGCAACCTGCATGGCTCGCCGGGGCTGAACACGGGCATTCTCGCGGTCGGCGCGGTGCTTGCCAGCTTCATGGGAACCACTGGCGCATCGATGCTGCTGATCCGTCCGCTGATCCGCGCCAACGACAATCGCAAGCACATGGCCCACGTGGTGGTGTTCTTCATCTTCATCGTCTCCAACGCGGG
>NZ_JBEBOW010000199.1:0-4635 GCF_040396215.1 Diaphorobacter ruginosibacter | reverse complement strand
GCGGCGCAACCCATTGGGAAAAGTCCGCATCGGGCATGTCCCTGCGGTTCTGCGGCGTATCGATGATGCCGGGCAGAACGCAGTTGACGCGCACACCCGAGCGCCCGAACTCCGCCGCGAACGATTCCGTCATCCGGATCACCGCGCTCTTGGATGCGCCATACGCCGCCATGCCCGCCAGCCCGCTCAACGCCGACCGAGCGCCCACGTTGACGATGCTGCCCGAGCCGGCCTCCACCATGGACGGAGCCACGCAATGCACCATCCTGAACACGGCGCCGGCATTCAGCGCCATCAGGTGCTCGTATTGCTGAACGGCATCCAGCGCCAGCGGCGAGCCCATGCCAAAGCCGCCCGCGATATTGCACAGCGCATCGATGCGGCCCGACCTGCGCAGCACCTGATCCGCCACGTCCTGGCAGTTGGAGAGATCCGTCACGTCCGCCGCCACCAGGAACAGACGCGCATCGTCGCGGTCAAAGCGCGCCCGCAGATGCTCCATGCTGCGCCCCACCGCCGCCACCTGAAACCCCTGCTCGAGCAATTGCCGCACGCAGGCGAATCCCAGGGCTCCGGCCGCGCCGGTGACGATGGCGGTTTTGGTTTCATTGCTCATGGTGTCCCGGTCTTCCGTGAAAGGTTGCGCCGAGCGGTCCGGCAGGTGCCTTGAATCCTCTCATTTTGCACCCGCCCGTGCGGCAGGTTGCCGCTGCGGCCCGCGAACCAGCGATCCCGGCAACTCGCCCGTCGGCTTGCCGCCCTGCATGATGACCTTGCCGCGCTTGAGCGTTGCGACATACCCTTGCGCCGTCTGATTGAGCCTGCGCCCTCCAGCCGGCAGATCAAAGGCAACGTAGGGCGGCGGCAGGCGCAGCCTGTCGAAGTCGATGATGTTCACATCGGCCAGATAACCCGGCTTGAGCTGCCCGCGATCGCGCATGCCATAGATGTCGGCGGTCTCCATGGTCTGCTTTTTCACGATGTGCTCCAGCGGCAGCCGAGGTCCCCGCTGGCGGTCGCGCACCCAGTGGGTGAGCATGTAGGTGGGCACGCTCACGTCGCAGATATAGCCACAGTGCGCGCCGCCATCGGCCAGGCTCATCATCGTGTTGGGATGCTGTAGCTGGGCATGCAGTTGGCTCAGGTCGTTGTAGGCGTAGTTGAAGCTCGGAAAATAGATGAGCCCCTTGCCGTCCTGCTCCATCAGCATGTCATAGGCGATCTCCAGCGGACTGCGGCCATCGCGCCGCGAGATGGCCTCGATGCTGCGCTCCCTGGGCGGCTCATAGTCGGGCTCGGCGCCGAGCGCGTACATCTTCTGGAAACTCTGCGTGAGGTAGGCCAGGCGCGAATCGTATTCCGCCGACCCCATCAAAGCCGCCATGTCCGTGAGCTGCGCGCGCACCTGCGGGTCGCGCAGGCGCTCGAGCTTTTCCTCCCATGGCAGCGGTGCAATCCGCTTCCATGCGTCGTGGGCCATGAAGGGGTGGATCGAGCCCTGCCAGGCCATCAGAATGCCCGCGGGACGTCCCCCGATCGCGCCGTAGATGGGCACGCCATCCTTGTGGGCCTGGTCCAGGCTCTCCAGCAGACGCTTCCAGTTCTCCGCCGTACCGTCGGTCTGCACCAATGCGAACGCCACGGGCAACTGGTTATCGGCGGCGATCTGCCGCAGCCAGGGAAATTCCGTCTCCATCTGATAGTGGTTCGACGTCATCTGGAACACGCCATGGCCCACTTCCTTGATGGCGCGCGCAATGCCGAGGATCTCGTCCGGCGTTGCAAATGTTCCCGGCGGAAACTTGCGGTTGTCGTACTTGTGGATGAACGTGCGCGTCGTGGAAAATCCCAGCGCCCCGGCCCGAAGCCCCTCCTTCACCGCCGCCACCATCTGGCGGATATCGTCCGGCGTGGCTTCATCGTGCGTGATGCCGCGCTCGCCCATCACGTAGGTGCGCAGAGCCGAGTGCGGAATCTGCGCTCCGATGTCGAGCGCGCGCGGCATGCGTTCAAGCGCATCCAGGTATTGCGGAAAGGTCTCCCACTCCCAGCGTATGCCTTCGGACAGCACGGTACCCGGAATATCCTCGACCCCCTCCATCACGCGAATCAGCCAGTCGCGCCGGTCCGCCTTCACCGGCGCGAACCCCACGCCGCAGTTGCCCATGACCACGCTGGTCACGCCGTGATCGGTGGAAGGGCTCAGGTAGGGATCCCACGTCGCCTGCCCGTCGAAATGGGTGTGCACATCCACCCAGCCAGGAGTGACCAGCGCGCCATCGGCGTTGATCTCTTGCCTGCCCGCACCCAGCGTCCCGCCCACGGCCTCGATCTTTCCGTCGCGAATGCCGAGGTCTCCCTGAAACGCCGGTGCGCCGGTTCCATCGACGATGCGGCCGCCACGAATTACGGTATCAAACATGCTCATGCCTTCTTCAATCCAGATGAATCCCCGCGGCCTTGATGACCTCGCCCCACTTGACGCTGTCGTCCGCCACGATCCTTGCGAACTCCGCCGCCCCGGCTCCCGAGGCCTCGTTGCCTTGCGCTTCGATCAACGCCAGCATTTCCCTGGAGCGCGACGCCTTGCTGATCACCGCGCTCACTTTCTCTGTCAGCGCTGGCGACATCCTCCCTGGCCCGAACACTCCCTGCCAGCCAACGATGTTGATACCCTCCACGCCCTGCTCCTGGATGGTCGGCAGATCCGGCAGCGCGGAAACGCGCGTGGGCGTGGCCGCGCCAATGCCCTTGGCCTTGCCGGCCTTGATGAGCGATACCGCGCTGGCCGTTCCGTCGAAGTAGATATCCACATCGCCGGCCACCAATGCGCGCGAGGCATCCGTGGCTCCCTTGTAGGGAACATGCAGCATCTTGGTGCCGGTGCGCATCTGCAGCAGCTCGGCATTCAGGTGCGATGTGGATCCGGGGGAATAGCTCGCATAGTTCAATTTGCCGGGATGCTCCTTGGCATACGCGATCACCTCCTTGAGGTTGCTGAACGGAGCATTCGGCGCTGCGATCAGCACCGTGGCGGACTTCATCACCTGCCCGAGCGGCGTGAAGTCCTTGACCGGGTCATACGGCAGCTTGGAGTACAGGTGCGGGTTCTGCGTATGCGTCACCACTATGGTGTAGAGCAGGGAGTGCCCATCCGCAGGCGAGCGCGCGACCTCCTGCGCTCCTATGAAAGTGGAGGCCCCCGGCTTGTTCTCGATGATCACCGGATGTCCCTTGAGCTCATCGCTCATGAGCTTTCCCAGCAGGCGCGCCGCCACATCCGAGCCAGAACCCGCCGGCAGCGGAACCACGATCCGGATCGGCTTGCCTGGCTGCGGCCATGCCTCATCCGCCATTGCCGCAATCGAAGAGCCCAGTCCTAAAGCCAATGCGCCCCACGCCAAACAGGAACGTCTTGTGTAGCTTCCATGCATATTTGTCTCCATGCCGTAGTCATCATGATGATTGTTTAACTCAAGTTAATGCAAGCGCTTGCATAAAATGGTAGGCGCAATCCATGAAGTTAAGATTTGGGGATTACCATTAGCATCCCGGCAGGCAACGCGTCAGCTGTACGGCCCCCTGAATTCATGAGCAAGAACGTCCAGGCAACAACCATCAAGCCAGCCTCCCTCGCCGATGTGGCAGCCATGGCAGGCGTTTCCACGGGGACCGTTTCACGCGCTCTCAGCCGCCCGGAGATGATCAGCGAGGCAACCCGCAACCGCGTGATGCAGGCGGTGCGCACCCTGGGCTATGTCGCCAACGGGGCCGCCCGCGCATTGGCCATGCGGCGCAGCCACACGATAGGCGCCGTCATACTCAAGTTCGGCAGCTCCAACTTCGCGCACGTCGTGGAAGGACTGGAAAGCCAGGTCGCCCGAAAAGGCTATACGCTTCTGTTGTCGGCGCCCGTGCCGGATGGCAAGACCGAATTCGCCGCCCTCTCCGCCATGCTGGCGCGCGGCGTCGACGCCATTGCGCTCCTGGGATTCGAGGGCCTGGGCCAGACACGGGAAATTCTTTCGCGCTATCCCGTTCCCTATGCGCACCTCTGGGGCAGGCCCAAGGATGGCGACCATTGCATTGGCCTGGATGAAGCGCACAACGGCCAGATCGCGCTCAATCACATCGCCGACCTGGGCCACAGAGAGGTCGGACTGATCTGGGGCCAGATTCAAGGCCCCCTGCGCTACCGTTCACGCCAACGCCTGCAAGGGCTCAAGGCCGCGGCCCAAAAACGCGGCGTACACATCGTGGAACAGGCATGCATCCATACCGAGCACGGCTTCCAGCAAGGCCATGACGCCGCACAAAAAATACTGGCCGCGCATACCCGTATCACCGCGCTCTTTTGCGCCAGCGACTACCTTGCCGTGGGGGCCATGCGCGGGCTGCAACAGAATGGCGTAGGCATACCCGAGGACATCTCCATCATCAGCTTCAACGACAATGACTTCGCCGCTTACGTCAACCCGCCGCTCACCACCGTCCATCTGCCGATCCGTGAAGTGGGAATGAAGGCGGGGCATTACCTGCTCGGTTGCCTGGGCGAAGAAGCGGGCTCCTCCGCCTGTGTTCTCGAACCCACCCTGCGGATCAGGGAAAGCACCCGCTTGCTGCATCCGGCGAAGA
>NZ_JBEBOW010000198.1:0-4693 GCF_040396215.1 Diaphorobacter ruginosibacter | reverse complement strand
ATCCCGATTGCACTCCAACGCGGCTGCGTAGAGATCGTAAACACGTTCTGAGAGCTCATCCCTGCCTGAGCCTGCGCCACAGGGTGGCCCTGCTGATCCCCAGGATTTCGCAGGCGCGTCTCTGATCGCCCTGCACCGATTCCAGCACCTCGCGCACGTGATCGCGCTCGGCCTGCTGGCGGGTGTCCTTCAGGCGTGCCTGCTGCTGCAGCGGGGCCTCCCCGTGCGGCGGCAGCGGCGCCGACGCGCATTCCGGGAAGACTTCCCGCAACCGCTCGATGCAAGGCCTTGCCTGCGCATCGCCCGCGCCCAAACCCGCGCCCACACCGACCTCCACGCCCAGATAAGCGGCGCAGGCCAGGAGACGTTCGATCCAGTTGTCCAGTTCACGGACGTTGCCGGGCCACGGATAGTCGGCCGCCATGCTCAGCAGCTCATCCAGCAGCCGCTCCAGCCTCTCGCGTTCCGGCCGCTCCAACCGCTCCTGCGCTCGCAGCGCATGGCGCGCCAGCATGCCGCGCGCCAGCTCGGCCACATCCGCGCCGCCGCGCTCACGCAGGCCCGGCATGCCCATGCGCAGCACCGCCAGCCGGTAATACAGGTCGCGGCGGAACAGCCCCTTTTCGACGAGGACCGCCAGATCGGCATGGGTGGCCGCGATCACCCGCACGTCAACGGGAACGGGCGTCGTCGATCCGACGCGCATCACCTCGCGCTCCTGCAGCACGCGCAACAGGCGCGATTGCAGCGCCAGCGGCATGTCGCCGATCTCATCGAGAAACAGGGTGCCCGTGTGCGCCGCCTCGATCAGGCCGGTCTTGCCGCCGCGCCTGGCGCCCGTGAAGGCGCCTTCGTCGTATCCGAAAAGCTCGGATTCGAGCAGGCTTTCCGCAAGCGCCGCGCAGTTCACCGCGAGAAACGGCTGCGCCGCCCGGCGGCTCGCGCGATGAATGCCCTGCGCCATCATTTCCTTGCCGGTGCCGCTCTCGCCAAGAATGAGTACCGTGGCATCGCTGCCGGCATATTGATGCGCGAGTTCACGCACGCGCCGGGCGGCGTGGCTGCCGCCCAGGAAATCGTCGATGCTCCAGCGCACTCCCGCGCCACGCTGGCGCTGGTTGGCGCGCAGATGCCGATCGGCCCGCTGGATGACGGCGGGATCGCGGCAGACCAGCAGCGCGCCCGTAACCACACCGTTCTCCACCAGAGGGGCGCGGCGCAGCACCAGCGTGCGCATCGATAGCTGCACCACTTCCTCCGTGCTTTCCTGCAGGCGCTCGGGGTGCCCCTGCATCAGCAGCGGAGAAACCTCCGCCAGCATCCGCCCATGCAGCGCCTGCACATTTCCGCCAAGAAGCGAGGCCATGCGAGGGTTCAGCGAACGGATGCGTCCCTGGGCGTCGATGGCGGCCACGCCGTCCTGCAGCTCACCGAGCACGGTCTCCAGCCATTGGTGCCGATCGCGCTCGGCCATGCGGTGCCGGGCAAGCAGCAGCGCGTCGCTCATCGCCTGGCGCACGGCCGCTTCGGAATACAGCAGCACGCTCGGAATTCCGGCCTGCTGCGCCAGATCGGCCACCAGCCCGGGAGCCACCACCGCGCCCACGTTGGCCGCCCGCAACTGCTGCACGCAGGCGGCGGCGTCTTCCGCTCCGTGATAGACGAACTGGGCGATGCCCAGCCCGAACAGCGCATCGAACCGCGTGAGCTGCGGCGAAGGCGCATCGAACGACACCAGCCCCACGCGCGGCCTGTCCGCCGTGGTCTGCTGCTTGGCCGTCATCAACGCCTCCAGCAGACCCAGCCCGCGCACCTCCACCATCGCCACGGGGATTTCGACCCGCTCGCGCACGTGCGCGCCGCTCGATCCCGCGGCCACCAGCGCATCGATGGGCTGCCGGGCATCCAGCGCGCGCACCGCGCGCACGGCGTCCTCGAAGGACGCGCTGACGTGCGTGATCCGCGCCACGCCCTCCCACGACGGCGCCACTGACTGCATCACCCTGCCGATACGGTACCGTCCCACGGTCACGATGTGCGGCAACCGGCTGACGTCCTCCGCGCGGGCGGCGGTGCCTGCCATTTCAATTTCATCCATGAAATGAATTATTTCATTCCTGCAACGAAATCCGCAACAAATCCGCCCAGGCCCCGCATGGAGCGCTCGGGCGCGGCATGTCCGGCCTGGCACGCGCTTTGCGTTGACCCATGGACCATTCACTGACCATCCAGAAAGCAGAAAGATTTCGCATGCACACCAAGCAGAGACTCCGTGACCTCATTGACGCGCGCCGTGGCGTGCTGGTGCCGGGAGCATTCAATGCGCTGTCCGCGCGCGTCGTGGCCGATCTGGGCTTCGAGGCCATCTACGTGACCGGCGCGGGCGTCACCAACATGTGGTTCGGCCTGCCGGACCAGGCATTCATGGGGCTGAGCGACATCGCCGATCACACGGCGCGCATCCGGGACGCCGTCGAACTGCCGCTGATCGTCGATGCCGACACGGGCTTCGGCAACGCGCTGAACACCTACCATGCCGTGCGGACGCTCGAGCGCGCGGGCGCCGACTGTATCCAGCTCGAAGACCAGGTCAGCCCCAAGCGCTGCGGCCATTTCAGCGGCAAGGCCGTGATCGAAACCGGCGAAATGCTCGGAAAGATCAAGGCTGCCGTGGATGCGCGCCGCGATGCCGGCACGCTCATCATGGCGCGCACCGACGCCGCCGCCATCCACGGTTTCGATGCCGCGGTGGAACGCGCGCAGCAATTCGCGGAAGCCGGCGCCGACATCCTGTTCGTGGAAGCCGTCACTACGCTGGAGCAGGTCCAGGCCCTGCCGCAGCGCTTGAAGCAGCCGCAGTTGATGAATATGGTGATCGGCGGCAAGACCCCCATCGCATCCACCGACGAACTCGGCGCGATGGGTTTTTCCATCGTGCTCTACGCCAACGCCGCGCTGCAGGGCGCTCTGGCCGGCATGCAAAAGGCGCTGGGCGAACTCAAGCGCGCGCATCATCTGCAAGAGAATCCCGACCTGGTGGCGCCTTTCGCCGAGCGCCAGCGGCTGGTGAACAAGCCGTTCTGGGACGAGCTCGAAAAACGCTATCAATAAAATGAGCGGCGGGCGAAAACTTTCGCCCTTCGCCGCCGCGCGGCGGTGGATTTTGTTGGCAAATGCAAGCAGCCATTGCCCCCTGCCCCTCTCTGCGAAACTCCGCATCCATCAACAGGCGGCAGCGCTGGCCGGCCCACACTCAACGTATAGAGCAGGGCCCGCGGAGATATTCCAGCACACACGGAACCTTTGACGGCCAGGACGGATCACACGCCTCGCCCGCCCACAGTCACGAAAGTCATGAAATATTGACTGACGCCCGTGACATTCAGAAATACCCATCCACCGAGTTTGTCTAGAATTTCCGATCTTGCAGACATTCAAGAATCAACTCGCGCCTTCGAGGCAAGCGCGCCGCCCGATTTCCGGACTGGAAACCGGGCCGTCTGCCCGACGCGCCTGACCGCACTGCGCTTGCGCGATTCTTCACGAGTCGACAAGTGAACGGGCGAGCAAGCACCCCACACCGCGAGGCCATGGCGTTTGGCGGTTGTCCATCAAGAACTGGAGGAGCCTCGTTTTGGCTGGAACCGAATACAAACTGCAGTACAACCCCGCGCTGGACGGCCTGCGCGGCGTCGCCATCGCGCTCGTTCTCCTCTCGCATGCACACGTCCCGCTCTTTGACGGCGCATTCTTCGGCGTGGACCTGTTCTTCGTGCTCAGCGGCTTTCTCATCACGACCCTGCTGCTCATCGAGGTCGACAAGACCCAGCGCATCGACTACTGGCAGTTCTACCGGCGCCGCTTCTTCCGCCTGATGCCGGCGCTGGCCCTGTTTCTTCTGGCGTACTGCATCTTCGCGCCCATGATCTGGCCCGAGCTGGACGATGTGTACTCGGATTCGCTGGTCTCCATCCTCTACCTCGCCGATTACGGCATCGCCTTCTTCGACAGCCCGGACACCATCCTGCACATGTGGTCGCTGTCGGTGGAAGAGCACTTCTACCTGATCTGGCCGCCGCTCCTGGTGCTGCTGCTCCGGCGCGCCACGCCGGGCAAGGTCTGGCGCTCCATTTTGCTGCTGTGGATCATGAGCTGGGCCTGGCGCGTGCTCTGGGTCGTTCAAGGCCAGCAGTTCTACGAGATCTTCTTTCGCTTCGACACCCGCGCCACCGGCCTGCTCGCAGGCGCGCTGCTCGCCGCGCTGATGGTCGAGAAGCCCGCCTTTCTCGACAACCTCCGCAAGAACATGCCGCACCTGATGTGGCTGCCGCTGGCGATTCCGCTGCTGCTGGAGCTAGGCTGGGACAACCAGGGAGCCATGGTCTGGGGCATGACCGTCGTCGAGTGCGCGGCGGTGGTGCTGCTGCTGGCGGTCAACCAGCGCTCGGGTCTGATCTACGAGATGCTCAGCGCGCCGCTGCTGGTCAAGCTGGGGCGCATCTCGTACGGCGTTTACCTGTGGCATTACCCTGTCGTGCGCTATCTGCGCGCGCACATGTCGTGGCCCCTGGTCGTGCTGCTGGGTTTTGCCATCTCGGTGGCCCTGGCCGCGCTGTCGTTCTACACCATCGAACGCTGGGCGCTGCGGCTGCGCGACACCAAGCCCAACGCGAAGAAGGAAGCGAAGAAGGCT
>NZ_JBEBOW010000197.1:0-4739 GCF_040396215.1 Diaphorobacter ruginosibacter | reverse complement strand
TCCGACATCACGTCGAGCGCCGTCAGTTCTACAGCCATGTACAAGCACCTTCTTCTGCGCCAAGCGCGTTGCGGCGAAAGCCCGCGAACAGCTCGCGCCCCCAGCCGCGGCCATTGGCCTTGAGTTCGGATTCCGGGATCGTGGCCTCTTTGCGGTTCTGCCATTCTTGCGGCGGCACCAGCACGTCGAGCGTGCCGGCCGCCGCGTCGAGGCGAATGATATCGCCGTCCCGCACCTTGGCGAGCGGCCCTGCGTCCAAGGCCTCGGGTGTGACGTGGATGGCGGCGGGCACCTTGCCGGAGGCGCCGCTCATGCGTCCATCGGTGACCAGTGCCACGCGGAACCCCTTGCCCTGAAGCACTGCCAGCGGCGGCGTGAGCTTGTGCAGCTCGGGCATGCCGTTGGCCTTGGGGCCCTGCCAGCGCACCACGCAAACCACGTCGCGGTCCAGCTCTCCGGCATGGAACGCCTTTTGCAGATCGCCCTGGGAATCGAAGACCCGCGCCGGAGCCTCGACGACGTGGCGGTCCTGCGGAACCGCCGACACCTTGATGACGCTGCGCCCCAGGTTTCCCTTGAGCAGCATGAGCCCGCCCGTTGGCTGAAACGGATCGCTCGCGGGCCGCAGTATCGAGTCGTCCCCCGTGGCGCCGCTGTCCGCCCAATGCAGGCGCCCCTGCCTTTGCCCGGGAATGCGCGTGTATTCGCGGATGCCGCCGCTGCGCACGGTCGCCACGTCGTCATGCAGAAAGCCGGCGTCCAGCAATTCGCGGATCACGTAGCCCGGCCCTCCGGCCGCCTGGAACTGGTTGACGTCGGCGCTGCCGTTGGGATAGACCCGCGCGATCAGCGGAACGACCGCCGAGAGCGCCGAGAAATCATTCCAGTCGATGACGATGCCTGCCGCCCGCGCCACCGCGACCCAGTGAATCAGATGGTTGGTCGAGCCACCCGTTGCCAGCAGCGTGGCCATGGCATTCACGATGCAGCGCTCATCCACCAGTTGGCCGATCGGCGGGCAGCCCGCCCGCAGCACCGTGCGCGCCGCTTCGCGCGTGAGTTCCGCGCGCATGTCGTTGCCGGGGTTGATGAAGGCCGTACCCGGCACATGCAGTCCCATGGCTTCCAGCAGCATCTGGTTGCTGTTGGCCGTGCCATAGAAGGTGCAGGTGCCCGGTGCGTGATAGGCATGCATTTCCGCGTCCAGCAGGGTCTCGCGGCCCACCAGTCCTTGCGCCGCCTGTTCGCGCACCTTGGCCTTGGCGTCGTTGGAGAGGCCGGAGGGCATCGGACCGGCCGGAACGAACACCGTGGGCAGGTGGCCGAATTGCAGCGCTCCGATCAGCAGGCCCGGCACGATCTTGTCGCACACGCCCAGCATCAGCGCGGCATCGAATACATCGTGCGACAACGCCACGGCCGTGCCCATGGCGATCACGTCGCGCGAGAACAGCGACAGCTCCATGCCGGGCGTGCCCTGCGTGACGCCGTCGCACATGGCGGGAACGCCCCCCGCCACCTGCGCCGTGGCTCCGTGCAGCCGCGCCTCGGTCTTGATGAGGTCGGGATAGTGCTGCAGCGGCGCGTGCGCCGACAGCATGTCGTTATAGGCCGTCACGATGCCAACGTTGCGGGCACGCTCGACCACCACGCTCAGTTTGTCGCGGCCCGGCATGGCGGCGAAGGCATGGGCCACATTGGCGCAGCCCAGGCGATCCGCTCCGCGATCGCGTTTGGAATGAAAATCGACCTGCTCCAGATAGGCCGTGCGGGTTGCCGTGCTGCGCTCGCGGATGCGCTCGGTGACGGCTTCAATCGTGGGATGGACTGGCATGTTATCGGGCCATGCGGCGGGCACGGCAAGAGATATGGCGTTGAAGGCCATCGTACTGCGCAAAGCCGCGACGGATGCCTTGGGCAACGGAAAAGCCTGCATGAGGGGAGCAGGCTTTGCCTGCATGGCCCCGGATGGGTCAATGTACGAGACGAGCAGGCGACAAAAAAAGAGCCGGGCTTGCGCCGGGCTCTTTGCATGGGCCTTGGTGGCCGGATGGGGCCGCAGGATCAGGGGATCAGGATCACTTCCACGCGGCGCGCTTCGGCGTTGGAGCCGGAGGCCAGCGACTGCTCGGGCTTCTTCAGCTTGATCTTGTCTTCGGCCACGCCAAGCGACTTGAGCGTGTCCGCCACGGCGATGGCGCGCTGCTTGGCCAGTTCCTCGTTCCTCGCCAGATCACCGGTGGCATCGTGGTAGCCGGAGATCTCGGCTGTCCTGCCCTCCCCGTTGACGCCCTTGACCACGTCGGCCAGGGCATCGTTCGCGCCCGCGGCGACTTCCGCCTTGCCGACGGCGAAATAGAATTTGACCACGCCGCTGACCAGAACGACGACGGACGCCGCGTCATCGGCGATCACGCCCGTGCCGGCGGCGCCATCGGCCGATACGCTCTGGACTGCTGCCGGCTGGGCGGGCGCGTGGGCGATGCCGCGCTTGTAGACGACCACGCCAACAACGGTCGAAACCACCAGGGCAATCAGGGCAAAAAGAAAACCCAGGGCGAAACGCTGCTGGCTGTCGTCGTCGGAACTATTGAAGGACATGAGTGAGACTCCGTTCAGAATTGATTCGTGCTATGTTGGAAGGATCAAACCTGTCGATTGTAGATTGCCCGCCATGTCGTTGACCGCTGTCCCCGTGCGCGACCCCGCCCCCATGCTCGAAAGAGCACTGCGTGAATGGGGTGGCAAGGACGATCTGTGGGTATTTGGCTACGGCTCGCTCATCTGGCGGCCGGATTTCGATTTCATCGAGCGGCGCGACGCCAGGGTGTTCGGGTGGCATCGCGCGCTCAAGATGTGGAGCCGCGTCAATCGCGGCACGCCCGAGTGCCCGGGCCTGGTTTTCGGCATGCTGTCCGGGGGCAGTTGCAGGGGCGTGATCTTCCGCATAGCCCGCGCGCACGGCGAGGAAGTCCTGCGCAACCTGTGGCTGCGCGAGATGCCGATGGGCGTCTATGACCCGCGCTGGCTGGACTGCCACACGAGCGCCGGCGGCGTCCGGTCGCTGGCGTTCACCCTGTCCAGAAAGAGCCCGAGCCACACGGGCGTGCTCCATGACGACGAGTACCGCCGCATCTTCAGCCAGGCCAGCGGGAAATACGGCACGACGCACGATTACGCGCTCGCCACGCATGAGAAATTGTTGCAAATGGGTATCAGGGACCAGGCGCTCGCGCGGCTGCTGCGCCTTCCCAAACAGGGAAGTTGATGCGAGGATGTGCCGGTGCCGCGCGCAAACGCTGCGCATTTGAAATGCTTGAGCTTGATCTGTTCGCTTGACTTGGTTTCATGGCGGTCGTGCCGTACTTTCGGCCAAGCGGCATCCCTTGCTGCACCTGGAACGAAAAGAGGATGCATGAGCGTTTGCCGCTCGCGCAATGTGTCATCCACGTAACAAGAGGTTTTCCCATCATGTCCATGCGATTCCATCTGTCTCTTGCTGCCGCCTCGGCGGCATTCGTGTTCGCGCTCGCGGGCTGCGCTTCGACATCTCCCACCCAGCCGCGGGCCAGCGCGGACCTCGAGCCGACGCGCGGCAACCAGGTCAAAGGCACCGTGCGCTTCATGCAGACAGGCAGCGATACCGTGCTCGTCACCGGTGTGATCACCGGCCTGAAGCCCAATTCCGAGCACGGCTTCCATATTCACGAAAAAGGCGACTGCTCCAGCGGCGACGGCAACAGCGCCGGAGGGCACTTCAATCCCACGGGCTCCGCCCACGGGAAATATGGCGCGAGCGCCCACCATGGCGGCGACCTGCCGAGCCTGCTCGCCGATGCCGGCGGAGTGGCCCGGGTGAATGCCGAGATACGCGGCATCAGCCTGGCTTCCGGCGCGGCCAACGACATCGCCGGCCGGGGCCTGATCGTCCATGCCGACCCGGACGACTATGTCACGCAGCCGACGGGCAATGCGGGCGCGCGCCTGGCCTGCGCGGTCATCAGGTAAGCGGCCCGATTTCCGGCGCCGCTCGCAACCAGGGGCGCCGGGGCGAGGCACAATAGCCGCATGAGCACTCCCCTTTCATCGCGCATTGCGGATCTGCGCAAAAGCTACGAACGCGCCGAACTCAGCGAAGACGCGTCCCAGAGCGACCCGCTCAAGCAATTTGACCAGTGGCTGAATGAGGCCATCGCCGCAGAGGTTCCCGAACCCAACGCCATGACGCTTGCAACGGTGGGAGGCGACATGCGCCCCAGCACGCGCGTCGTGTTGATCAAGGGATATGACGAGCGCGGCATCGTCTGGTTCAGCAACTACACGAGCCGCAAGGGCCGGCAGATTGCCGGCAATCCTTTCGCCGCGCTGCAATTCCACTGGGTGGAGCTCGAGCGCGTGGTCCGCATCGAAGGGCGCGTCGAGAAAGTCAGCGACGAGGAAAGCGATGCCTACTTCAACAGCCGCCCGCTGGATTCGCGCATTGGCGCCTGGGCCAGCCCGCAAAGCCAGGTCATCGCCGGGCGCGGCGTGCTGGTGGCCAACGCTGCCAAATACAGTGCAAAGTTCATGCTCAACCCTCCGCGCCCGCCGCACTGGGGAGGTTTTCGGCTGGTTGCCGACCGCTGGGAGTTCTGGCAAGGCCGCAAGAGCCGCCTGCATGACAGGCTGAGCTACCGCCTCGAAGGCGGCGACTGGCTGCGCGAGCGCCTCGCGCCCTGATGCGTGCCGGGGGCGCTCAG
>NZ_JBEBOW010000196.1:0-4755 GCF_040396215.1 Diaphorobacter ruginosibacter | reverse complement strand
CGCACATCGCACATCGAAATGACGGACCTTCTCCAATCCGCGCTGAACCCCCGCTCGGTCGCTGTCATCGGCGCCTCCGAAAACATCCACAAGATCGGCGGACGCCCGATCCACTACATGCAGCAGCATGGCTACCGGGGAGCGATCTATCCGATCAACCCCACCCGGCAGGAAATCCAGGGCCACCGCTCCTACGCGGCGCTGGCCGATCTTCCCGAAGTCCCTGAACTCGCGCTGATCGTGGTCGGCGGCGACAAGACCATCCCGGCAGTGGAGGACTGCGCGTCGCGCGGCGTGAAGTCGGCGGTCATCATCGCCTCCGGCTTCGGCGAAACCGGCCCGCAGGGCAAGGAGCTGGAGCAGCACATGCTGCAGGCCGCACGCAGGACGGGCATGCGCCTGTATGGCCCCAACACCCAGGGCCTTGCCAACTTCGGCACCGGCGCGATCGCGGGCTTTTCCACCATGTTCATCGAGGTGCCGCCCAAGGACGGACCCATCGGCATCGTCAGCCAGAGCGGCGGCATGAGCGCGATGACCTACGGCCTGCTGCGCGGCCAGGGCCTGGGCGTGCGCCACGTGCACGCCACGGGCAACGAGGTGGACGTGAGCGTGGGCGAGATGGCGCTGGCCGTCGCGCACGACCCCGACGTGAAGCTGCTGCTGCTCTATCTGGAGAGCATCGCCCACCCGGACATCCTCGCGCAGGCCGCCGCCGTGGCGCGCGAGCGCGATCTGCCCATCGTCGCCGTCAAGGCGGGACGCACGGCGGGCGGGCAGCGCGCCGCCTCGTCGCACACCGGCTCGCTGGCCAACGAAGACCGCGTCGTGGACGCCTTCTTGCGCCAGCACGGCATCTGGCGCGTGCGCGATCCGCATGAGCAGGCGCGCGCGGCCCATGCCTATCTCAAGGGCTGGCGGCCCGAGGGAAGGCGGCTGGTGGTGATCAGCAATTCCGGCGCGAGCTGCGTGATGGGCGCGGACGCCGCCGATGACGAGAAGCTGCCGCTGGCGGAGCTGTCGGCGCAGACGCAAAGCCGCCTGGCGCAAAAGCTGCCCGGGTTCGCCACGACGCACAACCCCATCGACATCACCGCCGCCCTGCTATCCAACAGCGGCCTGTTCGGCGATGTGCTGCCCGTGGTCGCCGACGATCCGGCAGCCGATCTTTTCTTCATCAACATCCCGGTCGCGGGCGCTGGCTATGACGTGGAGCGCTTTGCACGCGACGCGGCGGCATTCGAGGCCGGCACCGGCAAACCCGTGGCCGTGGCGGCCTGGCAGGAAAGCGTCGCCTCGGCATTTCGCGCGCACGGCATCGCCACGTTCCCCAACGAAGGCGACGCCATCGGCGTGCTCGCGCAACTGGCCCGGCACACCGCACTCATGCGCCGCCCCCGCCTCCGTCCTCACCCCCCGGCCGGCCGCGCCGCGAGCGTGCAACTGCCCGAACATGGCGAGCGCTTCCTGAACGAGGCCGACAGCCTGGAGCTGCTCGGCGGACACGGCGTTCCCGTGGCGCAGATGACGCTGTGCCGCAGCGCGCACGAGGCCAGCGCCGCCTTCGAGCGCATCAGCGCCAGCGGCCGGCAGGTCGTGATGAAGGCCTGCTCCAGCGACATTCCGCACAAGTCGGAGCACGGCCTCGTAGCGCTCGGCGTAGCCAGCGCGCGGGATGCGGCCGGACTGTTCGAGCGTTTCTGGGCGAAGATGGACGAGTTGAGCGCCGCGCGCGACGGCGTCATCGTCGCGGCCATGCACAAGGGCCGCCACGAATTCATGGTGGGCGCGCACGTCGATCCGGTGTTCGGCCCGGTCGTGGTGGTGGGCGATGGCGGCAAGTACACCGAGGCGCTGAACGACTGCGCCGTGCTGCTGCCGCCGTTCTCGGCGGCCGACGTCGAGCGCGAACTCGGCAAGCTGCGCATCGCCCCGCTCTTCGGCGGTCTGCGCGGCGAAGCGCCGCTGGACATCGCGGCGCTGTCGCATCTCGCCGTCGCGGTGGCCGATTTCGTGCAGGCCGTCCCTGACCGGATCGCCTCGCTCGACCTGAATCCGGTGATCGTGGGCTCCGCCGGCGAAGGCGCGGTGGCCGTGGATGCGCTGATCGAGATGCGGGCTCGGGGCTGATTCACGGACATCCGCGCCAGCCGCTCAGATGCCGTAGAACTTGCGGTTGGCTTCGATGCGGCTGCGCTCGGACTCCGGAAACAGCTGCTGCTCCAGCAGCCTGCGCAGCGCGGCGAGCCCCGCGTCCCGGTGCGGGGTGTAGAAGGCGCTGACCGCCAGTTCATCCAGCGCGCGCCACTGGTAGACGGCGGCATCGACGAACAGGATGTCCTGCGGCGGCGCGATCTGCGAGGCCTGCAGCGCGTACAGGGCGCCGAGCGCATATTCGCCGCGCACCCTGCAATAGCGGGCCAGCTCGCACAGCGGCTCCGCGCGCTGGGGGCGGGCCGCATACGCGCTCAGGTAGGCGTCGCGCACCGCGCCGGGATCGGCCTGGGTACGCTCCAGGAGCCTGGCCACCTGAAACAGCGAGAACCAACGCTCCTCCTCGAAACCGCCCATCTGCGCGCGCCTGCGATACCACTCCAGGCTTTGCTCGGGATGGTTGGCATCACGAAAGCTCTGCGCCAGATAGAACGCATAGCGTGTGTTCTGCGGCTCCTCCTTGAGCGCCTCCTGGAGCAGCGCTATGTCCTTGAGATACGTGGTCGGGTCCTTGGCCCGCGCCCCGTCGTGCGACACGAAGATGATCGGGCCGGGCAGTTGCCGCCACGGGCGGGCGTCGGGAGCCGAGAGGTACTCATGCAGCACGCCCACCCAGCGCCAGTCGCAGCGCGTGGCGACCAGCGCATTGCGCTGGTATTCGACTCCGGCCATGCGGCAGGTGAGAAAGCAGCCGTCCGCCTCCAGCGGCGGCCAGGCGAACCCCTGGGGCATCAGCAGCTGTTCGTCCGCATCGATGAAAAGCAGGTAGTCGGCCTGCGCGCGCGCCAGTTGCAGCGCTTCATTGCGGTTGTGCGCGAAGTTTTTCCAGGGGCGCTCGTGCAGTTCGCCGGGAATGTCCCGCATGCACTCGCGGATGACCTGCTGCGTGCCGTCGCTCGAGCCGGTATCGACGATGACCCAGCGGTCGATCCAGGGCTTGACGCTGGCGAGGCAGCGTTCGATCACGTGCGCCTCGTCCTTGACGATCATGTTCAGGCAGATGGCAGGCCTTGCGGATGCTGTCATGTGGAATTCCGTGGGTGCAGAAAATGGCGGTGGACGGCCGCATCGGATGATGCCGGCCGGCGGACATTGTAGGCAGGCCGGGTATGTCGTCGAGTGTCAGCCTTGTCTCACAGACAGGGCCGGGCAAGGCGTTTACGGTGGCATGAGGACGCGGCGGATCGGTTTCTCCCCCGATCCGGGCGGACCGGCATTCCCGACAACCAAGAGGAAACCCACGATGGCAAACACCAAGTCACCCCCGAAAGAAGCGCTGCGCATCGACCAAAAGCGCCTGGACGCGGCAAAAAGGAGCCTGGACAAGGGCGCGGTCACGCCGGATTTCGGACCTTATCGCGATGACATCATCCAGCTGCTCAACGACTCGCTGGCCACGGAGCTGGTCTGCGTGCTGCGCTACAAGCGCCACTATTTCACGGCCACGGGGCTGGAGTCGCCAGCGATTGCCGCCGAGTTCCTGCAGCACGCCAACGAGGAGCAGCAGCATGCCGACATGATCTGCAAGCGCATCGTGCAACTGGATGGCGAGCCGGACCTGAACCCGGACACGCTCACCCGGCGCAGCCACGCCGACTATGACGAGCAGCTCGACCTGCGCGCGATGATCCGCTCCAACCTGATCGCCGAGCGTGTGGCCATCGAGGCCTACACGCAGATCATCGAGCTCATCGGCGACAAGGATCCCACCACGCGCCGCATGATCGAGCAGATCCTCGAGATGGAGCAGGAGCATGCCGACGAGCTGTCGGACTGGATGAAGAAAGCCAGTTGAGCCGGCGGCGGCCCGTGCCACCATGCCGGGGAGCACGGCACCTGGCTGTGCGAACATTCAGGCTTTGCATTCAGGATGCCCGCAGGCGGGCATGGCGCAAGGATCACAAGGAATGAAGAACCCCAAGCATGTCGTGCTCACGGCGCTGGCCGCCGCGGCGCTGGCGATTGCCATGCTGATTTACGCATCGCCCTATATCGCGCTGCACTCCATCAAGGCGGCGCTCGACGCGAAGGACTCCACGGCGTTGTCGCAGTTCGTCGATTTCCCGGAACTCCGGGAGAACGTCAAGGGCCAGCTCATGAGTTCGCTGGCGTCCCGGCTTCCCGGCTCCGGCAGCGATGAAGAGCCTGCCCTTGGCGGCATCGGGCAGGCGATCGGCGGCATGGTCGTTGGCGCAGCCGTCGACCAGCTGGTGTCGCCTGCGGGCGTCATGATGATGATGCGCAGCGGGCGCTTCGGCCCGAGGCTCCCGGACGCGGCCGAGGCGCAGGCGCCCGATGCGTCCAAGGGCTCCCGCGAGGGCCGCGCCAGGGGGCTTTCGGTGCGCTACCAGAGCTTTGGCCAGGTGCGCGTCTTCCGCAAGGACGATCCGGCCACGGCGTTCATCTTCCGCCGCGACGGGCTCATCGGCTGGAAGCTGGTCAACGTGGACATGGGTTGATCCGGGGCCGCCGATGGCCAGTCAGCCTCTTAGAACGTGTTTACGATCTCTACGCAGCCGCGTTGGAGTGCAATCGGGATGA
>NZ_JBEBOW010000195.1:0-5027 GCF_040396215.1 Diaphorobacter ruginosibacter | reverse complement strand
TGGCCCCAGCGAAACCCGCGCCCCGCCTAGCGGAGCGCGGGTTTTCGTTCGCCCAAATTGGGCTTCAGAACAGCGCTATTTGAGCTGCATTGACCTTTTTTTCCTGAAACAGCGGCAGGCCGACCAGCAGTTTCATGCTGGCAAACTGCTTTTCTGTCACCGTGAGCACGCGCACGGAGCCCTCCGATGGCAGGTTGGCCAGCAGGCGCTGCATGTGCTTCTGGACAGCGTCGTTGCCGTTGAGGATGCGGCCGTAGACCGAGAACTGGATCATGTCGTAGCCGTCGTTGAGCAGGAAGCGGCGAAACACCGTATAGGCGCGCCGATCCGCCTTGGTGCCCACAGGTAGATCGAAGAACACCAGCATGCGCATGAATCGCCTCGTGTCCTGGCCCATGGCTGATGGTGCCGCTACATCTCGAAGACATGCTGCCGCAGGCCAATAAGGCCCGGCAGCTCCAGAACCTGCTCGCTGCCGCCGTCATAGAGGCGCGCCAGCGATTCGGCGGCTTGTTCGATGGAGGCCAGCACGCTCATCCTGCCCCGAGGCATGGCTACATCGACGTTGAGCAGGCCTACCAGGGCCGCTTTATCGGCAGGCTGTAGTTCGGCATCGGGATCCGCGGGATGCTGTTGCGCCACGTGCAAATCCACCACGGGCCGGTAGGACTCGATCAGGTCATCGGCCAGATTGAAGGCGTTTTGTTCGCTGCTGTGGAACAGGCCAATGCTGGGCAGCATGCCGTGCTGCACCAGGGCGCGAGCGCATGCGCCGCGCATGACGGCGTAGCCATAGTCGAGCGCGGCGTTGACCCAGACGGCCTGGCTGCGATGAAAGCTGCGACCAAAGACCTGGGGAAAGTAGTACGCACTGGCCTGGGCTTCAAGGTTGCCGCCATCGCCCGAGCGCACGCGGCGCGCATACGAGGCCAGCCGGTCTGCGCCCGTGGTGCCCAGCAGTTCCATGCAGCGGGCTTGATTCTGAATTTTGGTCTGCACGATGCGCGCCCAGGCACGTTTGGTGGTGGGTTTGTCTAGGCTCAGTTGCAGGCGCTGCATGCGCGTGGCGCGGCTGTGCTGCAGGAAGGGCATGAACACGCCGTTGGGCTGGTGGTTGTCGCCCGTGCTGTACAGCCCGATGCCGTAGTCCGCACAGGCCGAGAGCACGGGATGGGTCAGGGTGATTTCGCGGTGGTTGAGCACGATGACCGCGATGTCCTCGAAAGGCACGCGGGCTGACTGCTCCTGCTCCACCACCAGCGCGAAGTGCTCGCGCTTGAGACGGGCGGGGCGGTTGATGACGACGCTACGCCAGACCACGGCGCACCTCTGGCGGGGCGGGGTAGATGCGGCCCAGCACATCTACATTGAATTTTTCCAGGGACAGGGCGGTTTTAACGCCGATACCTTCGATGGCACCATCTTTTCCAACTTGGTTATTCCGGTCCTGCGACCAAAGTTTGAAGGCTCCCGTACCCCGATGACAGCTTGCGAAGTAGCCAATACAGGTTTGCTTCTTGAGTGTTATCCGAACGAGGTCATTCGGATAAACCGAGAACAAGAACGCAAAGCTGTCATCAATCAGCGTCCACTCCTCCTCGTCCTTGAACGCCACAATGGCCCGATCGGGCAACCCCGTCACCCTGTGATGCACATACACCGGCACCAGATGGAATTTCCCCGCCTTGGTGAACACATCCACCCGCAGCATGCTGTCGTTCTTCGCCAAACCGCCCCGAATAGGAATGCCGGTTTGCTTCACCACCCGCTTGACGCTGCGCACGATGGGGCCGGTGGGCTGGCCGTTCTTGTCGGGCTTGTGCAGGGGGTTGTCGGGGCCAAAGGCTTTGTCGCCCTTGCCGCCGTGTGCTTCCAGGCGCTGCCGGATGGCCGCGTAAAGCCGTTCGTTGCGGTGGGGTTCGACCAGGTTGTCCAGGTCCTGGAGCTTGAGACTGGTGAGATCCAATTTTTCGATGACACTGCCCTGGGCCTTGAAGCTTTCGGGCTGTGCATAAATCGTTTCCTTGTGGACGGCGCCACCATTGCGCCGCTGCGGCGCACGTGACACAAACAGCGTACGCAGCCGGCTCAGATCGTCTTCGGAGTATGTACCCAAACGCTGCATGTCCTCGCGCAGCGCGGCCAGGTCGTCGGTGAAAAGACGTGCCTTCAATTCATGGCTGAAATGCGGCCATGGTTCGGGAAAGTGCTGTCGTGCCCGGTCAAACGCGGCGGGGTTGAGGATTTCGCCCGTCTCCGGATCGGGAAAGCCTTCTTGCAAGAATGACAGCTCCTTGCGGCGGGCGTAATCCGCCAACGCCTTGACCATGCTGTGCGTACAGGCGGCCACCACGGCAGCGTCCAACGCGTGGTGGCGGTCGCTATCCGAACGGACCTTGGTCAGCCCCCAGCGGGCGCGCAGGAAGGAGGTCAGCTGCCCGTTGACGACCACGCAGCGGCGGTTGGTTTCACCATCGGCGCGCGGTGCCAGCTGCAGGTGTTCTTCCACATAGTTCTTGAAGAACTTGCAGATGTAGCGGGTGTCGTTGAGGTTGCGGTCAATGAAACCGCTGGACTCTTCAGCGCCATAGTTCTTGCGCAGCAGGCGGCTGCGCTTGGCCATGCGATACGCCTTGTTGCCTTGCACCCAGGCCAGGAAGGCACGCCAGCGTTCACCGTCCTCTCCGCCGGGAAAACTGGTGAGGTATTCAAATGCCGTGCGGTTGCCCTTGTTCTGGTTCTCGCGGGTGAGCACCAGCACCTTGTTATTCTTGCTGTCGTCATAGCTGCGCGAGTAGGGCAAGGCGTGGTCTATCTGGGCATAGTTGGGGTCGTCCAGCACACGCTGTATGTCCAGCGCCTGCTGACTGTATGCGCACTGGCCCAGCTGCTCGCGGTAGAGCATCCATTTCTCGAACGCCGCCGCCTTGGGCTTGTAGCCAAAATCCTTTTCAAAATCGGTGCGCGCCTTGTCGTTGCGGTCACGGAATTCCTCCTGCGCCTTCTTGACCTTGTTGCGCTCATCCAGCGGACGCGAGAGATCGCGTGCCATCTCGATATGCACGGCCATCGGACTGCCGTACTCTCGGACCAGGGCGTTGACCACCTTGCGTGCCTGATTGAGCGCTCGCAGCACCACGGGGTTGCGCGGGATGTCGGCGTCCTCACGGAACTGCATGGAGCCCACACGGTCGTTCTTGCCGTACTTGCGCTGTGCTTCATAGAACGGCGGCAGGTACAGGCGCTTGGCGCTATCCGGGCTGATGCGCTGGCTGTGGTGGCCGTATTCAGGGATTTGCGCCACGGCCTCGTCATAGCGCATCCCGGATTCCATCAGCGGCACGATACGCCTCAGGGCCTTGAGCGACAGGCTGGAGAATTTATCGAAGCTGATTTTCTCCAGCACTGCGATGCAGGCATCCGGGTCGGGCAGAGGCAACTGGCGCAGTTGCTGCTCCACCTCGGCGCCGTCCTTGTAAACACTAAGCACGGTGCCAATCCGGTCGAGCAGATCGGGGTGGCCTTCCAGGGCGGGCGTGCTGATGCGCTGCCAGAGGGACTGCCGCTCCTTGAAGGCTTTGCGCAGCTCGTGCCACGCGGGCAGCTTGACCAGAATCTGATCTTCGGGGTCTTTCACCTTCTCGTTTTCTGCCTGAGCGCAACTGGGGTAAGCCAAGCCGCCAAAACGCAGGTCATCGCCCCACAGGCCCATTTTGACCAGCGCGCTTTTCAGTGTCTTGTATTTGAAGTTCTCGGTCTGATAAGGCAGCGGCAAGGCCGCCTGGCGCTCAACCTCGTTCAAGGGCCGCGAGCGCCCATCGACCACGATGCGCAGGTTGTTGAGGCGGGTCAGCCACACATGGCGTTCGGCAGAAAAGCTGGCCTTGGCGGCGCGGTATTCACCTTTTTCAAATGTGCATTTACCCAGCATCTTGAGCAGATCGGCGCCTGACAAGGCCGGCTTTTGCTGCCAGAACAGTCCGCTGCGGCGGTCTCCATCGCCTCGGATGAGCAACTCGAAACGCTCGCTGGCATGGGGGTTTCCCAAGCGCCGCTGGGCGGCAAAGAGCAGCGCCAGCTCTTCGCCCAGCAAGATGCGCGACAAGGCTTTGTCGTACTGGCCATGCTTGTTGCGCTGCGCATGGGGAAACTCGGCCAGCACCATCTCCGCGGCGCTGCGGTAGCCCTTGTCCTTCATTCGCGCTGCCGTGTCCTTCAACCCCTTCTTGACCCGCCCGCCTTCAGCGTCGCTGTCGGCCTTGGCTTCCTCGGCCTTGCTGGTCCAGTGAAAGCCTCTGTGCTTGCACAGGTGGTAGATCACGCGCGCCCACTCCACCGGAGTGAGCAGGCGATCGAGCCCCTGGCGGCGCAATTCCCAGGCACTGTCGGTGAATGAGGGACTCTGCGCGAACAATTTGGCGTCGGTGATCAACCCTTCGCGCTTGAGCAGCCGCCCCAGTTGCGTCAGGCGCCATGCACGCCTGTACAGGCGACGGCGCAGCAGGCGGGCCTGGCGCCTGATCAGATTGAGCGGATCACCCTCCTTGGCGGTTTCGGCCTTGTCGAAACAACGCACTCCCAGGTCGACCATGCGCCCTTCATCCAGCACAGCCCAGCCGACCGAGGCAATTCCAATATCCAGACCAAATACATACTGCCGCATGAACCCTCCCTCGTCTTATTTGCTATACTCACTCCGGTTGTAGTTATCCGGGGTGAGAGCCGTTGCTGCAATAAGGAGGGGCCGCAAGGCCCCGTCCGTACCCAAAAGCCTGGCAGGGAAACTTGTCAGGCTTTTACTTTTGGTAGCAACTAATCGAATTGTTGCGATATTGCCAAGAGCTGATCAAAAACACAAGCGCGGTTTCCGCTCTCCCTCATTAGCAAATGAGGCGCCCTTGTCTTTAACCGTCGACAAAGATCTCACTCAACTGGAGGCCCATATTACGGTCCCGGCAACGCTTGCAAGTGGCTGTGATAGGAAATTTGCAGATTCACTGAGAATCCACAAAAAGTGCAGCATCGCT
>NZ_JBEBOW010000194.1:0-5127 GCF_040396215.1 Diaphorobacter ruginosibacter | reverse complement strand
TCTAAAGCGCCGGCTTGAACACGCTGTCGTGCGTGAAGACCATATCGAGCGGATAACGCGCTCCGCGCAGATAGTCTTCGATATTGCTCACCACGAAGGGGCTGCGGTGGCGCTCGGAAGTCGCCTTGATTTCATCGAGCGTCATCCACACGGCTCGCACTATGCCATCGTCCAGTTGACGCCATGGATGATGCGCGGCGGCCTTGCCGCAAAAAGCGAAGCGCATGTAGGTGATGTCGTCGCCCGTGCGCGTGCGCACGAAACGGTTCATGTAGACGCCCACAAGCGCCTGCGGGACAAAATCGTAGGCCGTTTCCTCCAGCACCTCGCGCACGCAAGCCTGCAGGGGCGACTCACCGGGGTCCAGATGGCCTGCGGGGTTGTTCAGGCGCAGGCCGTCCGCGGTATCTTCTTCGATCAACAGGAAATGGCCGTCGCGCTCGATGACGGCGGCTACGGTAACGTTGGGCTTCCAGCGATTTGGCATGGCGGCATTATGGCAAGTGCGTTTTACGTGGCCTGATGACAGGCACGGAAACCAACACTTGATAACAATAATATGTGGATGGGCGCGGCACTTTTCATGCCAGCCATTGGCAGAGGATCGCAGGACACGGCTCAGAGCCTTGCAAGCATGTACACCGCATCGCCGCCATAACCCGCAAGGCGTTCGCGCTGCGCCTCATCCGCCAGCGCATGCACCGCGTAGCCCTGGCGCTCCCAATACGCCCGCGATCCCTGTACCGATACCAGCCCCGAATACGGCAGCCGCGCATCGCGCGCCATGCGCCGGACTGACCCGAGCAAGGCATGCGCCATGCCCTCGCCCACATGGCCTGGCAGCACGGCCATGTCGTGCAGATACAGCGTATCGGGATGGGTTACCGCTTCAAAATCCCCATGCAGCGGCGTGACCTTGGCCAGGCGGCTGCGGTATGCGGCGAGATAAGCGCGGATGCGCCCCCCGTGCTCGATCACCAGCGAGCAATCGGCGGGACTGTCGATCCGGCGCGCGAACACGGCGGCGCTTTCCACGAATTCATCGCCGTAGCATGCGTGTTGAACGGCCATCAGGCCGGGCAGGTCCGCGGGATTCAGCGTGCGCGGATGCCAGGCGGGCATGCGTCACCGGTCCTTTGCAAGTTCAACGAGGCAGTTGGGGCGCCTGCATGAAGTCCTCCAGGGTCAGCCCCTTTTCCTTCAGCAACGCTTCCAACACGGGCTGCAGGCGTCCAAGGCTTTCCTGGACCGTCTCGCGCACGGTGTCCACGACCACCTGCGTGCTGCGCTCGATCTCGATGTTGAGCGCATCGCCCGCCTTCTTGCCGGCGAATACGGTGGCCCGCAGGGTCTCGGGAATCAGCCAGACTTCGAACCAGCCTTCCTGGCGGTTCACTTCGGCCACGGTGAGGCTCGCGCCGTGGATGGCGATGTAGCCCTTGGCGAAGATGTATTTGCGAAACGGCTCGGGCACCGCCACGCGCCACACCACGTTGTTCTCCAGATGCCTGACATCAACCAGCGTCGCGGAAAAATCGATATGCCCTGACAAGGGATGGCCTCCGATCTCCGCGCCATCCCTGGCGGCGCGCTCCACGTTGACGCGATCACCCCGCACGTAGCTGCCCAGCGTGGTGATATTCAGGCTCTGCAGCATCACGTCGAAATTGGCGCGCGTGGGTGAAACCAGGCTGGTGACGGTAAGGCACACGCCATCGGTGGCCACGCTCGCGCCAATCTCCAGGTCCTTGCAGAATCCCTCGGGAAAATCAAGGGTGAACGTGCGCAGTCCTGCGCGGTCTTCGATGGCGGCGATGGCCGCCGTAGCCTGAACGATGCCGGTAAACATGGGGATGGCGCCGAAACCCTTGCGGGCCTGCGTTTCAATGATCGTTGAAAGCCTCGATTTTGCCATCCATGGACAAAAAGCCGCGCAAGCGCAATGGCTTGCGCGGCAAGACGCACTTCCATCTACCTCTTTTTCTTATGCGCACCGGCCTCGCGCGGGCCCGATCACGGGCGGTTTCCCATTCCTATTTCGCGCGCAGGAACTCGCCGACTTCCAGCAGCACCAGTTCGTTGTCGTCCTGCCGGTTCGGGTCGCGGCTGGAGCTGAATGGCAGGTTGTTGTCATTGCCCACGACGATGTGGCTGGCGTCCACCACGTCCACGTCCTCGATCGTGAAGAACGGGAACTTGAGCACGCCGTCGTTGAGCGGCGTCCTGGCGAGCCTGGCCGGATCCTGAATGTTCAGCAGGTCGATATAGCCGATCTTGCGCAGTTCGCCGCCCGCGTTGGCATCGCTCAGCTCCACCTTGTAGATGCGCTTGAACCTGGCCGGATCGTCAAAGCAGTCCGTGCGCTTTTCACCGGCCGGGCAGGCCTTGTCCGGCGTGCCTTCGCCGTTGTCCCGTTCGATGATGAGGCCGGTGGTTTCATCGATCATGTTGAAGTCGCCAATCGCATGATGATTGGCTTCGAGCACGTACTTCCAGCTGCGTCCCGTCCATCGCTCGGCCTTCACGTCGAACTCCAGCACGCGCAGGAACTGCCTGCCGCCGTCCACGCTTTCATAGGCCTTGGCGTCTTCGTTCCAGAGCGGGCCTTCGAGCAGCGCATAGAGCTTGCTGCCATCCTTGGAGGAGGCCATGCCTTCGAAGCCCTTGGAGCGCTTGACCTGGAATGCGGCCATCTTCGCATCGGGCGCGCCGGGCGTGACCACACCGGGCGCATCGGGCGAGCGCACCACCTTGCCATCGGCCTGGGTTTCGAATACCGCCAGCACCTTGCCGTTCATATCGGCCTTGATCAGGTAGGGGCCGAATTCCTCGCCGATCCACAGTGCGCCGCCAGCGAACTGAAAACTCTCGGGGTCGAAGTCCGAGCCCGTCAGATAGCGTTGCTTGCTGCCTTCCTGGACGATGCGGAACGGCACCTTGTTGTCCGGGTCGTGCAGGAAGATGGTCTTGAGACGGTCCCACTTGCCGCTTTTGAAATCCACCTTGTAGTGGTTCAGGTAGAGCATGAAGTCGGGGGAGTTGGCCTTGGCGCCCGCGCCGTTGTCGGTGATGATCCAGAACGTGCCGTCGGCCATGTGCTTGATACCCGAATGCCCCTGCAGCGGCTGGCCCTTGAAGGGCAGCGACACGCCCGTCGGGCGGCCGTTGGACAGCCCCTCGATGCTGCCCGGCGTCCCGGCGCGCTTGCCTTTCGTGAACTTGCCGCTGGCCCGCAGGTCGGCGGGCGCATCCTTGGGCGACGCCACGAAGGACTGCGCGGGCAGCACGGCGTGCCCCGCGAGAGTGGCCTGAAAAGCCTGTTGAGCGATTGCGCCATGGGAGAGTGTTGCGCAGAGCAGTGCTGCACAAGCGGCGATACGGTTCGTCTTTTGCATGCTTGGAGAAGGCGCGAGGAGCGCGCGAGGTGTCGAAAACGACGATCTTGTGCGCGCTCCGTGACGCCCTTGTGACCAGCCGCGCGCATCTGCCCGGAACGGGTCCCGGATGCAGCGGCGGGATGCTCACATGCCGCAGAGCGCGCCAGCGGAAAAGCCGCGCGTGAAGGCCTCCTCGAATACCGAATACCCAGACCAGTCCGCATGCGCGAACGCAAGGCGCTCGGTGGCCGGCGTGGCAGCCAGAGCCACGCGCTCGCCGTTGGACAGCGCATGGCGCAGCGGCAGTCCCTGCCGGCTCAGAAAGCCTTGCAGGCCGGGAACGGGGATGGACATGGCGTGGCCATGGCGCGTGATGTCCATGCGCGTTGCCCGCAGCGCCAGGTCGGGATGCGCCTGCGAAAGCGAGGCCATGATCGGGCCGCTCCACGCCGTCCATGGCGCCTGCGCCAGCCGCTCGCGGCCCGCGGGGATGTCGCCCAGTGCCTGATAGTAGGTCAGCACGGTCGGCGCGGGGCGTGGGTCCAGGCGCTGATGGCCCGCGTCCACATAGCCCAGTCCGCCGGGCACGGGGTCGGCGAACAGCACGTTGTCCCACGACGGCGCCGCGCCATCGCGGTCGGCCAGCGGCGCATCGATGTGGATGTTGGCGACCAGCCAGGGCGCCCACTGCAGGCGCCGGGCTGCCTCGCGCAGGAAGTCCGGCGCATTCTCCACCACGCGCGCCGCGCCAAACACCGGCAGCGCCACCACGCAGCGCTGCGCCCGCCAGCGCTCGACGCGCCGCGCCGCTTCGTCGTACACGTCCACCTCGACGCCGCTACGCGTCTGGGCTATCCGCAGCACGCTGGCGCCGGTGCGCAGTTGATGCGCCTGCCGCAAAGGAGCCGCCAGCGCCCGGGCGAGATGGCCATTGCCGTCGGCCCAGGTGAGCACCGCCTCCCGCCCGCCTTCTTCATCGGCATCCACGCCGCCGGGTGGATGAAAGCCATGGCGGCTTGCGAAATAGTGGATGCCCGCCCATGCCGATACGCGGCGAAGGCCTGCGCCGTAATCATCGCGGCAGGCATAGTCGAGATACCAGAGCAGGAGCGGATCATCCAGCCCGTGGGACGACAGCCACGTATCCATGGTGACGGCATCCAGCGCCAGGTGCGATGCGGGAAGTGCCCGGCCCTCGCGCCAGAGCCTGAGCGTCGGCATTGCAAAGCGCGCCTGCGCGGACTCGCGCGCCACCAGCTGGGCAAAGCGCGCGTATTGCGCGAGCGTCGCATCGGACACGCCTTGCAGCGGCAGCAACCCGTCCTGCCAATGCCCGTTGAAGAAAAGGCGCTCCTGCGGACTGTGGCAGAGCGCGAATTCATCGTAGACCCAACGCCCCGCCACGCGCCTGCGTAGCCCCTGTTCTTCAAGGAAGTCCTGCACCTCGCGCGCATCGTCGCCCGGTATCGGCAGATAGTGCGCTCCCAGCGGGCAGTCGATGCCCTTCACGCGCGTGCCCCGGCTGTTGCCGCCCGCCTCGTCCTCCAGTTCCAGCAGCACGAAATCATCGATGCCCGACAGCCGCAGCGAGCGCGCCGCGGACAGGCCCGCGATACCGCCTCCGGCGATCACCACGCGCGTGCTGCGGACCACATCGGGCGTGATGCCTTCGCCGCGCCGCAGCCGCTCGCGCAGCGCATGGCCGCGTTCGATTCCGACGCCGGTGAATCCGCCTTCGAGGGGCCGGGCC
>NZ_JBEBOW010000193.1:0-5152 GCF_040396215.1 Diaphorobacter ruginosibacter | reverse complement strand
CGATCGACCATCTGGCCACCGCCCAGATGCCGGTCGTAGCGGATCAGCGGCTGGCTGCGCAGCAGTTCGTGCGGATCGACATGGGCGAGGTGCCTGGGCGCGAGCAGGATGAGCGGCTCCTCGCGCAGCTGCGTCCAGTCGAATGTCTTGGCCAGGGGGAATGCGGGATAGAGGCAGACGGCGGCATCGAGTTCGCCTTGCCGCACGGCTTCGTAGAGCTGGTGCGTGGTGGCCGACTGCAGGAACACCTTCACGTCCGGGCATTGCTTCACGAAGTCCGCGAGGATGTCCGGCAGCAGGCTGTGCAGGGCGGTGTTGATGGTGCCGATGACCAGTTCCCCGCCGCCGCCATCGTCGGTCACCAGCGTGCGGGCGTGGGCGAGTTCGCGCAGGAGCGCCGGGGCGCTTTGCGCCAGCCGGTGGCCGGCTGGCGTCGGCACGACGGTGCGTCCGGCGCGCGCCAGCAGGGGTGTATTGAACTCTTTTTCAAGAATCCGCATTTGCTGCGCGACGGCCGCCGCCGTGACGTGCAGGCGGCGCGCGGCCTCGGCCATGGATCCTGTTTCCACGACCAGCATGAAGCTTTGGAGATAGCTGGTTTCCATTGCGGGGTGACTCCAGGCGTGAGGTTGGAAAGATATTTTTCCTTTTGTCTGAACGAATGGTAGCTGTGTTTTTCAGCGTGGGGTGCGCATCCACAATGCGCTCATGAGAAGCAAATTGTTTGTTCCGGGCTCGCGCCCCGAGTTGTTCGCCAAGGCGCTGGCCAGCGCCGCGGACAGCCTGTCCTTCGATCTGGAAGACGCCGTCGCCGAATCGCGCAAGGACGAGGCGCGTGCGCTGCTGCGGGACTTTCTGCTGAGCGGCGCAGCCGCCGGTGCGCACGCCAAGACCATCATCGTGCGCGTGAACGCCATGGATACGCCGCATTTCGCGCAGGACGTGGAGCAGGTGGTGCGTGACGGCGTTCACCTCGTCAATCTGCCCAAGCCCGAAAGCGCCGCGCACGTGGCGCGCGCGGCGAACGCGATCGCCGACGCCGCGCGCGCCAACGGAGTGCATCGCGTGCCGGGCCTGCTGCTCAACATGGAGACACCGAAATCGCTGCGCATTGGCGCGGCGCTGGCGGCGGCGCATCCCAGCGTGAAGGGACTGCAACTGGGCCTGGGCGACCTGTTCGAGCCCTATGGCATCCACCGCCGCGAAACCGGCGCGATCGCGCAGGCGATGTTCGCGGTGCGCATGGCGGCGGCCGAAGCCGGCGTGTGGGCCTATGACGGCGCGTTCGCCAACATCCGGGACATGGATGGCTTCCGCGCGGAGTGCGAGCTGTCGCGCCGCATGGGGTTTCTGGGAAAGACCTGCATCCATCCCAGCCAGATCACCGTTGCGAACGAGGTCTTCCAGCCTTCGCGGCAGGAGATCGACGATGCGCTCAAGGTCGTCGAGGCAGCGCGCGGGGCCGATCGGAACGCGGTCGGCGCATACGTCGTGGACGGCAGGATGATCGACCGGCCGTTCGTGCTGCGCGCCCAGGCCATCGTCGAGAGCGCGCGGGCGCTGGGTCTGGCCTGAGCCGCCCGCATTGGCCGCGATGGCTCGGCGGCCTTCGGATATCCAACCACCCATTCCAATCATTTTCAGGAGACCAGAGCATGACCCCAACCCCTTCGTTCATCCGCAGGAGCATCACCTGCGCGGCCCTGGCATGGGCTGTGCAGGCGCTGGGCGCCGCGCCCGCCCTGGCCGCCGATGGCGCGGCCTATCCGGGCAAGCCGATCACGCTGATCGTGCCGTATCCTCCGGGTGGCTCCAATGACGTGTTCGCGCGCCAGGTGGCCAAGGAAATCGGCGACATCCTCAAGCAGCCGGTGATCGTGGACAACCGTCCCGGCGCCAGCGGCAATACGGGCACGGCGACGGTCGCCAAGGCCGCGCCGGACGGCTATACGCTGGTGGCCGTCTCCTCCAGCATGACGACCAATGCGGGCGTGCAGCCGAAGATGCCGTTCGATCCGGTCAAGAATCTCGCGCCCGTGGCGATGCTGGCCAAGGGGCCGATGGTGGTCGCCGTGAACAACGATTTTCCCGCCAGCACGCCCGCGGAGCTGATCAAGGCGATCAAGGACCATCCGGGCAAGTTCAACTACGCGACCTCCGGCACGGGCAGCGTGAACCACATGGCGACGGAGTACCTGCGCTCCATGGTGCCCAACTTCGAGATCACGCACGTGCCCTACAAGGGTCAGGGGCCGGCGGTGACCGACGTGATCGGCAACCAGGTGCAGATGCTGATCTCCAGCGGCCCCTCGATCCTGCCGATGATCCGCAGCGGCAAGCTCAAGGCGGTGGGCATCACCAGCCTGGAGGCCAGCCCCATCGCACCGGATCTCACACCCATGGCGACGGCCGTGCCGGGCTACGAATTCGACCTGTGGTGGGGCATGCTCGCGCCCGCCGGAACGCCCGCCGACGTCATCGGCATCCTGAACAAGGCCGTCAACCAGGCTCTCGCCAAGCCGCAACTCAAGGAGCAGTTCCTGCGCGAGGGAGCGATCGTCACGCCCATCACCCCCGCTCAGTTCGGCGACGTGGTGAAGTCCGACGTGGAGCGCTGGAAGAAGCTGGCCAGGCAACGCAATATCGTGGCGGATTGAGATGGGGTCGCGCGTGTGCGTTGATCGCTGTTGTTTTGTTTTGGAGTGAATGCAATGAGCTTTGCCACCTTTGAACGCAAAGGTCCGGCCGGGCCGCTCAGCGGCGTGCGCGTGCTTGACCTGAGCGCCTATATCGCGGGGCCTTATGGCTGCTCGCTGCTGGCCGACCAGGGGGCCGAGGTCATCAAGATCGAGCCGCCGGCGGGAGACAATCTGCGCAAGTACCCCTCGACGCTGGAGGCGGAGAGCCGCGCCTTCATCGGCGTGAACCGCAGCAAGTGGGGAATGGTGCTCGATTTGAAGCAGGAATCCGATCACGCCGCGCTCATGAGGCTGGTGCGAGAGGCCGACGTGCTGGTGCACAACTTCCGCCCCGGCGTTCCGCAGCGGCTGGGGATCGGCTTCGAGCAACTGTCGGCGATCAATCCGCGCCTGGTCTATTGCAGCGTGACCGGCTATGGCGACAAGGGGCCGCTCAGGGCCAAGGCGGGCTACGACCAGGTCCTGCAGACCATGACCGGCATGTGCGCCATGCAGGGCAAGGCGGGTGGTCCGCCGGAAATCCTGTACGGCTCGGTGGTGGACTATTACGCGTCGGCGCTGGTGGCGGCGGGCGTATCTTCCGCGCTGTATGAGCGCGAGAGGAGCGGCCTGGGCCAGCATGTGGGCGTGTCGCTGCTGCGCGCGGCGCTGACCATGCAGTCGGCGCGCCTGGTCTGGGCCGATGGCGAGCCGCGCGACGTGGGGCGCGACATGCGTTCGGGCGGCATCACAGGCCTGCATCCCACCAGGCAGGGCCATATCTATCTGTCGGCCAACACGCAGCACTTCTGGGCCGCGCTGTGCCGCAAGACCGGACTGCACGACGTGGCCGCGAACGAGCGCTACGACTCGGTGCGCAAGCGCGCGCAGCACAGGGACGAGCTGATTCCCAGGCTGCGCGGCGCGCTGTCCGAGCACACCGCGCTGGAGTGGGAGGCCATCTTCGGCGAGGAGGTGCCCTGCGCGGCTGCGCGCCATGTCGAGGACATGTTCGACCATCCCCAGGTGCAGGCCGAGGAGATGATCGCGGAGTTCGCGCACCCCACGCTGGGCAGCTACCGCGGCTTCACGCGCGCGCTGGAGTTCGGCCGCACGCCGGGGCCCGAGCCGTTCGCCGCGCCGGTGCTGGGCCAGCACACCGAGGCACTCAGGACAGCGGCTGACTGACGGGCGGCCACTGCCTGGATTTGCGCCGGCGCATGCGCAAAATCCGCTCCGATAGGCAATACCGTGCTCCCGGGCTTCAAACTGCGCGAAAATCAACGGTTTGTTTCAACACCAAGGATCGCAGCCATGGGCGCGCAATGGAAAGCTAAAGGCAAGGCACTGGTTGCCGACGCCAAGGGAAAACTGTTCGGCAAACTCGTCAAGGAAATCACCGTCGCGGCGCGTGCCGGAGGCGACCCCGCGAGCAATGCCGCGTTGCGCATGGCCGTGGAAGCGGCCCGCAAGGCGTCGATGCCCAAGGACACGCTGGAGCGCGCGATCAAGAAGGGCTCCGGTGCGGGAGCCGATGCGGTCAATTACGAGCGCGTGGTCTATGAAGGCTATGCGCCGCACCGCGTGCCCGTGATGGTGGAGTGCCTGACGGACAACCCCAACCGCACGGCGCCCAACATGCGCGTGCTGTTCCGCAAGGGCCAGATGAGCGCGGTGGCCTGGGACTTCGACCACGTCGGCATGATCGAAGGCGAGCCCGCGAGCGCGGACGCCGACATGGAAATGGCGGCCATCGAAGCAGGCGCCCAGGATTTCGAGGCTGGCGATGAGGAAGGCGTCACGCTGTTCATCACGGACGCCTCCGACCTCGACGTGGTGAGCAAGGCCCTGCCGGCGCAGGGCGTGAAGGTGCTGTCGGCCAAGCTCGGCTACAAGGCGAAGAACCCCATCAGCGCGGCCTCATTGAGCGCCGAGGCGATGGAGGAAGTCCAGGCGTTCCTCGCCGGTCTCGAAAACGACGACGACACCCAGCACGTGTACGCTGGCCTGGTCGACTGAGCGCGCAGGCGGCGCACCGAGCGGCAGCCATGGGACGGCCGGGTATCGCATGGACGGATTCCATGCTCGCGCAACTGGGTACGGACAAGGACGCGGCGCTTGCCGTGCGCTGGGGCACGACGGCCAAGACCGTCAGCCTCAAGCGCAAGGAGCTGGGCGTGCCGGCGTTCGGCCATGTGCGGTGGAGCGGCGCCATGCTGGCCAGGCTGGGGCGCGAGCTGGACGCCGAGCTTGCCCGTGAATGGGGTATCAGCAAGGCCAGCGTGATCGCCAAGCGCCAGGAACTGGGCGTTGCATCCGTTGGCGCTGCAACGGGGGCGAAGGGGCGGCGCTTTGCCTGGACGGATGAGGCGGTCGCCTTGCTCGGCACGGATTCCGATGCCGTGATTGCCGGGCTGCTCGGCCTGTCGCGCCTGACGGTCTACAACGCCCGTATCTCGCGCGGCATCGCCGCG
>NZ_JBEBOW010000192.1:0-5176 GCF_040396215.1 Diaphorobacter ruginosibacter | reverse complement strand
AGCCCCGCTCCGGCAAGCCCCGCGCCAGCATGCAGCAGGCTGCGGCGGGACATCCTCGCCATCAATGCGCCACCTCGCCCCATTCCCGCTCGTAGGTATGCACCAGCACCTGGTTGGACAGGCGGTTCACCTGCGCCGGAACGCGCGACATGTCGAGCGGGAAATCGAACATCAGCCCCATGGAATCGGTGGAGAGAAAGCGCAGCCCCCGCGGCAGCGTCCCGGGCATCCGCCACGGCCTGCGGCTGGCGATCACGAAGCCCCATTCGCCGAAACTGGGCACGTGCGCGTGGTAGGGCGTTGCGGCCAGGCCCACCGATTCGATGGTCTGCACCACCGTCCAGAAACTCTTGCGCGCGATCAGCGGCGACGTCGTCTGGATCACCGCATAGCCGCTGGCCGAAAGGCGCTGATCGAGCAGCGCATAGAAGCTGTTGGTGAACAGCTTCCCGACCGCGAAGTTGGTGGGATCGGGAAAGTCCACGATGATCACATCGAACATGTCGGCTCCCGCCTGCAGCCACTGAAACGCATCGGCGTTGACGACCTTCACGCGCGGATCGCTCAGCGCGCCCCCGTTCAGTCCGGTGAGCATGGGATGGCGGCTGAAAAGGTCCGTCATCGCGGGATCGAGTTCCACCAGTGTGACCGATTCGACCGACGGATATTTCAGCACCTCGCGCACCGCCATGCCGTCTCCGCCGCCAAGCACGGCCACGCGCCTGGGCGCGCCCTGCGCGGCCATCGCCGGGTGAACCAGCGCCTCGTGATAGCGGTACTCGTCGCGCTCGGCGAACTGCAGATTGCCGTTCAGATAGAGGCGGAATCCGAGCTTGCCATGCGTCACCACGATGCGCTGGTATGGCGTCGCGCTGGAGAGCACGATGCGGTCCTGGTAGAACTTGTCCTCGGCAAAACGCGTGATGTGGTCCGCCCCCAACAGCCCCGCGAGCAAGGCCAGCAGCACGAGCGCGCAAGCCGCCGCATGGGAGCGAAAGCGGCGCAGTTCCTTGCGGAACAGCCACAATGCCCAGATCGCGACCGCCGCGTTCATGAAGCCGAACAGCAGCCCCGTGCGCACCAGTCCGAGCTGAGGAACCAGCAGCAGCGGAAACGCGATCGACACCGCCAGCGCGCCCAGATAGTCGAACGTGAGCACTTGCGATACCAGATCCTTGAGCTGCACGTTGCGCTTGAGGATGCGCATCACCAGCGGGATCTCCAGCCCCACCAGCGTGCCCACGAGCAGCACCATGCCATACAGCAGCATGCGAAACGCGCCGGGGGTGTACGCATTGGCGAGAAACAGGATGGCGGGCAGCGAGCCGCCCGCCAGCGCCACCATCAGCTCGATGCGCAGGAAATGCGCCGGCAGCTGCCGCTCGAAATACCGCGAAAGCCACGACCCCACGCCCATGGCGAACAGGTAGGTACCGATGATGGTGGAGAACTGCAGCACCGAATCGCCCAGCACGTACGACGCCAGCGCGCCGGCGGCCAGCTCGTAGAGCAGGCCGCACGCGGCGATGACGAACACGCTGGCCAGCAGCGCGATGTCGATCGGGCGGGCGCTGCCGCCCTGCGCCTCGGGCTCGGGGATGATGACGGGATCGCTACCGGAATTCATGAGCTGAAAGAATGCCGCGCCGCCTGGAAACCGAAGCCGCCAGGCAATCCCGCCGGCCTCCTGCGTGAGCGACGCAACCCGGTCAATGAATGGCCGCCGCGACGATGATGCTGATGCCAAGGCACATGGCGGCGACCACCATGGCCAGGGCCTTGTTGTGCTTCTCCACGATCTCCGCCCACAGGTCGTAGGGGGTGAGCTTGTCGACGATGATGAAGCTCACCCAGAAGATAACGACACCGAGGAGTGCGTATACCAGTGTCCCAAGCAGGGCCGCGGGCCGCAGCCATTCCAATGCGCTCATTTCGATATCTCCCTAAATCCATCAATCCGCCAGAAAATCAAACCTGAAATCCAAGTCACTTGTGCCCGCCTCCGGACGAATAACCGCCATAGGACCCGCCCGAGCTGCGATAACCGCTGCCGCCCGCCGAACTGGAACAGGTGCTCAGAATGGCCAGGATGACCAGCATCACCACGAGGATCAGGATCACCGTCGCGCAGCCCACGCCCCTGGTGGACAGCACCGGCGCGGCGTCCTCGCGTTTGAACTTCACGAGCCTGTCCGCCATCCTGAACGCATTGGCGACGACGCTGGCATCCACGCGTTCGCCATGGGACCAGGTCACCTCGCCCCTGGATTCCTCGCGCGACAAAACAGCCTTGCCGTTCAATCCTTCAAAGTCGCTGTTGAACGTGCTCTGACCCCTCTCGACGGGCCAGTAGAACTCGCCCACCACATACCCGGTTTCGGCCTTGTAGCTGTATTGCAGCCAGTATGGTTTTCCAAGATAGCGGGTGCTCTGCTCCCCGAGCTTGTAGCGGGGCGCGCCAACCGTTGGACGCACCAGGCTCCAGCCGTCGGTGGAGTCCACCAGGAAGATGAAACCGCGCTTGCGGTGATAGAGCAGGTACTCGTCCCAGCCGAACCATTCGTCATCGCCAGGCTCCACGCCCATGCGATGCTGAAAACCCACCACCTGCCACTTCGCCCCCTCGAACTCGCCCATGCTGCCCAGCGCGATCAGCGGCTCCACCGGCTCGTCCTGCGCGGCGAACCGCATCTCGCCGCCCACGCCGCTCGTCAGGTCGATGATGCTCCTGCATGACGGACAGGTGCAGGACTGCGTACTGTCGAGCGCGACAGCGACCGGCGCGCCGCAATGGGGGCAGTTGAACTGGCGGGCCCGCTCGGCCTTGGCCGACGCGCCGCTCTTGAGCCCCTTCATGCCGAGCGCTTCAAGGCGCACGCCAAATCCGTGCTGCACCTGCGGCGGCGTGCCGCCATAGTCGATCGACAGCACCTCCCCGCTTTCACTGCGCAGCTCGACCACTGTGAATGGCTGGCCCAGCGGCGCGAGCCGGGGCAGTTCGCCCTGCGCAGACATCAGCGAGGCCGTGAGATTGGCGCTGACGCTGAACCGCTGGCCGCCAACGGAGGTGGTCATGCCCACGCGGAAACGCTCGGCGGCGGGAACGTCCCGCCCGAGCGGAGCGTCACGCATGAAAACGTACTGGCCGTTGTCCTCGCTCAGCGTGGCGAGGCTGCCGTCGGGCATGACGGCGCTCCACTCATTCCAGCTGCCCTGCTCGCCCTTGTACTGTGCGCGGCCCACCAGCGTGAACGCAGCAGCCTGGCCTCCCAGCGCCATGCTGCCCGAGGCGCCCAGCTGCAGCGGCGAATAGTCCTCGAACACCTCGGCCATCTTGCCGATGCGCTTGAGCACGTCACCATCGCGCGCCACGGTGCTGCGGCAGTATGGGCACACCGCGTAGATCGACTGCGCGCTCCTGAATTCGACGGGCGCGCCGCAGCCGGGACAGGGCGCGGAGTAGGAACGCTGGCGCGCGCTATCTGCCATGCCGGAATTCGTCTGCCGCGAAAAAGTGAAAGGGAACCATGGCTGCGCGGCTCATGCGGGGCAGCAACGGCAATGCATGAAAGTACAAGTGTCGCCCGCAGATTCAAACCAGCTTCTTGAGCAGCTCGGTCTTCTTCGCGTCAAATTCTTCCTGCGTGAGAATGCCCTTGGACTTGAGTTCCCCGAGCTTCTCCAGCGTGGCCATGACGTCCTCGGGCCTCACGCCCTCCAGCGGCGCGCCGCCGCCCTGGCCCTGCAGCCCCTGCTGCAGGTTCTGAGCCAGCACCTGGCCCAGCGCCACGCCAGCGCCCAGGCCCATGGCGTCACCCGCCACGCCCCCGCCCTGGCCCGCGCTTTCCGCGAATTTCGGGATCGACTGCGCGGTCTGGTACTGCATGAACCTGCCCATGTCGTTGCCGACCATGCCCATGCCGATCTTCTGGTCGAGGATCTTCTGCAGTTCCTCGGGCAGAGACACGTTCTGCACGGTCATGCCTTCGAGCGCAAGGCCGATCTTGCCGAGCGCCGGCGCCAGGTCCCTGCCCAGCGCATCGGCGAACAGGGCCTGGTTGGCCGCCAGGTCGAGAAACGGCACACCGCTGGCAGCAATCGCCGTGCTGATGTGCTGCAGGATCACACCCCGCAACTGGCCATCGAGATCATCCACCGCGTAGCTGTCGCGCGTGCCGGAGATCTCCGTGTGGAACAGCTTCGGGTCGGCCACGCGATAGGCATAGTTGCCGAACGCGCGCAGGCGCACCATGCCGAAATCCTTGTCGCGGATGGTGATGGGCTGCGGCGTACCCCACTTCTGGTCGATCTGCTGGCGCGTGCTGAAGAAATACACATCGCTCTTGAAGGGCGACTCGAACAGCTTGTCCCAGTTCTTCAGATTGGTCAGGACCGGCAGCGTCTGCGTGGTGAGCCTGTAGGTGCCGGGCATGAACACATCGGCCACCTTGCCCTCGTTCACAAACATGGCCAACTGCGACTCGCGCACCACCAACGTCGCGCCGTTCTGGATTTCCATGTCGCGCATGGGAAAGCGCCAGGCAAGCGTCCCATCGGCCGCCTCAGTCCACTGAATGACGTCAATAAACTGCTTTTTGATGAAATCCATCAGTGCCATGAAAACGCTCCCGCTCGGAAAAAGAGAAGTGAAGTGGCCGGACAACCACTTGAAGACCGGACCCGCGAATCATAGCCACAAGCGGCAGCACCCAACCCCGAAGACACACGCTCATGCCATGGGCTATCGCCGCATTCAAGACTTTCAATTGGCTCTCGAAGATGAGAATAACTATCATTAACCAATCTTCAAAAGGAATCCGCCATCATGACCCGCCTGATCAACGCCGCTCGCCACAACCGCCTCACCCTGATGAAAACCGGCAGCTACTACCTCATCCACATCTGCGTCGCGGCGATGGTGGCATACGCCGTCACCGGCAACCTGATCGCATCGCTCACGCTCAGCCTGCTGGAGCCCACCGTGCAGGCCGTCGCGTTCTTCTTCCACGAAAAAGGCTGGGAACGCGCCCTCAAGCGCCGCGCACCGCAAAGCGGACAAGCCCCCGCCGCGCTCGCAACCGCCGCGGGAGCCTGAGATGAAGACGCACCGTCATCCGGCGCAACGCTGGAGCCATGCGTTCTGGCGCTGGCTGCTGGGCCGGTGGCGAGCCCAGGC
>NZ_JBEBOW010000191.1:0-5210 GCF_040396215.1 Diaphorobacter ruginosibacter | reverse complement strand
AGCGCCATGGCCTTGGTGCGCACGCCGTCGCGCGTCTGGTCGGCCAGCAGCGCGGTGACCGCTGCGGACACCGCGCCAGCGCCCTGGAGCGCGCGCCCGAGCAGCAGCCCCGTGAGGGAATCGGCCATGGCGGCCAGCAGGCTGCCCGCCGCGAAAACGGCCAGGCCGAACACGATCACGCGCTTGCGCCCGAAGCGGTCGGAGGCCATGCCCAGCGGCAATTGCAGGAACGCCTGCGTGAGGCCGTAGATCCCCATCGCCAGGCCGACCATGGCCGGATCGCCGCCACCGGGATATTTGCGCGCCTCCAGCGCGAACACGGGCAGCACCAGGAACAGCCCCAGCATGCGCAGCGCGAAGATCAGCGCGAGGCTGATGCTGGAGCGGCGCTCCTGCGCGGTCATCTTGGTGGGGGCTGGCGAAGGGTTTTTCGAGGATTTATCCGGCACGGGGGTCTGACGCATGGGGCGAAGGGTGCGGCCCGTCGGGCGGCGCGCCTTTCGCCAGGCAATCGTTGTTTATTCCTGATTCTGCCATGTTCGCCTTGTGGTGGGTGCCGCCGGGCGTGCGCGGCCGGGCAATTGCAGCCGGAGGATTCAGCGCAGCCGCCGTTGGGCCGCCACCACCAGGGCGGCCATCGCCGCGGCCGCCGCAAGGAACTGGTAGAGCTGCTGGCAGGCCATGAGCAGGGCTTGCTGGCTGACCAGCTCGCCGAGCTCGGCAAGCGCCGCGGTGCTGGCCTGCGGCGCGATGTAGCCCAGATGCTCGAAATGCGCCTGCATGGATTCGAGCCATGCGTTGGCCGCCTGGTTCGACGGCGTCATGCGGCCGATCAGATCGGTGTAGTGCATGAACTTGCTGTCCTGCAGGGCCACGGCGGCCACCGCCGATGCGAAGGACGACATCATTTGCCGCATGATGTTCTTGCTCTGGTAGCCCTTGGCGAAGTGCCTGGCGTCGAGCGCGCGGAACGTCAGCGCCGCCACCGGCAGCACCATCAGCACGCCGAAGAAGCCCTTGATGGCCAGCGCGCCGTACAGCGCCGAGGCAGGCGCATCCGCGGGAATGCGGCTCAGCCAGAACGACGCCCCCGCCATGGCAACGCAGCCGGCCACCATCAGCGCGCGCTTGTTGGTGATCCGGGCGGCGTATTTAATGTAGAGAACGGCGACCACCAGGCTGATGAAGGCGGCGAAGCTGTTGAGCCAGCCCGTGGTGATCAGCGGAATGCGCAGCCCCCGCTCCGCGAACTGCGGAAACAGGTAATTGCTGAAATTGACGATGAAGTAATACAGCGCGTACAGCGCAATGCCCACCAGGAAGCCCGGATGCGTGAGATCGCGCAGATGCAGCAGCGGCTCGTCATGCCTCCATTGGTGAATGCCGAAAAGGCCCATCAGCAGCACGCCCGCGAGGATCACCAGGGCAAGCCGCCCGGGGCTCTCGAAGAGCTCGAAGCGCGCCTGCGAGAAGCTCCACTGCACGCAGCCGGCCGCCAGCACGAACAGCACGATGGGCGCCACCGACCAGCGCACCGGTGTGCGACTGCGCCCCAGGTGGCGCGGCAGCAGTCCACGCACGCCCACGGCGATGAGCGCGGCCATGGGAAGAACCACCCAGAACACCCAGCGCCAGCCCCAGTTGTCCACCAGCCATGCCGACAACAGCGGTCCGGCCGCCCCCACGCCGAAGATGCTGAGCATGTACACGCGCACGGCCTTGGGCCTGAGCGCGGGAGCGAACAGCATGGGGATCAGCACCCGCGTGCTGATGAAGAACGCGCCCCCGCCCAGCCCCTGCACCAGCCGCGCGGTGGTGAGTTCGGCCAGGTTGCCGGCGCTGGCGGAAGCCAGGTCGCCCAGCGCATAGAGCAGCAGCGCGAGCAGCAGGTACTGCCGGTACCCGAAATGGCGCGACAGCCATTGCTGCAGCGCGATCATCAGCATGCTGCCGATGGCATAGGCGGCCTGCACCTGCGCGAATTCGCGCGGCGCGACTCCGATGCCGCCAAGAATGTGCGACGAGGCAAAAACGAACATGCCGTTCTCGAGGAACTCCATGCCCACCAGCAGGCCCAGCAGCCACATCAGCAGCAGCTGCTTTTCGCGGTGCAGGAAGAGTTGCCAGCGCGGAGCTTTCATGGCGGTGTGTTCGAGCAGCCGGCTCTCAGTCCCGCGCGGGCCGGGTCACGTCCAGCTTCTGCAGCCGGTCGTGGACGCGGCGCAGCTGTTGCTGCATCTCGTGCGTTGCCGCGTCGCCGATGCAGGACCAGATCTGCAGGTAGACCGATTGCACCAGCGGCATGGCGTGCTCCAGCAGTTGCGCGCCCGCCGGGGTGAGCTGCAGCTGCAGGCTGCGCCGGTCCTGGGCATCGGCGCGGCGCACGAGCAGGCCGCGCTGCTCCATGCCGTCGAGCAGCCGCGTGACCTGCGTGCGCGTGGCGTTGAGCGACACGCCAAGCGATGATGGCCTGAGCGGCTCATGCACGCTGTCGGCAAGCAGGTTCAGCGCCAGATACTCCTTCATGTGCAGCGAGAAGGGCGCGAGCGCCTCGTTCACGCGCTGCTCCAGCAGCGCGGCGGAATGCAGCATCAGGCGCGATGCTGCAACCGCATCCAGCACATTCCGGGGCTTGCCCGCGAGAATGCGTTCGAGGCGGGAGTCGAGGCTCATGGCAATGTGCTCCTTCATGGCTAATGATTTCAAATGAGATTATATCGTTCGTAATTAAATCCATGCAACCCATGCGCATCCGGCGGGATGTGCATGGGCTTGTGGGCTTGTCGGGAGCGGCCGGTGCAATCGCCGGGGCGGTGTCCTATGATGTCCGGTTCGCCCGCGATGTGTGAGATTCCATGCCTTCCAAGCAAGACAAGTATCCAAAGACTCCCCGCCCAGAGACCGAGGATGGCCGCTACATGGCTGATTCGCTGCGCCAGCGCCGCATCAGCATCCGCGGGGCGCGCACGCACAACCTCAAGAACATCGACCTGGACATTCCGCGCGACCAGCTCGTCGTGATCACCGGGCTGTCGGGCTCGGGCAAGTCGAGCCTCGCCTTCGACACGCTGTATGCGGAAGGCCAGCGGCGTTACGTGGAAAGCCTGTCCACCTACGCGCGGCAGTTCCTGGGGCGCCTGGACAAGCCCGACGTGGACCTGATCGAAGGGCTTTCCCCCGCCATCAGCATCGAGCAGAAGGCCACCAGCCACAACCCGCGCTCCACCGTGGGAACGGTCACCGAGATCTATGACTACCTGCGGCTGCTCTACGCGCGCGCCGGAACGCCCTATTGCCCCGACCACGGCCAGCCGCTTTCCTCGCAGACCGTCAGCCAGATGGTGGATGCCGTCCTCGCCTTGCCCGAGGACTCGCGCATCATGCTGCTGGCGCCCGTCGCGCGGCAGAAAAAAGGTGAATTCAACGAGCTTTTCACGCAGATGCAGGCGCTTGGCTATGTGCGTTTTCGCGTCGACGCGAACGTATATGAATTCGAGAATCTGCCGCAGCTGAAGAAAACCGAGAAACACGATATCGACGTGGTGATCGACCGCCTGAAGGTGCGCCCGGATGCCAAGCAGCGGCTGGCCGAGAGCATCGAGGCGGTGCTGCGCGTGGGCGGCGCGGAGGGCAATGGCCGCGTGCTGGTGCTGGAGATGGAGTCCGGCAGGGAGCACATGTTCTCCAGCCGGTTCGCCTGCCCCGTGTGCAGCTACTCGCTCGCGGAGCTGGAGCCGCGCCTGTTCTCGTTCAACTCGCCCACCGGCGCGTGCCCCGCGTGCGACGGCATCGGCCAGCAGGAGGTGTTCGATGCGGACCGCGTGGTGGCGTTTCCCTCGCTCAGCCTGGCCAGCGGCGCCATCAAGGGCTGGGACCGCCGCAACGGCTACTACTTCGCCATGCTGGAGAGCCTGGCGCGGCATTACCGCTTCGATGTGGAAACCCCGTTCGAGGAGTTGCCCGCCCAGGTGCGCGACGTGATCCTGAACGGCTCGGGCGCCGAGGAAATCGCGTTCACCTATCTGCTTGACAGCGGCCCGCAAAAAGGCCGGGCGATGGAGCGATCACACCCCTTCGAGGGCATTTTGCCCAACATGGCCAGGCGCTACCGCGAGACGGACTCCTCCGTGGTGCGCGAGGACCTTGCGCGCTATCGCAGCACCCAGCCCTGCACGGACTGCCACGGCGCGCGCCTGCGCCGCGAAGCGCGTTTCGTGAAAGTGGGCGAGGGGGAGGAATCGCTTGCGATCTACGAGATCAGCCACCGCACGCTGTCGGATGCGCTCGCATGGTTCGAGAACCTGAAGCTGCAGGGCGCGAAGGCCGAGATCGCCGACAAGGTCGTGCGCGAGATCGCTTCGCGCCTGAAATTCCTCAACGACGTGGGGCTCAATTACCTGAGCCTGGACCGCAGCGCGGAAACGCTCTCGGGCGGCGAGGCGCAGCGCATCCGGCTCGCCAGCCAGATCGGCTCGGGCCTGACCGGCGTGATGTATGTGCTCGATGAGCCGAGCATCGGCCTGCACCAGCGCGACAACGACCGGCTGATCGGCACGCTGCAGCATCTGCGCGACATCGGCAACAGCGTGATCGTGGTCGAGCATGACGAGGACATGATCCGCGCCGCCGACCATTGCGTGGACATGGGGCCCGGCGCGGGCGTGCATGGCGGCCGGGTCATGGCGCAGGGAACCTACGAGGAACTGTGCGCGCAGCCGCAGTCCCTGACCGGCCAATACCTCTCGGGCAGGCTGAGCATTCCGGTGCCGCCGCGGCGCACGCCGTGGAATCCGGTGCTGGAGCCGGAGCTGTCCGCCGAGCCGGAAAAGCCCTCCAGATCGCGCTTTCCCGAAACACCGGCAAGCCGCCGCAGGGCCGAGCGCCAGCAGGAGCACCGCGCAACGCAGGGCAAGCTGCAGGCGCTGCGCGTGATCGGCGCGACGGGGCACAGCCTCAAGCAGGTGACGGCGGAATTCCCGGTGGGGCTGTTCACCTGCGTGACGGGCGTTTCCGGCTCCGGCAAGAGCACGCTGGTGAACGACACGCTCTACGCCGCCGTGGCGCGCCAGCTCTATCGGGCGCACGACGAGCCCGCGCCGCACGAGGCGATCGAGGGCATCGGCTATTTCGACAAGTGCATCAACGTCGATCAGTCCCCGATCGGCCGCACGCCGCGCAGCAACCCGGCCACCTACACCGGCCTGTTCACG
>NZ_JBEBOW010000190.1:0-5215 GCF_040396215.1 Diaphorobacter ruginosibacter | reverse complement strand
ATCCCGATTGCACTCCAACGCGGCTGCGTAGAGATCGTAAACACGTTCTAAGGGCTCTTTGCGTCAGCGCGGGCCGCAGCCCGCGCATCTGTGTAGATACGGATCGCGTAGTTTAGTTGCTCGTGCCGCCGGATGGCTGTCAGCCTGAAGGACCTCGGGCGCTCATGCGTCGCGGGGCAGGCGCAGGGTGAGGCGTTCCACTGTTTTCTCGAAAAAGTGATAGCCGGAGCCGCCTTCGGCCAGAAGGTCGAGCAGGGTATCCGGCGACGTCACGCGCGTGCCGCCGACGATGGCGACATGGCGCCGGGCATAGGGTTCGGCCAGCAGCGTCGCGGTCGGCCCGATGATGGCCGCCCTGGCGCCCAGACGCAGCAGCTGCAGCAGGCCGTCCAGCGTGTCGTTGAGGAGCGTGGTGCCGGTGGTGATGAGAACGTCCGCGAACGGAATCACCTGCGCGGCCTGTGCGGCAGGCACGTAGTAGGGCAATTCTTCCGGCTTGAGCGTGGCCGGGTCGAGTTCGAGCACCTTGAAGGGCTGGCCGCGCCGGCGCAATTCGCGCATGTAGGGCGGAAATGCGCCGACCAGGACCACGGACTGGCCGGGCCGCAGCTCCAGCGCATCGAAGGCGTCGCCACCCAGGACCTCGGCGCCGGCGGGTGGGCCGTCGCGCATCCAGAGCGTTTCGGCTACCGCGTTGAGCGTGGCCACGGCCAGGCCGCGGCGCAGCCCCGGCGGGCGATCGAGGTCCCGCAGCACCTGCCTGACGTCGAGGCCCGATAGCTTTCCCGGAGTCGGCATCGCATGGGCCGAACTGGGGCAGCACACGGCTTCGGGCACGGTCTTGATCGGCGTGGCGCAGATCCCGCCGGCGCCGTTGTTCAATTTGACGCCGGTAAAAAATATGCCGAGCACGGCGCGCTCGATCCTGAGCGATTCGATTTCCGGGCCGAGGCGCTCGAGCGCGGCGGCATGCAGGTCGGACAAGAGGGATGACGTGTTCATGGCGTGGGTCCTTTATCGTGCTGGCTGTGGGGCGGCAAAAAATTCTCTGCCGGCCTTTTCCCATGAAATGAAAGCCCAGCGCAAGGTCGACGGGATGCCGCCTGCCCGCATGGCGCGCTCGTACCATGCCTGCAAGCGGGCGAGCTCGTGCGTGTCGAGCTGGCCCTGCGACCAGATGACCCGCTGGGCGAATTCGTCGAAAGAGTCCACGCCGGAAAACCGCCCGTCACTTTCGATGAAGTCGAGCCGCGCATGAATGTTCCTGCTGTGCAGGATATTGAGCGCGTAGATGTAGTCGGGCAGCGGCGCGGGCGGCTGGCGGCCGATGGCCTCGAGCATGCCGGGATCGATGAACTGCCCGCCGACCAGATGCGTGAGGTAGACACGCTTCCTGGCCTTGGCGTCGAGCTTCGCCAGCGCAGCGCCCAGGTCGCGTACCTGGGTGCTGCGCGAGGCGATGGCGATGTCGCACTCCGGGACGGCCGACCAGTCGTCCTCCCAGGCCAGGTGCAGGGTTTTCAGGTTGGCATGGCCCTGCGTCTGCGCGTTTTTTTCCAGCACGTCGAGCATGCCCCGGCTGTAGTCCAGTCCGACGACCTGCTCGAACCTTTCGGCCAGCGGCAGGCAAATGGCGCCGTTGCCGCAGCCCACGTCCAGCAAGGTGCGCGCACCCGACAGGTCCATGCGGGCGATGAACTCCTGCGCATAGCGCTCCGCCGCCGTCTGCCGGTTCATGCGGGCCGCGCGGGCGTCCCAGTCGCTGCTGGGCTTGGCCTTGCCTGCGGCCTCCATGTGCTCGCGGTAGAGCCGGCAGAAATCAATGTCTGCGATGGTCATGCTGTGGCTTCTTTCTTTTCCGTGGCTGGCTGCGGGCTCTGCCGCAGGGGAAGGTAGGCGGCAATCTCGCTTTCCGCAACCCCGTAGAGCGCCGCCAGCCTGCCCGGCGTGGCGATGGCCTCGGGGGCGCCCGTGCCTACCATGTGTCCGGGTGCGAGCAGCGCGATGCGGTCGGCGACGCGCAAGGCGTGCTCCGGCTGGTGGGTGGACATCAGGACCGTGATCCCCTGGCTGCGCAGGCGGTCGATATGCCCGAGGATACGGATCTGGTTGCCGAAGTCCAGGCTGGCCGTGGGCTCGTCCATCACCAGCAGGGCGGGCTGCTGCGCAAGGGCGCGCGCAATCAGCACGAGTTGGCGCTCGCCGCCGCTGATCGCCGTGTAAATGCGCTGGCGCAAGTGAGTGATTCCCAGCATTTCCAGGCATTCGGCGGCAATCTCGCGGTCGTGGCGTGAAGGCATGGCGAAGCGTCCGATGCGCGCGGTGCGGCCCATCAGCACGACCTCATCGACGGTAAAGGGAAACACACCGGCATGGGCCTGCGGCACGTAGCCGACGCGACGCGCAAAGGCCATGCGAGACCAGCCGGAGATGGTTTCTCCAAGCACGCGCACCTCGCCCGCCAGCGGCGGCAGCAGGCCCAGCAGGGTTTTGAACAGCGTCGTCTTGCCGCAGCCGTTGGGCCCCAGCAGGCACAGGACCTCCCCGGCCGCGACGTCGAATGCGAGCGTGCTGGCCACCGTCTTGCGGCCATGGCCGATGGTCAGCGCGCGCGCTTCGATGATGTTCATTGCTCTTTCCCGTTGCGCGCCAGCAGATAAAGGAAGAACGGAGCACCGATGATCGCGGTGACGATGCCCAGCGGCAGCTCGATCACGACCAGCGTCCGCGCCAGGGTATCGGCGGCCACGATGAACCCCGCGCCCAGCAGGAGCGATGCGGGAAGGAGCCTGGAAAAACTCGGGCCGACCAGAAAGCGCGCCGCATGCGGGATGATCAGCCCGACCCAGCCGACGATGCCCGCGATCGAGACGACGGCGGCGGTCGCCAGCGTCGCGGCCACGATCAGCGCCAGCCGCAGGCGGGTGACCTCCAGGCCCAGCGCCGCGGCTTCTTCGTCGGGCAGGCTCAGAAGGTTGACGCGCCAGCGCAGCAATGCCATCGGCGCCAGGCCGATGAGGACGAGCGGCGCGGCGGAGGCCAGGTCGCGGGAGCTGATGCCGTTCAGGCTGCCGAGCAACCAGAAGACAATGGTGCTCAATTGCTGCGAGCTTGGATCGGAGAGGAGCTTGAACAGCGAGACTCCCGCATTGAGCAAGGTACCCACGGCGATGCCCGCGAGCACCAGGACCAGGATGGGGTCGTGCCGCCGCACCAGGGCGGAAACTCCGTATACCGCGCCCACGGCGGCCAGCCCGCAGGCAAAGGCGATCACCTGTATGGCCTCCAGCGGCCAGCCGAGAAAAATTCCGAGCGTCGCGCCAAAGCCTGCTCCGGCGGAGACACCCAGGATGTCGGGCGACACCAGCGGGTTGCGGAACATGTTCTGGTAGGCCGCGCCGGCCGCGGCGAGCGCCGCGCCGACGAAGATGCCCGCCATGATGCGGGGCAGGCGGATGTTCCAGATGACGATCTCGACGGCTTGCGGCAGTTGGGCATCCGCTCCCGTCATGCGGGCCCAGACGGAACGCAGCAGATCGGCTGGAGAGACCGGGTATTTGCCGACGGCAAAGGCCGCCACGACGATGGCAAGCACGGCCAGTCCGGCCGCCGCGAAGGCGGGAAAGGGCGGCAGGGAGGCGCTCTTGCCGGATGCGCTCATCGCGCTGGCCCTTCGATGCCATAGAACAGCCGGTTGAATTCAGCCGTCGTGCGCGCCAGCTCGTCCTTGCCGACGCCATGCAGTTCGGCGAGCAGCCAGAATACGCCGGCAAGGCGATTGATGCCCGGCGGAACATCGAGCGAGCCAAAGGGAATGCTCGGTGCGCAGAGAATGCGTTTCGACTGCACGGCGGGAATGGAGCGCCAGCGCGGGTCGTCGAGGATGCGGCTGGCGAAATCCGGGTCCTGGGTCAGGATGACCTCCGGCGCCCAGCCGATCACCTGTTCGAGCGATACGCTGGCGGTGCCGATTCTTTCTCCGCCTTGCGCGGCCACGTTGTAGCCGCCGGCGATCTCCAGGGCCTCTGTGTGCAGCGATCCGGCCATGCCGGTTTCAAGCCCTTTCGGGCCCCGGCTGAAATAGACGCGCGGACGCTTTTCGATCGGCATGGCCTGCCGCACGCGCGCGGCATTCGAGAGGATTTTCTCCGCGTGTCCGGCCAATGCGTCACCGCGGGCCTCGACGCCGAGCAGGCGGCCAGTTTCGCGCAATTGGCGCGCGCTGTCGGACAGGTGGCCGTCGATCAGAACGTAGGGTATGCCCGTCTGTTCGTTGACGCGGCGGGCGGCTGACAGATAGGTGTCGTCGACGCTGCCGGCATCGACGATCAGGTCGGGCTTGAGCGCGAGCAGGGCTTCGGCCGGCATGGTGCTGCCGCGCCCGGACAGCCGCCCCAGCACGGGCAGGTCGCGCAGCGGCGGGCCCAGAGCCTTGAGCGCCTCGGGATTCATCCAGGACGTCGATGGCCAGCCGAGCATCTTGTGCGGCGCGAGCGCGGCCACCAGAACGGTCGCGGGCGGGCCCGCCACGAATACGCGCTGAATGCCCGATGGCGGCGGGATGCGCCCGAATGTCCTGATGAGGCCGGGCTGCGTGGTCTGGGTAATGGCGCCCGTGCGGCCCCATGGCGCCAGGATCGGTGCGCAGGCCAGGGCGCGCAGCAGGGCGCGGCGTTTCATGAGGTCTGCTCCCGGGGCTGGCTGACGCGGGCAAACCAGTTCTGCAGCGCCTGCATCTCGGGAGGCAATTCGGCGCCGCAATGGCCGATCACGGCGCGCCAGCGTGGCAGGTATTCATCGGAGACGACGGTGAGGAGCGGTATTCCCGCCGCCGCGAGGGCCAGCATCTCCGTGGCGAGTCCCGCGCCGTTCGCCTCGAGCGCGCCAAAGCGGTTGGCCACGGCAAGGTCGGGGCGCTGCTCCAGCGCCCGCCGCAGCACCACGCTGGAAGCCGTAACGCTGGTCGAGTCCAGGCTGCATGAGCCCGAGCCCGGGCCGAGGCGCTGAAACAGCGCAAAGCACTGTCCGCTGTCAAGATCGACCAGCATGGTTGCCGCCTTGCCACGTCCGTCCTTTTCCTGCTGCACCAGGCCATGCACGCGCCATCCGCGCTCGCGCAGGCCGAAGGCGAAGTCGGCCAGCAGGCCGTCCGCCGTGCCGTGCTCCGAATGCACGATGGCGGCGACAAGGGGAGTGGCGTTCTCGCCGGGTGTTT
>NZ_JBEBOW010000189.1:0-5244 GCF_040396215.1 Diaphorobacter ruginosibacter | reverse complement strand
GCTTTGGGAGCAGAGGGTCGCGAGTTCGAATCCCGCCGCTCCGACCATCATTGAAATGCCCTGGATCAAATTGGTCCAGGGCATTTGTTTTATGGGCTGTGGCTCCCTGTCTGCTCGGTGGATGCCCTATCGGCACGCAGCGCTTCAGACTATGTCGCGTTCGGCCTTGATGCGTTGCAACAATGATTGCCCTTCGAATGTGATGTCCTGGACGATGGCATCGCCCTCGACACCCGGCGCTGGAATGTCTGCCTTGATCAATTGGGCGGCTCGAAGAATGCGGAGCTTGTCTATGGACGTGGATCCAGAGATGGTTCTTGGTACGCCTTGTTTATCAATATCAATCAGTAGTTCTATAGGCATAAAACCGGAGGTTTGTGAATGGCGGGTAAATTATTCCAGAGCCCGCGCATTCTTGTCTTAGATTAAATTGGATGTCAATCTGCGGAAACAGTCCTATGAAACATGGGTGAATCCAACCCCCGCGTTCTGGCTGAGTGGGCGTATTCCCTGCGGATAATGCGAGGCATCATGAGTTCTACTTTGCTCCCAGGCAAGCCTCGCTTTCCGCGCTACGACGTGGTGGATGCGTTACGCGGTGCGGCGATGATCTGGATGACGGTCTTCCATTTCTGCTTCGACCTCTCGCACATGGGCTGGTGGAGGCAGGATTTCCTGGGCGATCCTCTCTGGACGCGGCAGCGCGTGGTGATCGTGAGCCTGTTCCTTTTTTGTGCCGGCCTTGGCCAATCCATCGCTTACGTGCAAGGTCAGAGCTGGGCGCGCTTTGGCCGCAGGTGGCTGCAGATCGCATTGGCCGCCTTGCTGGTGTCCGCCGGCTCCTGGCTGATGTTTCCGCAGAGCTTTATTTACTTCGGGGTGTTGCACGGTATCGCCGTCATGCTGGTGATCGTCCGGCTGACGGCTGGATGGGGATGCTGGCTATGGTTTGCAGGCGCCCTGGCCATGGCGCTGCCGTGGCTGGCGAACGGGTGGCTGAGCGGCGCGGGTTCGGACTGGGCCAGCGCCATGAACGGGCGTGTGCTGAACTGGCTTGGGCTCATTACCGTCAAGCCCTATACGGAAGACTACGTGCCGGTTTTCCCGTGGCTGGGCGTCATGTGGTGGGGCATGGCGGGCGGGCAGTGGCTGCAGCGCAACAGGGCGGGGTGGCTGAGCAGGCCGCTTGGGCGGACAGGGCGCTGCATGGCCTTGCTGGGCCGCTGGAGCCTGAGCTATTACCTTCTGCATCAACCAGTGATGCTGGCGGTGTTGGCGGCAGTCGCCTGGGGGCTTGGGCGATAGGGCGCGGGCAGCGGGGCAGGTTGGTTGCCGAAAGACCGCCTCAACAGAAAAAGAAAAATGGCCTAGTATCTACCGAGCCATTTTTGCATTTTGTAGTAATTTCTCGTGTCGGGAATTACTGGATCTTGGCCTTCGAGCGCAGTTCTTCCTGGAAGGTGGCCAGTTTCTGTTGCTGCAGCTGCTGGGCGATCTGCGGCTTCACTTCCTCAAGCTTGGGCAACTGGGCGTCACGCATGTCGTCGACACGAATGATGTGCCAGCCGAATTGGCTCTTGACCGGCACATGGGTCATCTCGCCCTTCTTCAGCTTGACCATGGCTTCGGTGAACTCGGCCACGTAGTTGCTGGGGCTGGCCCAGTCGAGGTCGCCGCCACGCGCGCCGGATCCGGGGTCCTTGGATTCCTTCTTGGCCAGGTCTTCGAACTTGGCGCCCTTCTCGATCTGGGCGATGATGGACTTGGCCTGATCCTCGGTTTCCACCAGGATGTGGCTGGCCTTGTATTCCTTGCCGGAGTTGGCGGCGACGAACTTGTCGTATTCCGCCTGGATTTCAGCGTCGGTGACGGGATGCTTCTTCTGGAAATCGGCGAACAGTTCGCGGATCAGAATGGTCTGGCGGGCCAGTTCCATCTGCGCCTTGTAGTCGGCGGAACCTTCCAGGCCGGCCTTCTTGGCTTCCTGCATGAAGATTTCGCGGGCGATGACTTCTTCCTTGATCTGTGCCTCGACCTCGGGCGTGATGGGGCGGCCGGAACGCTCCACCTGCTGCTTCAGTGCCTCCGCGCGTTCCTTGGGAACCGGCTTGCCGTTCACGATGGCGAGATTCTGTGCGGAAACGGGCAGTGCCACGGCGCCGAGCAGCGCGGCGGCCACGAGGCCGGACATGAGCTTTTTCTTCATTGGAAATCCAAAAAAAGGAGAATATTTCTGCAGAACTCGCATTCTGCGCCCGGCCTTGGCCGGTGTGGGTCAGAGAATTTCAATGGCAATGGCGTGCGCGCCATTGTCGATGAACACCTGCAGCGAATCATACACAAGCCGATGCTTGGCAACTCTGGATTTTCCCTCGAACAGCGGCGATGCGATGCGGACCCGGAAGTGCGTGCCGAAACCCGTGCCGTTGGCTCCGGCATGGCCGTCATGCAGGCCGCTTTCGTCGATCACTTCCAGTTGGCCGGGCGAGAGTTCGCGCTCGAGCAGCTCCCGCATGTTGTGCGCTGTAACGGCGATCATTGCTTGACATCCTCCACCTTGACGGCTTCCTCTTCCTTGACGTGGCGGCTCAGGTAGATGGCCTGGGCGATGACGAAGACGATCATCAGCCCCATGCCGCCGAACAGTTTGAAATTCACCCAGGTATCGGTATCGAAGTGGAATGCGACCCAGAGGTTGAGCGCGCCCATCACCGCGAAGAAGCCGGTCCAGCCCCAGTTGAGATTTTTCCAGACGGGGTCGGGCAACTGGATCTGCGCGCCCATCAGGCTGCGGATGAAGTTCTTCTTGAAGAACAGCTGCCCGGCAAGCAGCGCCAGGCCCATCACCCAATAGAGCACCGTGGGCTTCCATTTGATGAAGTTTTCATCGTGGGCCAGCAGCGTTGCGCCCCCGAACACCACGATGATGGCCAGACTGATCCATTGCATGGGCTCGGTCTTGCCGGTTTTCACCCGCATGTAGGCGAGCTGCGCCACGGTCGCGGCGATGGCCACGGCCGTTGCAACGTAGATCCCCGACACCTTGTACGCAACGAAGAACAGGATGATGGGAAAGAAGTCGAGTAACAGTTTCATGAAATTGTTATTTCTTGGGGTCGAAGTCCAGGGATGCGGAATTCATGCAATAACGCAGCCCGCTCGGCGCGGGACCATCCGGGAATACGTGGCCGAGGTGCGCGCCGCATTGCGCGCACACGGTTTCCACGCGTGCCATGCCGTGACTGTAGTCCTCGATTTCACGGATGGAGCCGGCAATCGCCTCGGAGAAGCTGGGCCAGCCGCAGCCCGCGTCAAATTTGGTGCCCGAGTCGAACAACTTGGCTCCGCAGCAGATGCAGTGATAGCTGCCGTCGGCCCAGAAGGCCTCGTATTTTCCGGTGAACGGGCGCTCGGTCGCCGCGTGGCGCGTGACTTCATAGGCGCGCGGCTCCGCGCCTTTGTCGCGCAGGGCCTGCTGCCATTCGTCGTCGGTTTTCTTGATAGGAAAGGTCATGAAGAGCAACTGATGGATATGTGGGACGCCCAGTCGGGCGGAAAATCCGCGAGGCTGTCGCGTCCCGGGTGTTCATCGAAGGGCGTGGCCAGGATCTCCTGAAGTGTATTCACAAGCGAGAAATCCCCTTGCGCCGCCGCGCGTATCGCCATTTCACCCAGGTGATTGCGCAGCACGAACCGTGGATTGGCCTTCAGCATGTCCGCGCGTGCGGCGCAGCCGGGCTGCCTGTCCAGAAGCCCGAGGTAGGCGGTTATCCAGCGGTCGGCGGCTTCGCGCTGCAGGAACAGGTCGAGCACCGGTGTGAAAGCCTCGCTCCCGGCCGGGCCTGCCGCATCGTTCACTGCATGCGAGAGCCGGCGCCAGAAGATGGTGTAGTCCGCCGCGTCCTGCGCCATGAGGCTGAAGAGCGACTGCAGCACGTCGACGAATTCCTGCGCCTGGACGGCCGATGGCGGCAGTCCCATCTTGGCGGCCATGCGCAGCTTGAATTCATGGGCGAACACTTCGGGGTAGCTGGCGACGGCAAAACGCGCGGTTTCCACCTCGCCGATGAGGGGCAGCAGCGCCTGGGCGAGGCACAGAAGGTTCCAGTAAGCCACGCTGGGCTGCTGATCGAATGCGTAGCGGCCCTGGCTGTCGCTGTGATTGCAGATGTGGCCTGGCACGTAGGCGTCGAGAAACTGGAACGGTCCGTAGTCGATCGTCAGGCCCAGAATGCTCATGTTGTCCGTGTTCATCACGCCGTGGCAGAAGCCGGCGGCCTGCCACTGGGCGAGCAGCGCGGCGGTGCGTTCGCTCACGCGATGCAGCAACTGGGCGTAGGTGTTGCCGTTCAGCGCCTGCCCGTTGCGGCAATCAGGATAGAAGCGGTCGATCACATGATCGGCGAGTTTTCGAAGGGATGCCCCGTCTCCCCGCGCGGAAAAGTGCTCGAAATGGCCAAAGCGGATGAAGCTGGGGGCCACGCGCGTCACGACGGCAGCGGTTTCGGGCTGCTCGCGGTACACCGGATCGGGCGAGCCGATCAGCGCCAAAGCGCGCGTGGTGGGAATGCCGAGCCCATGCATGGCCTCGCTGCACAAATATTCGCGGATGGAAGAGCGCAGCACCGCGCGCCCGTCGCCCATGCGGGAGTAGGGCGTGCGCCCGCTGCCCTTGAGCTGCACCTCCATGCCGCCGGGCGTTTCGCCCAGCAGGATGGCGCGCCCGTCGCCGAGCTGGCCGGCCCACACGCCGAACTGGTGCCCGCTGTATACGGTGGCGATGGGCTGCGCGTCACCGACGACCGCATTGCCGCTCAGTACCTGGAGGGCGTCGTCGCCTTGCAGCCATTGCGGATCGATTCCGGCGAGCCTTGTCACGTCGTCGTTGCGGGCGATCCAGTGGGGCCGCGACAACGGCACCGGGCGCAAGGCGGTATGAAAACCCGGGCCGAGCCCGGCGAAGTCCGCCGTGCGCAGCCAGGGCTGGCTGGCGGGGGCGGGCGCGGAAAGGGGAGGAGAGGTGCTTTCGCTATCCTGGGGCATGGGGCGATTGTCTCTTCAGGGCAGATTACCTGCTTGGTTGAAGGCCATACCGAAGGCCATGCGGATCCGCTGCCCTTGGGTCATGGACGAGATCCTGAATGAGAATTCAAGCACCAAAGTGACAGCGAAATGTAAGTGGCGGCGGGAATCATCGTTAGGATGTAGCCCCATGAAGAATTCCGCGCACCGCCGTGCCGTGCC
>NZ_JBEBOW010000188.1:0-5323 GCF_040396215.1 Diaphorobacter ruginosibacter | reverse complement strand
CGGCTGCTGGTGAAGGCGAAGCCAGAGCGCCGTCCATTGCTCGCCGTGCGACTGCACCGCCCGCTGCACGGCCTCGCTCCACTGCTGCGGCGCCGACGGCGCGCTGTAGCGGCCACGGCCCCTTCCAAAATGCGATATCACCAGATACTTGAGGAGCACCTGCGACGCCAGCGCCGTGAGGTAGTCCGCCGAGAGCCGCAGGCGCTGCGATTCCTGGTCGAACATCTTGTTGGCCCCCCAGGCGGCACCCGCGAACGTCACGGCGCCGACCAGCGCCCCCACCAGCGCGCCGGCGCCCAGCGTCATGCCGCCCGCCACCAGGTCCGCGCCTATGCCGGTCGCCGCGCCGGCGGTCACCGCGCCCCACAGGCTCGCCACCCTGGGGTCGTGCGGGGAGGTGATCCGCAGGTCGCCCTTGAGCTGCTGCTGGATCTGGCTGGCGGCCTCGCCGTCGAGTTGATGCAGCTGCAGCAGCCGCTGGGTCGAGCGCACATCGGCCTCCTGCAGCCGGGTGAGCAGCCGTTTCATGGCTTGGCGCGCCTCGGGCGGCACATCCTCTTCTTCCTGCGCTGGCCTGAACTTCTGCGCGATCCGGCTGACCGCGCGCTCCCAGAGTTTTCCGCGCCCGCCGTCCACCGATTCCTCGGCGGATGCGGAGCGCAGCAACTGCTCGGCCAGCGCGCACAGGCTGGCCTCCTCGCGCTCTCGCTGCCGCTGCTCGCGCGCGGCCAGAAGCCGCTCGTAGGCGGGCAGCTTGGCTTTCGGCAGCAGCGGCGCGATGCTTTGCAGCATCTGGCGCTCGTGCCACCAGCTGCGTGTGAACGCGTCGAGCACCAGCACGTCATGCACGGTTTTGCTGTAGGGCCGCACCGCCGCATGCCAGCGCCCGAGGTCGTGCTCCGTCTGCTGCGCCGTGGTGTCGCTGCCGATCTGGTTGAGCAGGATGATCACAGGCTTGTCCATCCACTGCAGGATGCGCATCTCCGCTTCCCAATACCCGGCATCCGCGGGGTCTTCCGCCGCATTCACCAGGTACAGCATCACGTCGGCGTGATCGCGCGCCGCGGCGAGCGCGCGCTGGCTCATGTAGAACGGCCTGTCGCGCCAGCGGTCCCATACGTTCGAGAGAAACCAGCCCAGCGGATTGCCCTGCTGCTTCAGTCGCTCGTAAAGCCGCACGGAGTCGCCAAACCCCGGCGTGTCCCACAGCCAGAGCTGGTCGCCGTCCCCATCGTCCTGCAGCAGATAGCGCTGGGACTGGCTGGTGACGTGCGCGGCATCCTGTATCTCGCCCACGTCATCGGCCAGCAGGGTGCGCGTGAGCGTCGTCTTGCCGATGTTGGTGTGCGAGAGCAGGCACCATTGGATCTGACGCGATGCGTCGTCGCCGTGCACGGGCGAAATCGATGTGCTGTTGTCACTCATGGCGTGGTCTTGTCTGCAGGTTGGGCGCTCGCCGCGCCAGCGGCGGATTCCGGAATCCATACCGCGCACAGCCCGGCGTTGCGCACGAAATCATTCCACACCTCGCGCCGCTGCGCCATGCGCTTGGGCGCACCCGCATTGCGTTCGTCGAAATCCCGGCTCCACAGCCAGATGGCGGCATGCCGTCCCCAGCGCTCGCGCGCGGCCTGCAGCAGCTCGCCGTGGATCTCCGGCTCGGGCGTGGCGGCCATGTTGATGAGCAGCACCGCCGCCGTGTCCTCGCCCCCGCCGGCGACGGACGCCGCGGAAGGCAGCTTAGCGCCATAGGCCAGCGCGGGCTCGATCACCAGATGCGCGCCCGCGCCGTACTGCGCCGACACGTGATGCTGCAGCGCCATGCGCCGCGCCTCGGTGACCTCGAAGCTGTAGGGCAGCACATGCAAGGTGATGGCGAGCCCGCCGAAATCGCGCTGCAGCTTCTTGAAATAAGGCTGCGAAAGCGGCAATTGCATATGGCGGCCCAGCCACCACGCCCGCAGGCCCTGGTAGAGCCCCAGCCCCAGGCGCGGCGCGATCACCAGCAGCCCCAGCAGCGCGGTGTATGCGATCACCCATTGCTCACCCCATGAGGCCGATGAGGCGGGTGGCGCGCGCCCTGGCGCATCCGCCATCCCCACGCTGCTGCTCACCCAGCCGCGCAGCATCTCGATGTCCGCCAGGCTCCAGGCGGGCGTGCCCAGCAGCCACCGCACCGGCGCAAACACCAGGTTCAACAGCCCGTGAACCGTGGGCGCGGAAAGAAAGGTGCTCTCCCAGCCCACCTGATATTCATTGGTCAGCCCCGTCATCCAGAGCGAGGCCAGCGCGCCCGCCGCCATCAGCGCCGCGCCCAGATGCAGCCACGACAGCCACTGCGCATGCCGCGCGCGGCGGCTCAATTGCCACCAGTTGCGCTCGAAGCTCAAAGCCATCCTGCGCAACCCGCTGCCGCCGGGGACCGGCAGGCGCGCGCGCAGCTTGCGCCGCCAGCCATCGGCGGCGGGCGCCAGCACCGCCTGCCCCGATTCGGAACCGGCGGACTGCAGAACCACCGGCGCACGCGCGCCGCCCGCGCGCAGCAGCGAGCGTATCCATGCCGCCAGCATCCAGGCATAGACCAGAAGATTCCACAGCACGATCGCCAGCAGCGAAGGCGCCAGCAGATCCACGCGATGCGGATCGGTGAAGCGATGCATGCAGAACCCGATCACCAATGCGCCCGCAAGCACGGCAAAAGGCACCCAGCGCGCGATGCCGGGAGCCTGCCGCCAGACCTTGCGCAGCTCGTGCGGCAGATGGCTCGCCGCCACGACACGCTGGGCCCGCATGGCGAGAAAGTCCAGGAACTGCCCGCGCTGCGCCGCGCCCGCCCCTGGTTCGGGGTTGCCGATGGCATGCAGCGTATCCTGCGTGATGGCCTCGCACTGCGCGGCCGACGGCAACGCTTCGTTGGGCGCCGCGGTTTCGATGGCGTGGGCCAGAAGAATGTCTCGGACGGAGCTTGCTCTCATGGATGCAGATGGTATCCCTCCTGACGCCATCCCTCGGCTCTGCCGCAGCCGCCGCAATCATTGGCCGGCGCCGCCCAACCGCGCGCCGTGGTATGAACGGGGTTTTGCCAGGATTTTCCCTTCGTCATATTCCCCATTTCATTTGCTCCAGGAGATTTCATACATGACAAACTGGTCAGACACGGCGGCCATGCCCGATGCCAACGGTTTTTTCGGACCCTACGGCGGCCAGCTCGTTCCGCCGCACCTCAAAAAGGCCATGGACGACATTGCCGAGGCCTATGACGAGATCGTGCAGCGCCAGGATTTCCAGGACACATTGGCGCAACTGTTCGCGGACTATGTGGGCCGCCCCAGTCCCATCTTTCACGCCAGGCGGCTGTCGGAAAAGCTCGGCGGCGCGCAGATCCACCTCAAGCGCGAGGACCTCAACCACACCGGGGCGCACAAGATCAACCATTGCCTCGGCGAAGCGCTGCTCGCCAGGTTCATGGGCAAGACCAAGGTCATCGCGGAAACCGGCGCGGGCCAGCACGGCGTCGCGCTGGCCACGGCATGCGCTCTGGTCGGTATTCCGTGCGAGATCCACATGGGCCAGGTGGACATCGAAAAAGAACACCCCAACGTGACCAAGATGCGCATACTCGGCTGCAACCTGGTCGCCGTCACGCGCGGCCAGGCAACGCTGAAAGACGCGGTCGACAGCGCCTTCGAGGAATACCTGAAAGACCCCGTCAACACACTCTACGCAATCGGCTCGGTCGTAGGCCCGCATCCGTTCCCGAAGATGGTGCGAGACTTCCAGTCCATCGTCGGCCGCGAGGCCCGCGAGCAATTCCAGGCCAGGCACGGCAAGCTGCCGGACTATGTGAGCGCCTGCGTCGGCGGAGGCTCCAACGCCATCGGCATCTTCACCGCCTTCCTGGGCGATGCAAGCGTCAGGCTGGTCGGCGTGGAGCCCGCGGGCGAAGGCGTCGACAAACCAGGCCGGCATGCGGCGACGCTCTCCACCGGCAAGCCCGGCGAGATCCACGGCATGAAGTGCTACGTGCTCGAAAACGCCGACGGCACGCCCGCGTCGGTGCATTCCATCGCATCGGGCCTCGACTACCCCGGCGTCGGCCCGCAGCACAGCTATCTCAAGGACATCGGCCGCGTGCAATACGAAGCCGTGGACGACAAGGAATGCCTGGACGCCTTCATGACCCTCTCGCGCGTGGAAGGCATCATCCCCGCGCTCGAGAGCTCGCACGCGGTCGCCTGGGCCATGCGCATGGCGCCCGGGCTCGGCAAGGATGTGCACATCCTCGTCAACCTCTCCGGCCGCGGCGACAAGGACGCGGACTACGTCGCCAGAAAGCTCGGCATCTGATCCTCCAGTTGTAACAAACAGGGCCGTCAAAGGACTGGGAAACCAGTCCTTTTTGCTTTCCGCGCCCTGTGCATCCTCCAAACAGGTTAGTAACTTTTGTTAACCCTGAAACAGTGTGATCCCGCAATTGCCGAGCGGCCGGCGCCCTGCCTACACTGGCTTCCGATCAACGCCAGCAGGGAGACCAGCCATGAAAAAACTCCTGAGCCTCGATGTTCTGGGGCTGCTCATCTTCGTTGTCTTCTGGGCGCTTTCAAGCACCGCGCACGCCTGGAAGCCTGAAGTGGGAGAACACCCCGCAGCCCTGGAACAACTGGAGCTGGTATCGGGCCAGCCCGTCAACCTGGCCGACTATGCGGGCAAGCCGCTGGTGATCTATTTCGGCGCCGACTGGTGCGCACCCTGCACCGCCAATGGCCGCCCGGCCGTGATCAACGCATTCAACAAATACCGTGACAAGGGCCTGCAGGTGCTGTTCGTCGATCTCGACGATCCGTTCAAATTCCGCGGCAAAAAGGTCAACGAATCACGCGCACTGGGCTTTCCCATCGCCATGCGCGCCCTGCCGCCCACCGGCCAAGAAAAGATGCGCAACTTCGACTTCGGCACCTTCGGAAAAATCCAGGTCGTGCCGACAGCCATCGTGCTCAACAAAGAAGGCAAGGTCGCCGCAAAGATCGAACAGGGAACCCGCCTGCGCGACGAACTCGACGGCGCCGTCGCCCCCCTCGCCCGCTGAAACAGGCCACTGCGCACAATACCCGGCACCTCCCGGCAAACAGACATGCGCCCGCGCAACGGATTTTCCATCCCGCCCCATGGCCATGCTCCCGTGAATTAGACTGGCACGGACAGGGCGGAGGGAAGGGAAAACATTCCGGCCAGTGCATATATCCCAGTGGACTAAACTCACCGCTGCCCCAGCGGCGTGGCCGATAAAGTTCCGGCCAGTGCACATATCCCAGTGAACTAAACT
>NZ_JBEBOW010000187.1:0-5333 GCF_040396215.1 Diaphorobacter ruginosibacter | reverse complement strand
ACCTGCCTGGGAAATCTGTGAATCTGTTGTCGTCCTGCGCCCGGCCTGGCCGGGCGGCCCCTCGTCGTCCTGGGGCGACCAGCCGCCCCCCAGCGCCTTGTAGAGGCTGATGTGGCCGCCCAGCAGGCTGGCGCGCGTGCTCACCACGCTGTCCTGCGCGGAGAGCAGCGTGCGCTGTGTCTCCAGCACGGTCTGGAAATCGACCAGCCCGCTGGTGTATTGGTGCTGCGCGAGCAAATTGGCATTGGCGGCCGATTGCGCCGCTGCTTCCAGCCCCAAGAGCCGCTCGCCATCGCCCTTGATGGCGGCGAGCGCATCCTCCACCTCTTGCAGCGCGGCCAATACCGTGGACTGGTAGTTGCTGCGCGACTGCTCCAGCGCCGCCGCCCGGGCTTCGACCTGCGCGCGCAGCGCGCCGCCATCGAACACCGGCACGGAAAGGCCGCCCAGGATCGAAGCCGCCACCGCCGAGCCGCCCGTCAGGGCGCCTACCGTGGCCGCGCCCAGCCCTAGCGAGCCGCTCAGCTTGAGGCTTGGATAGCGCGAGGCCTGGGCCTCATCGACGCGCGCGAGCGCCGCCCGCACCTGCTCGCCTGCCTGCCACACGTCGGGGCGCTGGTTCAGCGTATCGGCGGGAAAGCGCATCGTCAGTTGCGCGGGCGCGGAAGGCAGCGCCTGCGTGCGGGACAGCTGCTCGTCCAGAGCCGCTGGCGTCCTGCCCGTCAGCACCGCCAGCGCATGGCGGCTCTGCGCGATGCTGCTGGCAAGCTGCGGGAGCTGCGCGGCCGTCTGCCGCACCTGCGTGCGCGACTGCTCGACGACGAGCGACGTGGTCAGCCCCGCCTGCATCCGCCATTCGGTGATCTGCAGTGTCTCCTGCTGGCTCCCGAGGTTGTCCTGCGCGATCACCAGCCGTTGCTGGGCGCTGCGCAATTCGACATAGGCCAGAGCCACCTCCGCCGCGAGCGACACCCTCGAGCCTTCGAGCGAGGCGCGGCTGGCCTGGAAATCCGCCTCGCTGGCCGCGACGCCCGAGCGCAGCTTGCCAAACAGGTCGATTTCCCAACTGGCATCCAGGCCCGCGCTGAAATAGTTCGAGCTGCCGTCATTGCCCTGGCGCGAGCGTTGCGCCGAACCGGAGGCATCGACGCCGGGCAGCGTGCCCGCGCGCGTCTGCTCGAACTGCGCCCGCGCCTGCACGACGGCCATGTGGGCCGCGCGAAGCCCGGGATTGGCCTCGAGCGCCTGCTCGATCAGGGACGTGAGTTCGCCGTCGCCCAGCAGAGTCCACCATTGGACCAGGCGGGCATCGACCTCGGCGGGCGACAGCGCCAAGGCCCCGTCACCCGCCCCGGCCCATTGCCGAGGTACCTCTACCCGCGCGCTTTGTCCCGGCAGGCCGCGATCCACGGCGATCGCCGAGCAGCCCGCAAGCACGATGGCCAGGCTCAATGTGCAAAGGCGCGCCGCAAGGACGGGAATGCCTTTCGAGTCCCGCATCCGGTGCGGTTCTGGAGTTGTGCAATGGTTCATGTGTTCACTTGTTGCCACGCCGCGAGCCGGCACGGCCCCGGGCGACAGAGGTTGTCGCGGGTGCTTTGCGCGGCTGGCGGGCGGGGTCCCTCGATGGATCCGGGCGCTGCGCGCCGTGGCGGCAGCGCCCTTTGGTGTCATTGTGATGGCCTGTCTTGTCGCCCACGCATCGCCCGTGTGAAGTGTCTGTAAATTCCCCGCCAGCCTCAGAACGTGTTCACGATCTCTACGCAGCCGCGAGGAGATCGTGAACACGTTCTCAGCGCACGGCATCGTCCGACATGCCTGGCCCAAGGGCGGGACCGACAATCCAGAGGCTTGCGCCGGGCACGCCGATTCCAGGACGCATTGTTCCAGATGCGGAGCCAATGGCGGCCCGCTTTGGCGACACAATGGACGCTCCAGCCCCCTCAAACCCATTCAGGAAGGATTCATGATGGCCAAGATTCTCGTGCTCTACCACTCCATGTACGGTCATATCGAAACCATGGCCAACGCCGTGGCCGAGGGCGCGCGAAGCGTCGGGGGTGCGCAGGTGACGGTCAAGCGCGTTCCGGAAACCATGCCGGCGGATGTGTTCAAGAACGCCGGCGGCAAGGCGGATCAGGCAGCCGCCGTGGCCTCGCCTTCGGAGTTGGCCGAATATGACGCCATCATCGTCGGCACCCCCACCCGCTTCGGCAACATGACCGCGCAGATGCGCAATTTCTGGGACCAGACCGGCGGCCTGTGGGCCAAGGGCGCGCTGGTCGGCAAGGTGGGCAGCGTGTTCACATCCACCGGCACCGGCGGGGGCCAGGAGATGACCGTCGTGACCACCTGGGCCACCCTGGCGCACCATGGCATGCTGATCGTGCCCCTGGGCTACCGCTTTCCGGAGCAAACCAATTTGTCGGCGGTCAAGGGCGGTAATTCACCCTATGGCGCATCCACCATCGCCGCCCCGGACGGCTCGCGCCAACCGCATGCCGAAGAACTGTCGGTCGCGCGCGGCCAGGGCAAGGCCGTGGCGGAACTGGCGGTGAAGATCGCGGGCTGACCTTTCTGCCTGCCGCCCCCGGCGCTCGCCAGGCCCTCCCATGCGGGGGGGGCCGTTCAGCGCAGGGAATCGAGCGGCCAGCGCGGCTTCACGTCGAAGGCGTATTCCTTGTTCGCCGTCTCGCGTCCAGCCTGCAGGCGCATGGCCGCGGCCATCGCGATCATCGCGCCGTTGTCGGTGCACAGGTGCATTTCGGGATAGTGCACCCGTATCCCACGCTTTTCGCAGGCGCTGTCGAGTTGTTCGCGCAGCAGCCTGTTCGCGCCCACGCCGCCGGCCACCACCACGCGCTTCATCCCGGTCCGCTCGAGCGCGGCCAGGGTTTTCTTCACCAGCACTTCCACGATGGCGGCCTGCGTGCTGGCGGCCAGATCGGCCTTGCGCTCCTGCAGAGCATCGCCGAGCTTCCTGGCCTGCGTGAGCACGGCGGTTTTCAGGCCGGCAAACGAAAAATCCAGGTCGCCCGAGTGCAGCAGGGGCCGGGGCAGCTTGAATGCCTTGGGGTCGCCGCTCTGCGCCAGCCTGGACAGCACCGGCCCGCCCGGGTACGGCAGCCCCATCAGCTTGGCGGACTTGTCGAACGCCTCGCCTGCCGCATCGTCGATGGTTTCGCCGAGGATTTCGTACCGCCCCACGCCATCGACACGCATGAGCTGCGTGTGCCCGCCGGACACCAGCAGGGCGACGAAGGGAAACTGCGGCGGATCGGCGCTCAGGAAAGGCGAAAGCAAATGCCCCTCCAGATGGTGCACGCCCAGCACCGGCCGGTCCAGCGCGGCCGCCATGGAGCATGCCACGCCAGCTCCGACCAGCAGGGCGCCGGCCAGGCCCGGGCCGCGCGTGAAGGCGACCACATCCACGTCGCAAAGGTTCGCCCCCGCTTCCTCGAGCACATGCTCGGTCAATGGCAGGACGCGGCGGATATGGTCGCGGCTGGCCAGCTCGGGCACCACCCCGCCATAGGCGCGATGCATCTCGATCTGGCTGTGCAAGGCATGTGAAAGAAGTGTGGGCACACCCGCGCCATCCGGCACGCGCACCAGGGCGACACCGGTTTCATCGCAGGAGGACTCGAAGCCCAGGATCAACGAACTCATGGGCGCAAGTGTAGTTCCCGCGGCGATTTCCGTCGGCCAAAGGGGAAAGGACACGCACGCTCACGAGCCGCCCGCTCAGGTCATCGCATTGCCGGTGATGTACTGCTCCATCTGCTCGATCAGGAACTTCTGCTGCTGCATGATGTTCTTGACCAGATCCCCGATGGAGACGAGTCCGATCACCGCGCCCTGATGCACCACCGGCAGATGCCGGATACGGTTGGCGGTCATCAACGCCATGCATTCGTCGGTGTTGTTGTCCGGATGGACGTAGCGCACGGCGCGGGTCATGATCTCGCTGACCGGCGTATCGCCCGACGAGCGTCCCAGCAGCACGACCTTGCGGGCATAGTCCCGCTCCGAGAAGATACCCTCGATGCCGCCCTGATCGTCGAGCACCAGCAAGGCGCCAATGCCCTTGTCCGCCATGAGCTTCAGCGCGCTGAGAATCGTGTCGGAAGGGGCTACGGCGAATACCTGGGAATCAGGCTTGGACTTGAGAACTTCGGCAACCGTCGTCATGTGAACCTCCTCTTTTGATCAGTGGACACGCGTTCAATCCGGGCCAATTGGATTCAAGCAGATGCAATTGACAAAGAATTGACAGAGACAGTGTTGACCAAGCCGCACCGCCATGCAACCCTGAGCCCGCCCGATTAGGGTTTGCGATGGAAACGGATTGCAACGGCCATTTCATTTGCGCCCATTTCGAGGATGTATCGCGAAAAAAACACGCCCTCCTCGCATGCCCGACACAACAAAAACGGCGGAGCCGGATCTCCCGGCCCCGCCGTTCCAGGCGCCATTCATGGTTTCTTGCCAGGCCGTCCTGGCCGTGCGGATCAGCGGCGTCCGCCCAGCAGACTCGTCCCCATCTTCAGCAGGTCGCCGATATCCACCTTGCCGTCGCCGTCCTGGTCCAGCAGGCTGCCCAGCAGGCCGCCCCCCAATCCACCCTGCTGCTGCGCGCGGGCCTTCTCCTGGCCGAGCATGTTGCCCAGGCCGCCGGAATCCACCCCGCCCGCCTGCACGCGATTGGCCAGGAAAGCCATCACGATCGGCGCAAGGATCTGCAGCAACTGGCCACCGCTGGCGCCAAGCCCCGTGGCCTGGCCCAGGCTGTTGCCAGCGCTTTGCTGCCTGCCGCCGAAGATGTGGCCCAGGATGTCGGCTCCCATCGACTGGGAGCCCGCGGCCGCGCCGCCGCCCAGCACCGAACCCAGCAGGCCGCCCAGGTCGAGGCCGCCCATGCCCATCGCCGCCTGGGGCTGCTGGCTGGGCATGTGGCCCTGCAGGGCGTTCATCAGGGAATCCGCCCCGCCAGGCTGCTGCGCGTTATGGCCCAGGGCGCCAAGCAGCATCGGCAATGCCATACCCACCGCGCTGCCGGCCTCCTGTTGATTGGTACCAAGCTGTTGCGCGATCTGCTGCATGGGCGCGCCTTGCAACTGCGCCATCAGTTCCTCCGCCAGGGAGGCGTTGTCGTTGGTATTCATGGTCCGATCCTTCAGGTTGGGAATGTGCGCATTGTGCCCTTGGAACATGTCCACAAGGCCAGGCGCGGACCGACGATGTTATTCGGCGAATCTGAATCCATGGCAGTGCATGTCCCTACAGGCGACAGAAGGACGAAAGTTGACAAATCGGACGAGCACTTTCCGCCT
>NZ_JBEBOW010000186.1:0-5401 GCF_040396215.1 Diaphorobacter ruginosibacter | reverse complement strand
GGGGGCGCTTTTTGTCTTGGGGCGGCCCTACGACAAAAAACCGGCCTTGAAGGCCGGTTGGTGTCTTGACCCTGGCTGGATACCGTGGCCGATCAGAAGCGGTAGCCTATCCCGAAGGACACCACATCCGGATTGAGCTTCACCGAAATGCTCTGCCCCGTGGAGAGGTGCGCCTTGGACTTCAGGAACGACTTGTAGTACGACGCATCGAAGAACCAGTGCTCGTTGAAGCTGTAGGTAAAGCCGATCTGCGGGGTGAGGGCGAATCTGCTGTCCATCTTGGCCGTCGTCGGATTGCCCGGGCCGCCGCCAGTCAGGCCCGACAGTGTGGCCGTCGTGCGGTTCTTGAAGAATTTCGCATAGGTCACCCCCAGGCCCACATAGGGCCGGAACCTGGAATTCGCCTCCAGGAAATAGTACTGAACGAACAGCGTGGCGGGAACCACCTTGACCTCGCCCAGCTTGCCCGTGCCATCGATCGCGCCGTCGCCATAGAACGAATGCTTGAATGGCAGACCCAGCGGCAGGTCGATGGCGACGTGGTCAGTGACCATGTAGTTGATGCCCCCAGTGAACTGGGAGGCGCTGCCCACGTCGATCTTGGTGTTGGGAAAACTCGGCTCGCTCAGGTTGCCGCTGTCCACGTCCGGCATGATGCGCGTGGCGCCGGCCCGCACGCTGAAGGTGCCAGCCACCTGGGCATGAGCGGTTGCAGCGCACGCCGCCAGTATGACCAGCGCAGCGCCAGCCCGGAAGAAGGTTGCCATGTAAATGCCTCCTGTGGTGTGTTGTTCGTGTTCAGGTCACAGCCAGCCGGCCTGCGACAGCGAGCGCGAGGTCAGTTGGCTCATCAGTTGATGGCCGAATGGCGTGGGGTGGAAGCTGTCGGCGAAGCCATAGCTCTTCCACCAGTCCGCGCCCGCGCCTGCCGGCGGATTGGCGGAAAGCGCCGCCGCGGTGCAGGTGGCGAAGGTGTAGGTGGGCAGGCCCGAGGAGTCCTGGCCCGTGATGGGGCAGACGGGATCGGTCACATTGGTGTAGGCATACTGGGCCGGGTTGGTCGCCTGATCCTTGAAGGACTCGTAGAAATCCACGACCGTCAGGCGGGCGTCGCCCGTCAGGCTCGCATCCAGCTTGGCATTGAATACCTGGACCCAGGTGTCGAACAGCGTGTTCAGCTGCTGGGCGGCTGCCTCGCCTTGAGATGCGGCCACCTTCTTGAGCACCATCTGGAATTTCGGCGTCAGCGTCACGCCCGGCATGTTCAGCACGGCCACGCGCGGAGCGCCCTTGCCCAGCACATTGGTCTGGATGTTCTTGGCGAAATACACGGCCAGCGCCTCCATGTAGGCCGCGCCCGCCTTGGGCAGCCCCGCCGCGCCCTGCGCCGCCAGCGCCTGCACGGTGGATGCATCCAGCATCGTGCCGACGAGCGCGAGGAAACTCGCCCCGCCATCCGCCGAGGCCGCGAGATAGGCGCCGAACAGGTCGCCGGCATCGTTGCCGCCGCCGTCGATCAGGATCATGTCGTCAGCCGTGTAGCCGATGCCGCCCGCCTCCGCCATCTGCTTGGTGATGGAGCGGGGATCCTGCGGGTTGGTGTAGTTGTTGATGCGGCCTCCACCCACGGCGAAATTGGTGCACGAGGCTACCGTGGAGAAGGTCGTGGAGTCCGACGAACGGTAGTACGGGCACAGCGTGGTGCTGTACCTGTTCGCCACGTGTTCGACCCACAGCCAGGAAGAGCCGTCGCCGTTGAGCGACGTGGCGGCGTTCTGCACCGTGGCCTTGACGCCGAACGTGCCGGTATCGGCCAGGCTGTCGCCCATCACCCTCACCGTGCTGACCTTGGCCGCAGGTGTAGTGCTGCCACCTCCGCCGCCGCAGGCCACGAGCGCGACCGCGGCAGCCGCCGCAGCAATCCAGTGCATACGCATATGTTCTTTCATTAACAGGGCTCCTTTGATTAAATCGAACGGTCGTTCTTTTTTAAAAAAATGATACCGGCGTTTACAGGATTTCCTATGTGGGTAAACACTGAAGGCAACCTTCCAGCAGCACGGGATAGGTCAAACCAATGCAAACCAAGTAGGCAATTCAGGGAAAACGATAGGTGCACAAACAGCAACGCCCGCGAGTCATCGCGGGCGTCGTCATGTGGGAGCGTGCGCCGCAGCGGGCGCGCCGGATCAGCGCCGCGCGGCGCCCTTGCCGGAGGCGCCGGGCGCACCAGCCGCGTTGGCCGCCACGGTGGACGCGATGGCCGGCGCATCCTGGGCCGCCCATTCCACCAGGGCATGCAGCGCAGGGCGCGCGTTGGGTGCCAGCGGATGGTTGATGATGCCTACCAGCGCATAGCGCCTGCCGGAGTGCGAGTCCACCACGCCCGCCAGCGCCGTCACATCGCGCAGGGTGCCGGTTTTCAGGTGCGCCATGCCCTTGGCCGAGCTGGCGTTCACGCGGCGCAGGGTGCCATCCACGCCGACGATGGGCAGCGACGAGAGCAATTCCGGCATCTGCGCGGAAGTCCACGCCGTCTGCAGCATCCCGGCCAGCGAGCGGGCCGTCACGCGTTCCTCGCGGCTCAGGCCCGCGCCGTTTTCCCAGACCGGCGGCGCAAGCTGCGGCCAGCGGGCATGCCACCAGTTGGCCATGGCCTGCCGCCCTGCTTCCCAGGTACCGCTCCCCGTTGCCTGCAAGCCCAGCGTGAGGAACAACTGCTGCGTCATCACATTGTTGCTGTACTTGTTGATGTCGCGCACCACCTCGGCGAGCGTGGGTGATTTATTCACGAAGGCAGGTTTCAGCCCGGCGGGCACCTTGCCGTCGACGACCGCGCCGGTGAGCTTGCCGCCCAGATCGCGCCACATGCCTTCGACCGCGCGCGCCGCGTAGCCATCCGGGTCGGCGGGAGCAACGGCCCATTCCCGCTCTCCGCACGATGCCGGAAAGCTGCCCGCGAAACCGATGCGCCCGGGCGCGCCCAGCTCCGCCTGCAGCGCGCCTTGCCAGTCGCCGCAGGCCAGGCTCGCGGGCGCGAGCGGCACCGATGCGGGCAACTGCATGCCGCCCATCGGCGGCTCGTAGCTGATGCGCGCGACGCCAGCGGCAAGATCCGGCACGAAACGCATGTTCATCGACTTGAAGTTGATGAGCAGCGCATCGGGCCCCGCGTTGTAGGGGCGCCAGGGTTCGCCGTCGAACGACGCGGCGTCGCGCGCCGGCAGATTGAAGGCCGAACGGTCGAGCACGATGTCGCCCACGATCACCGACACTCCCATGTCGCGCAGACGGCGCATGGTGAGCCACAGGCGCTCCAGAACGAGCTGCGGATCGCCTTGCCCCCGGATATAGACATTGCCACGCAGCGCGCCGTCCTGCGGCACGGCGTCCAGGTAGACCGGCGTCTCCCACACGAAGGCCGGGCCGAGCTGGTCGAGCGCCGCGTAGGTGGTGACCAGCTTCATCACGGAAGCGGGATTGAGCGGCTCATCCGGCCTGTAGGCCAGCTTCGGGGCCTTGGGAGAATCCAGTTCCACCACCATGGCGGACAGCGCATCGCGCGGCACCTTGGCGCGCAGCAACGCGGCATCGACCGCCGGAGGCAGGGCGAACTGCGCCGGGGTATCGGCGGCCCGCGCGGGCTGCGCTGACACAGGCGCTGGCAACGCCGCTGCTGCCGCCAAAAGAACACCGGCCGCCAGGGCCACGGCCCGCGAATGCGCTTGCCGCGCGCGGACGGCGGCTGCGATGGCTTTCACAATCATTCCATAAGTCTATGATTTATCGGGGCGGCCAGCCAACAATGCAGGCAAAGCCCCCCGGATATTGCCACGGGACGATAATCGCCACTGGCGAGCCCGTCCCGCGGCCATCCGCCGCCTCCCCGCTCTCGGCAGAACTCCCATGAATCTCCTCGCGCTAGACACCAGCACCGACACGCTTTCCATCGCCGTACGCAAGGGCGGAGCAGACATGCTGGAGCGCAGCGCGCCCGGTGGCGCGCACTCGTCCACGGCGCTCATCCCGCTGATCCGCGACATGATGGCCGAAGCGGGCATGGCGTTCGACGACCTCGACCTGATCGCGTTTGGCCGCGGCCCCGGATCGTTTACCGGATTGCGCACCGCATGTTCGGTCGCGCAGGGCCTGGCGTTCGGAGCGCGCCAGGGCGCCGGCGTGCCGGTGCTGCCGGTGGATTCGCTGCTGGCCGTGGCCGAGCAGGCCCGCGCCGAACATGGCGTCACCCAGGTGCTGGCGGTGCTGGATGCGCGCATGGACGAGGTGTATGCCGGCGCCTACTTCTGGCGGGATTCCCTCTGGCAGAGCCTGGGCGACTACCAGTTGGCCGCGCCCGAGGACGTGGTGGCGCCCGCCGGATTCACCGTGGCGGGCAATGCGCAGTCCGCCTATGGCGAGCGTCTCGCGCCCGATGCCCGCCATGTGCGCGCGCTGCCCACGGCAGGCGCCATGCTGCGCCTGGCGCCATCGCTGATCGCGGCGGGCCTGGCGGTCCCGGCCAAGGACGCGCTGCCGCTGTATATCCGCGACAAAGTGGCGCAGACCACCGCCGAGCGCGAGCAGGCCAGGCTCGCCGCCGCCCAGGCGGCCTCATCGCAACCATCCGGGCACCAGCCCCGATGAGCGCCATCGCCTCCTCGTTGCAGGATGATTCACGGCTGCACTTCGAGCTGCTCACGCTCCCGCGGCTCGACATGCTGCTCGCCGTGGAGAACGCTGCGTACAGCCATCCATGGACGCGCGGAAACTTCATCGACGCACTCTACGCGGGCTATCAGATCCAATTGCTGATGCACGAAGACACGCTCATCGGCTATTTCGTGGCGATGCCGGGCGTCGAGGAGGTCCATTTGCTGAACATCACGGTAGCTCCTGCCTACCAGCAACAAGGCTGGGCCAAGGTTCTGCTCGACTCCCTGGCGCTATGGTCGCGCGGCAAGAACGCCCTCTGGCTGTGGCTCGAAGTGCGCAAAAGCAATCAGCGCGCGCAGCATGTGTATGCGCAATATGGTTTTCAATCCGTGGGCCAGCGCAAGCGCTACTATCCAGCGGAAAACGGCGAACGCGAGGACGCCATCGTCATGAGCATCAAGTTATGAGCCTTCAACTCGACGCGCGCCAACGCGCCATGCTGCAGGAGATGGGCATCACCCTCTGGCAAGCCGCGCCCACGGCAGCCGTCGCCTCGCCCACGCGGCGCCCCGGCTCTGTCGGCACATCCGTTCTCGAACGCCCGCCAGCGCATCCGCAACCCGCCACACCGGATGCGCGAACGCCCGCGACCAGCCAGCAGCCCCAACCGGCCGCGCCAAACCGCGCAACAACCCACACACCAACCCACACGTCAGCTCCCACGCCTGTGACGGCGCCAGCGGCGCAA
>NZ_JBEBOW010000185.1:0-5408 GCF_040396215.1 Diaphorobacter ruginosibacter | reverse complement strand
CCAGGACGGTATCCGCCCCTGAAGTAGAGCGTGGGCGGCGCAACGACGACGGGCGGCGCATAGTACACCGGGCGCGCCGGCCGGTAATACACCGGCGGCGGCGGTGGCGCGTAATAAGTCGGAGGGGCGTAGTACACAGGTGCGGGCGCGTAATAGTAGGGCTGCGGCGAGGCCACGCCCACGGCCATGCCCGGCGCGCCGATGCCGACCGACCAGGACACGCCGGCACCCGCTTGAGCAGCGCCAGCGCCGGTCAGGAATGCAAGGGCCACGCCCGCGCTGGCGATCACGGCATACAGAGAGCGACGTTGGATCATGAAATTCTCCTTGGAACAATGGCGGGAGTCCCGCTCTTCAGGCGTCAGGTTCAAAACATCTGATCCCTTAACGCACGACATGCCCACGGGGATGTCATGATGTTGGAGCTTTGTTGTGTCCGATAGTTGCAGCCGATGTTTCCATTTGTAGAAACTGCCAGCGCCCTTCCCTTGGAGAAATAACATTCACTAACAAAACCGCAAGCCGGCCTCCGCCCCCTGTCCGCCGTTCAGGGCGTTGCGCCACGGTTGCCGTTGCATTTCAGCTCTTGCCCGCTCTCCTGGACGCGCGCGGCACCACGGAGCGGAAACCATCGCCTTCGATTTCGATCACCGCCTGCGGCTCAAGGCGGTTGAATTCGATCTCGCAGCCCTGGCTGTTGGGGGAAAAAACCAGCGTGGCTCCCGGAGCCAGCCGCGGTACGGTCTGGTGCAGCGGTTTCGAGAGATCGACCGGCGTTCTCATGGAGCGGAACAGCAATTGCCGGCTGGAGCTGTAAAGCTCATAGCACATGGCCTGCGCCTGGGATGCCGCCAGGGTACACAACACGGCAGCGGCCCATATGCCGCCCCGGCGCGATATTGAAGACTTGCTCATAGGGGCCTCCACCTTCCCAAAGGTCTGACGAACGGTCGTATTTATTATTACCTATTCAATAGCCAAAGCCATAGTCCCAACACAAAGCTGGCCGCCATCACCCGCCGACATTCAGATGGGTGGAGTTCTTGACCTCCTCCATCACCGCATAGGTACGGGTTTCGCGCACGCCGGGCAGCCGCCAGAGCACTTCGCCCGCAAAGCGGCGATAGGCTTCCATATCGGCCTGGCGCGTCTTGAGCAGATAGTCGAACCCGCCCGCCACCATGTGGCATTCCATGATTTCCGGCCGTGCCTGCACCGCCGCGCCGAACTCCTCGAATACGTGCGGAGTGGTGCGATCGAGCAACACCTCGACGAACACCAGCATTCCCGCATCCAGCAAAAGCGGGTTCAGGCGCGCCTCGTAGCCGAGGATGAATCCATCGCGGGTGAGCCGCTGCACCCGGGCCAGCACCGCCGTGGGCGACAGCGCCACCTCTTCCGCCAGCTTGAGGTTGGCAATCCTTCCATCTCGCTGAAGGATATTCAGTATTTTTCGATCAATCCTATCTATTTCCACTATTCATCACCACTTTTTAAATAATTAATTCATTTATTCATCAATATTTTGAACATTAATTCATCAACAAAGCAAGCATGATCCAGCCATCCGGGTGGAAAGCGCCCGATCCCGCCGCCCCCCCAACACTCCTCGATCAACGATCATGCAAACCATCTCCATGCCCATGACCGCCGCCGCCCGCGTCCCGCACGCTCCATTCGCCCCGCGCCTTCCCCAGGACGGCCCGCTGCGCCAGGCCATCACCGCCGCATGCCGCACTCCCGAGCCCCAGGCGCTGGCGCCGCTGCTCGATCTGGCGCGCATCCCCGCCGACAAGGAACGTGAAACGCATGCCCTGGCGCTGCAGCTGGCGCGCACGCTGCGCGAGCGCAAATCCGATCAGGGCCGCGCCGGGCTGGTGCAGGGCCTGCTGCAGGAATTCGCGCTGTCGTCACAGGAAGGCGTGGCGCTGATGTGCCTGGCAGAGGCGCTGCTGCGCATTCCCGACGCGGCCACGCGCGATGCGCTCATCCGCGACAAGATCAGCAACGGCGACTGGGACCGGCACCTGGGCAAGAGTCCGTCGCTGTTCGTCAACGCGGCGACCTGGGGTCTGCTGATCACCGGCAAGCTGGTCGGCACGCACAGCGAAGGCGGCCTCAAGGATGCCCTTCGCCGCATTACCGCGCGTGGCGGCGAACCGCTGATCCGCAAGGGCGTGGACATGGCCATGCGCATGATGGGCGAGCAGTTCGTGACCGGCGAGACGATCGCGCAGGCGCTCAGGCACGCCGCGCCGCTGGAGGCGCAAGGCTTTCGCTATTCCTACGACATGCTGGGCGAGGCCGCGCTGACCGCGCAAGACGCCGAGCGCTACATGCGCTCCTACGTGGATGCCATCCACGCGATCGGCAAGGCGTCGAACGGACGCGGCGTCTACGAAGGCCCGGGCATCTCCATCAAGCTCAGCGCGTTGCACCCGCGCTACAGCCGCGCACAGCATGAGCGCGTGATGCAGGAGCTGTATCCCCGCGTGCTGCAACTGGCCGCGCTGGCCCGCCAATACGACATCGGGCTCAACATCGACGCGGAAGAAGCCGACCGGCTCGAACTCTCGCTGGACCTGCTGGAGCGGCTCTGCCACGAGCCTTCGCTCGCGGGATTCAACGGCATCGGCTTCGTCATCCAGGCCTACCAGAAGCGCTGCCCGTTCGTCATCGACTTCGTGATCGATCTTGCGCGCCGCACGCAGCATCGGCTGATAGTGCGGCTGGTCAAGGGCGCCTACTGGGACAGCGAGATCAAGCGCGCGCAGGCCGACGGGCTGGCGGACTATCCCGTCTACACGCGCAAATCGCACACCGACGTGTCCTACATCGCCTGCGCGCGCAAGCTGCTGGCCGCGCCCGAGGCCATCTATCCGCAGTTCGCAACGCACAACGCGCAGACGCTCGCCACCATCTACACGCTCGCGGACCCCGCGCGCTACCAGCCGGGGCAGTATGAATTCCAGTGCCTGCACGGCATGGGCGAGCCCCTTTATGAGCAGGTCGTGGGACAGCCCTCGCAGGGACGGCTGGGCCGCCCCTGCCGCGTGTACGCGCCGGTCGGCACGCACGAGACGCTGCTGGCCTATCTCGTGCGCCGCCTGCTTGAGAACGGCGCCAATACATCCTTCGTGAACCGCGTGGCCGACCCCAACCTGCCGCTGCAATCGCTGATCGAAAACCCCGTTGCCACGGTCGATGCCGACACGCAAAAAGAAGGATACGCTGCCCTGCCTCATCCGCGCATCCCGCCGCCCCCCGCACTTTATGGCGCGCAGCGCGTCAACTCCAGCGGGCTCGACCTGGCCAGCGAGCCCATCCTGAAAGCGCTCGATGCCGCGCTGCTCGCCAGCGCGCAGCAGCCCTGCGATGCCGCGCCCCTGATCGCCGCACAGCGCGAGTGCGACGCAGGCGAAGCCGCCGTCATCACCAATCCCGCCGATCGCCGCGATGTGATCGGTCACGCCCTGCAAGCCTCGGCCTCCGACGTGAATGCCGCACTGCGCGCCGCCCAGGCCGCGCAGCCGTCATGGGCCGCCACATCCCCCGCGGACCGCGCAGCCATGCTGCGGACCGCGGCCGACCTGCTGGAGGCGCGGCTGCTGCAGCTGGCGGCGCTCGCCATGCGCGAAGCGGGCAAGACCGCCGCGAATGCGGTCGCCGAAGTACGCGAAGCCGTGGACTTTCTGCGCTACTACGCGGCGCAGGCCATGCTGCTGGAGAGCGACGCGCAAGGCTATGCGCCGCTTGGCCCCGTGGCCTGCATCAGCCCGTGGAATTTCCCGTTGGCGATTTTCATGGGCCAGGTGTCCGCGGCGCTGGCGGCGGGCAATACCGTGCTTGCCAAGCCCGCCGAGCAGACACCGCTGATCGCCGCCGAGGCCGTGCGCCTGCTGCATCGCGCCGGCGTGCCGCAAGCCGTCGTGCAACTGCTGCCGGGCCGGGGCGAGACCGTGGGCGCGCAACTGGTCGGCGACGCGCGGATCATGGGCGTGATGTTCACCGGCTCCACGGAAGTGGCGCGCATCCTCCAGCGCCATCTGGCCGGGCGTTTCGACACGCATGGCCAGCCGATCCCGCTGATCGCGGAAACCGGCGGACAGAACGCACTGATCGTCGACTCATCGGCTCTTGCCGAGCAAGTGGTGGCGGACGTGGTCGCCAGCGCGTTCGACAGCGCGGGGCAGCGCTGCTCGGCATTGCGCGTGCTCTGCGTGCAGGCGGACGTGGCGGACCGCATCGACATCATGCTGCGCGGCGCGATGCGGGAACTGCACGTGGGCAACCCGGCGCGGCTGGCCGTGGACGTGGGCCCGGTGATCGACGAAGAGGCCCACGCCACCATCGAAGCGCACATCGGACGCATGCGCGGCCAGGGGCACGATGTGTTCCAGCCGGAAGCCGGCGCGCAGGAGCTCTCGGGCGGCAGCTTCGTGCCGCCCACGCTGATCGCGCTGAACGCCATCTCCGAGCTGGGCCGCGAAGTATTCGGCCCCGTGCTGCACCTGGTGCGCTACGAACGCGAGAACCTCGATCAGTTGCTGGATCAGATCAACGCCACCGGCTACGGACTCACCCAGGGCCTGCACACCCGTATCGATGAAACCGTGGCCAAGGTGCTCGGGCACGCGCGGGCCGGCAACATCTACGTCAACCGCAACATCGTCGGCGCCGTCGTCGGCGTGCAGCCGTTCGGCGGCGAGGGACTGTCGGGCACCGGCCCGAAAGCCGGCGGGCCTCTGTACATGCTGCGCCTGATGACGCGCCGCCCCCCGGACGCGGCGCGCGCGGCCATGGCGGCGAGCGCCGCGTCCGCGCCGGACATGTCCGCCCAGCCCGCCCTGCAAGCGCCGCTTTCGGCGCTGGCGGACTGGGCCCGGGCAAATAGCCTCGAGCGCCTGGAGCAGGCCTGCGCCGCGCATGCCCGCTGCGCCTGCTCCGGCGCGCTGTGCATCCTGCCCGGCCCCACGGGCGAGCGCAACGAATACCACGTCCTGCCGCGCGAACACGTGCTTTGCATCGCCGGCAGTGACGATGCCCTGCTGATGCAGCTGAGCGCCGTGCTCGCCGTGGGCTCACACGCACTCTGGCCGGCCTCCAGGCGCGAGCTGCTCGCCCGGTTGCCGCAAGCGGTGCGGCAGCGCATCGTCCTGGTCCATGACTGGGCCCGCGACGCCGTGCACTTCGATGCGGTGCTGCATTCAGGCGACCGCGCATCGCTCGAACAGCTATGCAGGCGCATCGCCGAACGGCCCGGCGCGATCATCGGCGTCACGCAGGTGGACGAAGACGGGCTTTTTCCGCTTGAACGGCTGGTCCTCGAACGCGCCGTGAGCATCAACACGGCGGCTGCCGGAGGCAATGCAAGCCTGATGACGCTGGCCTGACCCGCCAGCCAGGCC
>NZ_JBEBOW010000184.1:0-5448 GCF_040396215.1 Diaphorobacter ruginosibacter | reverse complement strand
TGCTTGAGCATGCGGGCGAGCTGCGCGCTGATGCCGCCGTCCTGCACCACGATGCAGGCGGGCGAATCGACCAGCCGCGTGGTCACGCGCACGTCCTCCACCTCGTTCTTCAGCGCTTCCTTGAGCTTGGCGAGGGTCGGCTTGAAGGTTTCCGCCGCTTCCTGCGCGGCCTTCTTTTCGGCCTCGTCCTGCAGCTTGCCCAGATCCACCGCACCCTTGGCCACCGACTGCAGCGGCGTGCCGTCGAACTCGGTGAGATAGTTCAGCGCCCACTCGTCCACCCGGTCCGTCATCAGCAGGACTTCGATGCCCTTCTTCTTGAACACCTCCAGTTGCGGACTGTTCTTGGCCGCCGCCAGCGTGTCGGCGGTGATGTAGTAGATCGCCTCCTGGCCTTCCTTCATGCGCGACTTGTAGTCGGCAAAAGAAACGCTCAGCCCCTCGGTGGTGGACGATGCGAAACGCAGCAGCCTGGCGATGCGTTCGGCGTTGCCGAAATCCTCGCCAAGACCTTCCTTGAGCACCGCGCCGAACTCGCCATAGAACCTGGTGAACTTGCCTTCCTTGGCCTTGTCCTCTTCACTGACCACATCCACCACGTCGCCCTCTGCGGCAGGGCTCGACGCATGCTTGTCGTGCCTGGCCAGGTCCTCCAGCATCGAGAGCACGCGGCGCGTATTGCCGTCGCGGATCAGGCGCACGTCACGGCTTTCCTGAAGCAGCTCGCGGCTCACGTTCAAAGGCAGGTCGGCCGAATCGATCACGCCCTTCACGAAGCGCAGGTACGTGGGCATCAGCGCCTCTGCGTCGTCCATGATGAACACCCGCTTCACGTACAGCTTGATGCCCGCCTTCTTGTCGCGGTTCCACAGGTCCATGGGCGCATGCGAGGGGATGTACAGCAGCTGCGTGTACTCGGTGTTGCCTTCGACGCGGTTGTGGCTCCAGGTGAGCGGCTCCTCGTGATCGTGGCTGATGCTCTTGTAGAACTCGGCGTACTGCTCGGCCGTGATGTCCTTCTTGGGCCGCGTCCACAACGCGCTAGCCTGGTTGACGGTCTCCCATTCGCCGGTCTTGACCATGTCGCCGGGCTGATCGTTTTCACCCTCCTTCCACTCCTCCTTCTCCATGAGGATGGGCAGGCTGATGTGGTCCGAATACTTGTTGACGAGCTGCTTGAGCTTCCAGGTGTTCAGGAACTCCTGCGCCTCTTCGCGCAGGTGCAGCGTGATGCTGGTGCCGCGCTCCTTGCGCTCGATCTGCTCGACCTCGAAGTCGCCCGAACCGCCGCTGATCCAGCGCACGCCATCGCCCTCGGGCAGCCCCGCGCGGCGCGACTCCACGGTGATCCGGTCGGCGACGATGAACCCGGAATAGAAGCCCACGCCGAACTGGCCGATCAGTTGCGAATCAGCTTTCTGGTCGCCCGAGAGCCTGCTCATGAAATCCTTGGTGCCGCTCTTGGCGATCGTGCCCAGGTTCTCGATGGCTTCCTGCTCGCTCATGCCGATGCCGGTGTCGGCGATGGTGATCGTGCGTGCCATCTTGTCGAACGACACGCGCACCTCCAGCCGAGGCTGGTCTTCGTACAGTCCGGGCTGGTTCAACGCCTCGAAGCGCAGCTTGTCGCAGGCGTCAGAAGCATTGGAGATCAGCTCGCGCAGGAAGATTTCCTTGTTGGAATACAGCGAATGCGTGACCAGGTGCAGCAGTTGGGCCACTTCGGCCTGAAAAGAGTGAGTGTGCTTGTTGCTCATGGGTGGATGCGAAAAAGTCTCTTCCCGATGCCGCGCGGCATGGCGCGGGCATCTCCTTGTGACGCTTCGGATGGCACGGGACCCCGCCACGGGACGGGTTCCGGCGCTTGCCGAGCTGGCAGGCAGATGGGGATGAAACAGAGCACTTCAAGGCAGGTGCGTCATGCAAAACCAAGCCGATGGATAGAAATAGTTCATCTTCCATTTGGTTACAAAAGAAACAATGGAATAAGCACCATTGAAAAATTTGGCGCTAATTCGATGAAATTCCCTGCCAAAACGGCTCATTTGTATCAATAGCAAAAGCATGAAAACACCCGAATCGCCAAGCACCCGCATGCAACAGGCCTCGAAGCCATCAACAAACAGAGCAGGCATCAATCATCATCATGAATTTTCACCATCGAATTTTAGTCATCTATTTATTATTACATTTGGTAACCAACAAAATGTAACCTAACGTCATCCGCCTGTCGTACATTCGCGTTGCATCCTCATCTGACGATCCATTTCATTTGATCAATAGTGTTTTACTAATTTGTAATGCGCACAGCAACGCTCAAATTCGAACAGGAAAAGCAGATAGGAGGCTGTCACGGGCAGAGAAGCTCGACCGCTGAACGAAATCACGGGATTGCAAGCTGCCCCTGGTTCCCACCGGACCTTGGAGCCACCGCGCACCCTGGACTCGATCAGCGATCGGCTTGCAACCGCCCGCGAATGCCCCAAGCACACCTCGTTGCTGCCGATGAACGGCAGACGCAAGGTGGATTTCCATCCTGTGGAGTTTTTAGTTCTATGTCCTTCACCAAAACCGCCCTCTCCAGCATTGCCGCAGCCAGCCTGATGCTGCTCACCTCCGCCAGCTTCGCCGACACCGTCTCCGGCTCGTTCGACGTCAAGGTCACGGTCAACAAGTCCTGCGCGATCAACCCCTCCAAGGCGGCGGATGTGCAGTTCGACACCGTCGACACGACCAACAACACCGCCCAGACCAAGCAGACGATCCTGACCGTGAAATGCTCCAAGGGCACCAGCTACGAGATCGGCCTCACGCCCGGCAACACCGATGCCGCCAACCCGCTCAACACATCGGGCGTGGGCTTCATGAAGCGCACATCCGCTGGCGTGACCGACGCCGCGGACCAGAAGATCGCCTACAAGCTCACGAAGGACAGCGGGGGCGCGACGGCATGGGGCAGCACGACCGGCACCAGCGGAAACACCGTGACGAAGACCGGCGACAGCACGGCGCAGACATTCACCGTGTACGCCTCCGTGGCCGGCAGCGCCTGGAACGTCGAGCCCGGCAGCTATATGGACACGGTCACCGTGACCGTCACCTATTGAGCTGCGACAGCCATTTTGCGAATTCGAGTGACGAACGGGCAGACCATGCAGCCAGTGTTTTTCAGGACCGGACGAGCCGCCGCCATGGCGGCGGCCATGCTCGCGCTTTCGTCCAGCGCGTTTGCGGCGGGGCTGCAGGTCACGCCGATCTCGCTGCAGATCCCCGTCAACCGCCAGGCTGAGGGGATCTGGCTCGTCAACTCCAGCCAGGAGCCGCTGGCCGCGCAGGTCCGCGCGTTCGCTTGGACGCAGAAGGATGGCGAGGATCTGCTGGCGCCCACGGGCAACCTCACCATCTCTCCTCCGCTCATCGAGATCCCGCCCGGCGGCCGCCAGTTGGTGCGCGTGCTGCGCACCGGCCCGGCGCCGGCGGCCGGGGCGGAGTCGTCCTACCGGCTGATCGTGGACGAGCTGCCTTCGCAAACCCCGCAGCAGGCGCAGGCTGACGCCAAGGACAACGCCAAGGATCGCCGCGCCTATGGCATGAAATTCCTGATGCGCTATTCGGTGCCGGTTTTCATCGGCGACGCCACCGAGGAAGACATCCGCGCGGCCGGATCGCATCTGCGCTGGAACATCAGCAGGCAGGCCGACACCTATGCCTTCGAAGTCCGCAACGAAGGCAGCATGCACGCACAGCTCGCGGAACTGGCCGCCATCCATGCGGATGGACTGACCACTCCGATCAACACGGGCATGCTCGGCTATGTACTGCCGGGCAGCACGATGCGCTGGAGCATTGCCGCGCCGAAGGGCGCTTCGGCATCCGCTCCCGCCACTGCCTATCAGGCGATGATCAATTCGGACGTCCAGCGAATCAATGCGCCCGTGTCGCCCTGAGCTCCGTTGCCCAATGCCGCGTTCCCTGTTGGTTGTCCTGCTGCTCGCATCGCTGGGCGGCACTTGCCGCGCCCAGGCGCAAAACGGCGCCATCCGGGCGAACGCGCTGCCTCCGGCGCAGCCCGTGCTCATGGGCGTCCGGCGCCCTGCCGCCCCCATCGAGCTGATGCTGGCCACGCATCTGAACACACGCGACGTCGGGCTGGTCCAGGCGCAGTTGCTGGACAACCGGCTGCTCATGCGCCGGGGCTCGCTCGCCAGCATGGGGGTTCGTGAAGAGGCGCTGCCCGCAGCGTCCTCCGTCGACAACGCCGATCAGGACTGGGTGGCGCTCGACGCCATCGACGGCATGCAGTCCCGGCTGGACACGAGCGCCCAGACCGCTCAGTTGACGCTTCCCTTCGACAAGCTCACCTGGCCCAGGGCGTTGATCGACACGCAGGCGTTCTCGGGCCACCTCGCCGACAGCGCCCCGGGCCTGCTGGTGAACTACGACCTGTTCGGCACGCACAGCGGCGACGCACGCACCGTGAGCGCGCTAACCGAGCTGCGCGCGTTCAAGTCGAACATGGTGTTGAGCCATACCATGCTGTCGCAATGGTCCAGCCAGTCCTCGAACGCGGACCGGGCGAATGGCGGCGGCCAATACCAGCAGGTGCGCCTGGATACGGCATTCAGCATGTCCTTCCCGCAAAGCATGGTCACGCTGCGGGTGGGCGATGCGCTCACGAGCACGCAGCCATGGTCGCGCGCCACGCGCATCGGCGGCATTCAGATCGCACGCAACTTCGGGCTCCAGCCGTACCGCGTGACCACGCCCATCCCGGCGCTGATGGGCACCAGCGCGCTGCCCTCCGACATCGAACTATTCATCAACGGCGTGCGCCAGTACCAGGGCACCGTGAACGCCGGCCCGTTCACACTGAACGCGCCCGTGGGCATCACCGGCAACGGCACCGCGCAGATCGTGCTGACCGACGCGCTCGGCCGCTCCACCACCATCCAGTACAACCTGTTCGGCTCGCCGCAGCTGCTGGCCGAAGGCCTCAGCGACTGGTCCGTGGAAGCCGGCATGGTGCGCAGGAATTATGGCTACCGCTCATCCGACTATGGCTCCGACCCGCTGTTCAGCGGCTCGTACAGCTATGGCCTGAGCAATCAGGTCACGCTGCAAAGCCACGCGGAGGCGACCTCCGGCCTCACCAATCTGGGCGGCGGCGGCAACTGGCTTCTGGGGCCGCTCGGCATCGTGTCCGCTGCCACCGCCATCAGCCAGAGCCAGGGCAGCATGGGCCAACTGCTGCAACTGGGGCACAGCTGGAACAACCAGCGCGTCTATACCAATCTCCAGGCAACGCGCGCAAACCAAGGATACCGGGATGCCGCGTCGCTCAATGACGATCACCGGCTGCGGTCCTCGGCCCGCGCGGTTGCGGGGTACAACCATCCGCAATGGGGCAGCTTCAACGCGGGCATGCTGTATCTGCACAATGCGGGCCAG
>NZ_JBEBOW010000183.1:0-5455 GCF_040396215.1 Diaphorobacter ruginosibacter | reverse complement strand
GCCTGCACCACTTGTTCCATCTTCATGAATCTCGATCCCTTGACCAGTACGCTGCCGACCTCCGGCAAGCTGGCCTGCACCGCCGCGAGCAGCGATGCCATATCTTCAAAATGCTGCGCCGCCGGCCCGGCGGCCTGCGCAGCGTGAATTGCCAGGGCGCCCAGTGCGAACACCCTGTCGATGCCGCGTTCGCGCGCATACGCGCCGGCTTCGGCGTGAAACTGCGGCCCCTGGCCGCCGACTTCGCCCATGTCGCCCAGCACCAGCCATCGCGGTGCGGGCAGGCTTGCGAGCACGTCGATCGCCGCGCGCACGGAATCCGGATTGGCGTTGTAGCTGTCGTCCACCAGCGTGACCGAGCGGCCTTCGGCAAACGGCAGCACCACGGCCCGCGAGCGGCCCTTGACCGGCTCGAACTGCGCCAGTCCCCTGGCAATGGCGGACACCGGGACGCCCGCGGCCGCCGCGCAGGCCGTGGCGGCCAACGCGTTGGTGACGTTGTGGCGACCGGCGATGCGCAGTTCGGTGTCGAACGCGCCTTGCGGGGTGGCGATCCGCGCCATCCAGGCGGCGCCCTGCCAGCTCGCCTGCGCGCATTGCACGTCGCCGGCGCTCTCGCCGAAAGTGACCGCGCGGCGCCTGCCGGCGAGTTCACGCCACAGCGGCGTGTATTCATCCGCTGCGGGAAATACCGCGACACCGTCGCGCGGCAGGGCCGCGAACACGCTGCCGTTCTCGCGCGCCACGGCCTGCACCGTCTGCATGAATTCGAGATGCTCGCGCTGCGCGTTGTTGACCAGCGCCACCGTCGGGCGCGCGATGTCCGCGAGATAGGCGATTTCGCCGGGATGGTTCATTCCCATCTCGATCACCGCGGCTTCGTGCCGCGCATGCAGGCGCAGCAGCATCAGCGGCACGCCGATGTCGTTGTTGAAGTTGCCTTGCGTCGCAAACGCGGCATCGCCCTTCCACGCGCGCAGGATGGAGGCGATCATCTGGGTGACGGTGGTTTTTCCGTTGCTTCCCGTCACGCCGATCAGCGGTCCGTGCCACTGCCTGCGCCAGCCCGCCGCCAATGCGCCCAGGCCGAGCAACGTGTCGGGCACGAGGATGCCAGCAAGGTCCGCATCATCGAGCCCGGCATGCGCCATGGCGGCAACGGCGCCGGCCTCGTGGGCCTGGGCCAGAAACTGGTGCGCGTCAAAGCGCTCGCCCTTGAGCGCCACGAACAGATCGCCGGCCGCGAGCGTGCGCGTATCGGTGTGCACGCGCTGGAATGCAATGCCGCCATCGCCGACGAGCCGGGCCGAAGGAATCCGCTCGGACACCAGCGCGAACGCCTGGGCCAGATTCATCAGCGCCGTTTTCTGCACGCTCATGCGGCACCTCCGCGTTGCGCGAGCGCGGCGCGCGCCTGTTCAATGTCCGAGAAATGATGGCGCTCGCCATGCACTTCCTGATAGCTCTCATGGCCCTTGCCCGCGATCAGCACCACGTCCGGCACAGCCGCCGCGGCGATGGTCTGCGAGATCGCCAGGCCGCGGTCGGCCTGCACGCGCAGGGTAGGCACGGCGGCCATGCCCGCCGTGATCTGGTCGATGATGCGCATCGGCTCTTCGCTGCGCGGATTGTCGCTGGTGACGACCACCTCGTCCGACAGCCGCTGGGCGATCGCGCCCATGCGCGGGCGCTTGCCCGCGTCCCGGTTGCCGCCACAGCCGAACACGCACCAGAGCTTGCCGCCACGCTCCCTCGCCATGGGCGTGAGCGCCAGCAAGGCCTTCTCGAGCGCGTCGGGCGTATGCGAATAATCGATGGCCACCATGGGCTGGCCCGCCGAGGTGATGCGCTCCATGCGCCCCGGCACGGGCGTGAGCTGCGCGCATGCCCAGAGCACATGCTCGAGCGCCACGCCCAGCGAGCGCAGCGCCGCGATCACCCCCAGCAGGTTGGAGACGTTGTACAGCCCGATGACCTGCGTTTGCAGCGCGAAGGCGTTGCGCCCCTCCACCACGGTGAACGCCAATCCGTCATCGCCATGGCGGATGTCGCGCGCCCGGATGCGGGCACTATCGCGCAGGGAGACGGTCCAGAGGTCGAGCTGCGAGGCGGCCAGTTCCTCGGCCAGTTGTGCGCCATGCCGGTCATCGACGTTGACTACCGCGGTGCGCAGGCCGGGCCAGTCGAACAGCACGCGCTTGGCCTGCCAGTACGCATCCATGGACGGGTGATAGTCCAGATGGTCCTGCGTGAGATTGGTGAATATGGCGGTACGGATGCGCGTGCCCGCCAGGCGGTGTTCGGCCAGGCCGATCGAGGACGCCTCGATGGCGCAAGCGCCTATGCCCTGCTGCGCGAACCGCGCGAACGCACGCTGCAGCCGCACCGGATCGGGCGTGGTCAGGCCGGTGTCCTCGAGCGCGCCGGGCAAGCCCATGCCCAGCGTGCCGACCAGGGCGCATCCCTTGTAGGTCAGCACATCGGACTGCCCTGCCAGCATGTTGAGCGCCTCGGCCAGCCACCAGGCGGTGCTGGTCTTGCCGTTCGTGCCGGTAACGGCCATGACGTCGAGGCGGGTGGTCGGCAGATCGAACCATGCGGCCGCGATCAGGCCCGTTGCATCCTTGAGGCCGCGCATCGCGGCCATGTGCGCACCGGCAAAGCCGAAGGCCTCAGCGCCATCTTGCTCGACCAGACAGGCCACGGCGCCGTTGGACAGCGCATTGCCCACGTGGAGGCGGCCATCCGTCGCGGCGCCCGGCCACGCGATGAAGGCGTCGCCCGGCTTCACCAGGCGGCTGTCGGTCTGCAAGGTGCCGGTCACGCGCTCGCGCAGCCAGCGCATGGCGTCCTGGACCGAGGAGAGTTGCAGCAGCATGCTCATAGCGCTGGCTCCTCCACGGGATCGGCGACGATCTGCGGGCGCACCGCCATGTCAGGCGGCACGCCCATCATGCGCAGCGTCTGCTGCACGACCTCGCTGAACACCGGCGCGGCGGAGACACCGCCGAATGCCGACCCGACGGTCGGCTCATCGATCATGACGGCCACGATGATGCGCGGATTGTCGATCGGCGCCATGCCGGTGAACCAGCCGCGATACTTGCCCACGGCATATGTCTTGCCGACCTGCTTGCGCGCCGTGCCGGACTTGCCGCCCACGGAATAGCCCACGGTCTGCGCGCGCTGCCCGGTGCCGCCGGGACCCGCCGCCATGTGCAGCATCTTGCGCACCTGCATTGCGGTCTTGGGCGAAAACACCGGCACGCCGATGGCGGGCTCGGTGCTCTTGAGCATGGTTGCGGGAATCACCTTGCCGTCATTGGAGAAGACGGTGTAGGCACGGGCCATCTGGAACAGGCTCGCGGACAGGCCGTAGCCATACGACATGGTGGCCTGCTCCACCGGACGCCAGCTCTTGTAGGGCCGCAGTTTGCCGCTGACCGCGCCGGGGAAGGTGATCTGCGGCTTCTGCCCGAAGCCCACGGCCGAGAACGTCTCCCACATCTCCTTGGCGGGCATGCCCATCGCAATCTTGGTCGTACCCACATTGCTCGACTTCTGGATCACGCCCTCGACCGTCAACAGACCGTAGTTGTGCGTGTCGGAGATCGTGGAGCCGGTCACGGTGACCCGGCCCGGAGTGGTGTCCACCGTGGTTTCCGGGCGCACACGGCCGGTGTTCAGCGCCAGCCCGATGGTGATGGGCTTGATGGTCGAGCCGGGCTCGAACACGTCGGTCATGGCGCGATTGCGCAGTTGCTCACCGGTCAGGTTCTTGCGGTTGCCCGGGTCGTAGGTGGGATAGTTGGCAAGCGCCAGCACCTCTCCGGTGTGCGCATCCAGCACCACCACGCTGCCCGCCTTGGCTTTCTTCTCGATCACGGTGTCGCGCAGCTTCTGGTAGGCGAAGAACTGCACCTTGCTGTCCACGGAAAGCTGGATGTCCTTGCCGTCCAGCGGCGGCACTTCCACGCCGACGCCTTCGACGATGCGGCCCAGGCGATCCTTGATCACCCGGCGCGAACCCGGCTTGCCTGCCAGTTCCTTGTCGAATGCCAGCTCCATGCCTTCCTGGCCATGGTCCTCCACGTTGGTGAAGCCGACGATGTGCGCCGCCGCCTCGCCCTCGGGATACTGGCGCTTGTATTCCTTGCGCTGGAAGATGCCCTTGATCTCGAGCTTGGCGATTTCCTGGCCGACGTCCCAGTCCAGCTGGCGCTTGATCCAGACGAAGCTTTTGTCTTCATCGGCCAGCTTGGCCTTGAGGCTGGCGTAGGGCATGTCCATCAGCACGGCCAGTTTCTTGAGCTTGGCCTGTACCTCGGGCTTGTCCTGCTCCACATCCTCGGGAATGGCCCATATGCTGGCCGCGGGAACGCTGGATGCAAGGATCAGTCCGTTGCGGTCCAGGATGCGGCCGCGATTCGCGGGCAGCTCCAGCGTGCGGGCGAAGCGCACCTCTCCCTGCCGCAGAAAGAAGTCATTGCCGATCACCTGCACATAGGCCGCGCGCGCCGCCAGCCCGACGAAGCCCAGGGCCACGACGGCGACGATGAACTTGCTGCGCCAGATAGGCGTCTTGCTCGCCAGCAGCGGACTGGAGACGTAATTGACGCTGCGGGTGCTCATGGACGCCCTCCGCTGGCCTGTGCGGCATCCATTGCGCTGCCCACCGAGGCCACGGGCGTGCCGTCGTCGGTCACGTACTGCGTGATGGCCGGGGTGGCGGACGTCATCTGCAGTTTCTCGCGCGCGAGCATTTCGACGCGCAGCGGCGTCGCCTGCGCACGCTTTTCAACCTGCAGGCGCTGGTGTTCTGTCTCGAGACGGCGCGCCTCGGCCTGCGCGCGGTCCAGCTCGGTGAAAAGGCGCCGCGCGTCATACTGGTTGTTCACCAGGAACATCGCGCTGAGCATCACCGCCAGCAGCAGCAGCAGGTTGAGGCGCAGCATCATGCCGGCACCTCCGTGCGCTCGGCCACGCGCATCACGGCGCTGCGCGAGCGCGGGTTGGCGCGCACTTCGTCGGCGCCCGGCTTGATGCGGTCCAGCGACTTCAGGCGCACCGGCGCCGGCGGCGCAAAGGGCGCACGGCGGTCATAGACCTCCTTGGAGTGCCGGGCGATGAACTGCTTGACGATGCGGTCCTCGAGCGAGTGAAAACTGATCACCACCAGCCGCCCGCCCGGCTTGAGGATGCGCAGGCTGCCTTCTAGCGCCTGTTGCAGCTCTTCAAGCTCGGCATTGATGAAAATCCGAAGAGCTTGAAATGTGCGCGTTGCAGGGTTCTGGCCCGGCTCGCGGGTTTTGACCGCGCCAGCCACGACATCGGCCAGTTCGGAGGTGTTTGTAATTGGGCCCCGTTCCTCGCGCCGAGCAACAATCGCCTTTGCAATGGGGCCAGCAAACCGTTCTTCGCCGTAGTCACGTATCACCTCCGCTATCTGCTTTGC
>NZ_JBEBOW010000182.1:0-5460 GCF_040396215.1 Diaphorobacter ruginosibacter | reverse complement strand
CCCCCGGGCGTGCCTTTCGAATACGCGACGAGCGAGGGCAGGTCTTTCACCGGCACGGACGGATGAGTCACGATGATGAGCGCCGCATCTCCGATTTTGCTGACCGGTGCAAAGTCCTTGAGCGTATCGAACGGGACTTTGGAATACACATGGGGATTGATGACCATCGTGCCGTCGAAACCGAGAAGCAGGGTGTAGCCATCGGGCGCGGCGGTTGCGACCATTTGGGTGCCGATGTTGCCCGACGCGCCGGGACGGTTGTCCACGACGACCTGTTGGCCCAGGCGCTGGCTCAATTTTTCCGCGACGACGCGAGCGCCTGTGTCGGACACTCCGCCCGGAGCAAAGGGCACGACGAGCCGTATGGGCTTGCCCGGCCAGGTTTCGGCCAGCGCGGGCGTGGCCAGGGCCGCAGCCGACAGCGCGAGGGCGGCCATGGCAATCGTGCGGCGGGTTATCGAGGGCAGGGTGTGGGGCATGCTGTGATCTCCTTTTGTCGGTATGTGATGGGATTGCCGCATCCGGGCCTCGCGTCATTCGGGCGGGATGCATTGAACTTGCTCGTTTTCATCTGGCTTTCATCGGGCTTGTCTCCATGGTCTTGATGAGAAGGAAAACTACGCGGGGTTGGCGGCGTCCGCGCTCATCTGCGGAGCGCGCATGGCACGCTCGCGCCTGAGCCATGCGCTGCTGCGCCCGCCCAGTGGCCGCTGCAGTTGCTCCTCTGCGAATGCCACGGCGTCCAGCAGGCCGTCCAGGCTGATGCCGCTCGAGAAGCCGCTTTGCCGGGCCATCAGGACGAGGTCTTCGGTCGCCAGATTGCCGGCGGCGCCGGGTGCGAAGGGGCAGCCGCCGATCCCCCCGACGCTGGCGTCGAAACGGCGTACGCCGCTCTCCAGCGCGGCCCAGGCATTGGCGACGCCCATGCCGCGCGTGTCGTGCAGATGGATGGCTAGGCGATCCAGCGGAACCACGTCGCGGATGGCGTTCATGCGTTCCTTGACTTGCGCGGGCGCTGCAGCGCCGATGGTGTCGGCGATCACGATCTCGGCGGCTCCCGCCGCGTGCATGCGCCGTGCCAGCCGCAGCACTTCGGCCAGCGGCGTGATGCCTTCGAAGGGACATTCGAAGGCCACCGCCACGTAGGCGCGGGTCCTGATCCCCAGCTCATGCGCGGCAACGAGGGTCTGCTCGCTCGCGTCCAGGGCCTGCTGCAGTCCCATGTTGACATTCTTGCGGTTCATGGTCTCGGTGGCGCAGAGCACCACCGCGATTTCGCGCGCACCGGCAGCATGCGCACGTTCTAGGCCCTTGAGGTTGGGCACCAGCACGGAGGTGCGCAGGCGCGGCCAGCGCGCGGCGGCAAGCGGCACGAGCTGCGCCGCGTCGGCCATCTGGGGCACGGCACTGGGCGAGACGAAACTGGTTGCCTCGACGCTTTCGACTCCGGCCTGCACGAGCTTGTCGATCAGCCGCAGCTTGGAGTCGGTGGATACTGCGACGGCCTGGTTTTGCAACCCGTCGCGCGGCGACACGTCGGTGATGAAGATCTGCTCGGTCATGTGCCGCTCCTTCAGCCGATCGCGCCCGCCGCGCGCAACTGCGTCATGTGCTCGGCGGAATAGCCCAGCCAGCCACCGAGCACGGCCTGGGTCTGTGCGCCCAGTTCCGGAGGTGCCGTGAACGTGCTTTTCCCGGCGCGGGAGAGTTTGACGGGATTGCCGGGCATGCTGAGCTGTTCGCCATCGGGCATGGTGACTTGCACCACCATGTCGCGGGCGCGCACCTGCTCGTCGTCGAGCGCCTGTGCGAAGTTGTTTACCGGCCCGCAAGGGATGCGCGCGGCGCTGAACACCGCGAGCCAGTGGGCGGTGCCGTGGCTGAGCAGCTTGTCTGAAACCAGTTGGTCGATTTCGGCCTTGGCCGCGTACCGCACGGGCTGTCTGCGGTATTCGGGGTCGCGCAGTTGCGGGATGTCGATGCATTCGACGAAGCGCTCGAAGAACGGGTCCCCGATGCAGGCGATGATGATGTGCCCGTCCGCCGTGGGGTAGGCGTTGTAGGGGACGTGCACGAAGTGTCCATTGCCAATGCCCTTGGGCACGATGCCGGACATCAGGTACATCGTTGCCATGTAGTTGAGCATGGATATCTGCACGTCCAGCATCGACACGTCCACGTGCTGCCCGAGGCCCGTCCGGTCGCGTTCGGCGATGGCGGCGAGCACGCCCATGGTGCCGAAAATACCGCCGCCCAGATCACCGATGGGGATGCCGCTGCGCGTGGGGCCGGTCTCTGGCGAGCCGGTGATCGACATGCCGCCGCCCATCGCCTGCACCACCTGGTCGAAAGCGGGGCGCTGGGTATGTGGGCCGGTTTGTCCAAAACCCGAAACCGAGCATGTGATGATGCGCGGGTTGACCCTGGCAAGGCTCTCGTGGTCGATGCCCAGGCGCGCCGTCACGCCCACGCTGAAGTTGTCGTAGACCACGTCGGCCTGGCGGACCAGGTCCATGAAGATGGCGCGGCCGGCATCGCTCTTGAGGTCCACGCAGATGCTCTCTTTGTTGCGGTTGAGCGTGAGGTAGTAGGCTCCCATGCCGTTGCGCGAATAGTCCGGGTCGTGTTCGAGCAGGCGGCGCGTGCCTTCGCCCGAGCCCGGCGGCTCCACCTTGATGGTGCGCGCGCCCAGATCGGCCAGCAGCATGGTGCCGTAGGGGCCGGACAGCATGTGCGTGAGGTCCAGGACCGTGATGTGTTCAAGTGCCATGTTTCTTCGTCTCCAGAATTTGATCGATTGGAACAATGCACTTCCCATGCCAGTTTTCAATTTCATTTAAGTTATTGATATATATATGATTTTCGTCCACTGCTGGTAGAAACCATGTTTCATGGAACACTTGTGAAACAAAAAATGTTCCAATCGATGCACGATGAGCATCCGACCTTCCTCCTCCGCCATGGGCTTTGCCACTCTTCAGCCGCAGGATCTGCCGCGCCTGTGTTTTGTGAGTTATCGGCAAATACGGGAGTTCTCCATGCCGGTGGTCGCCGAATACGCGGGCCGGGCGCATGTGGAAGTGGTGGATGGGACCTTCAGCGCGGCCTTGGCGGTTGCGCAGGACAGGGTGGCGCGCGGCGAGGTCGATGCGTTCATCAGCGCCGGCTCCAACGCGAGCATCCTGCGCGCGGGACTGCAGGCTCCGGTAGCGACCATCCAGCTCACCGGCTTTGACCTGTTCCAGGTGCTGATCCGGGCGCGGCGTATTGCGCATCGCGTAGGGGTGATGATGTATGGACACACCATCCCGGAACTCGATGCGGTCAAGGAGTTGCTCAACATCGAGATAAGCCAGTACGCCTATCAGACCCCTGACGACGCGCGCGAGCAGTTCGACGTGTTGAGGCGCGAAGGCTACGAGGTGATCGTGGGGTCGAGCCTGGTGGTCGAGCTGGCCCAGGAGGCCGGGCTGCACGGCTTGCTTGCCTATTCCCTGGACAGCGTGCGAAAGGGGTTTGACGATGCGCTGGAGCTGGCCCGGGTCGCGCGCCTGGAAGCGGGGCGCTACGAACAATTGCACAGCGTGCTGCACAACCTGCAGGAAGCCGTGGTGGCAGTCGATCAGCACGAGCGGATCATCGCCGTGAATCCGGCCATGCTGCACGTCCTGGCGGGGCCGGGCGTCAGGCTCGAGGGACGCAAGCTGGGCGACATCGCCCCCGAGCTGTCCCTGGCCCATACATTGGCGAGCGGAAGGCAGGATCGCGCTGCGGGATTGCGCTATGCGCACCGGGACTGGGTGGCCTACCGCACACCCATCCGCGAGCACGGCCGGATCGTGGGTGCGGCGCTCACCCTGCACGATGCGCACACGATCCAGGCGGCGGATACCAGCCTGCGGATCTTGCAGCGCCAGCACCAGCATGCCGCCCGCCACACCTTCGCGCACAGCGTGGGCGGACACAGCGCCGCGATCAGCCAGGCCAAGGCCAGTGCCCTCAGGTTCGCGCCCACCGATTTGAACGTACTCATCACCGGCGAGAGTGGCACCGGCAAGGAGGTGTTCGCCCAAGCCATGCACAACGCCAGCCATCGCGCGGGCAGGCCGTTTGTCGCCGTGAACTGCGCGTCGTTCCCCGAGACTTTGCTGGAGAGCGAACTGTTCGGCTACGAGGAGGGCGCATTCACCGGTACCCGGCGCGGCGGCAAGCGCGGCCTCATCGAGGCGGCGCACACGGGCACGCTTTTCCTCGACGAAATCGGCGACATGCCCTTGACGCTGCAGACGCGCCTTCTGCGGGTGCTGCAGGAGCGGGAGATCATGCGCCTGGGCGCAACCGCGCCCATCCCACTCGACATACGCGTGATGGCGGCCACCCACCAGTCGCTTGGCGAGCTGATCGAGCAAAAGCGTTTCCGCCAGGATCTCTACTACCGGCTCAACACGTTGCGCCTGTCATTGCCGCCGCTACGCGAGCGAGCCGAGGACATCCCTGGCTTGGTGACGCCTCTGGTGTCGCGCTGCCTTGCGCGGCTTGGCTCCTCGTTGCCGACAGATGCGGCGCTGGAGCCGCTCATGGCGCGGCTGTCGGCCTATGGCTGGCCGGGCAACGTGCGAGAGCTGGAGAACATTGCCGAGCGCATTGCCGTGTTCCTGCTACCGTTCCCCAGGCTGGATGATGTGCCCTATGCGGCGCTAAGCCAGGATTGCCCGGAACTGTTTGCCCGGCCCGGCCCCATGCTCGCGGCCGCGCATCCGCCGGGCCGGGCATTGGCATTGGATAGCTCATTGGACAGTCCATTGGCCGAACGCATAGAGGCCGCGATGCGGGCCGCCAACGGCCGCCCGGGCCTGGCGGCCAGACAGTTGGGCGTGAGCCGTTCCACGCTTTGGCGATGGCTGAATGCCGAACGGCGGCCGGACTGACCGCAAAGGTCGTATCAGGCAGGGCCTGGAGCCGCCCGCTGCAGGCCCTGGCGGCCAGAGACACGTTTCGATGACATCGCTTCTCGCGGCGAGAAAAGCCCTCCGGCATCCGGAGCAACGCATGGCTGTCCTGTCCGTTGCATATGCCTTGCGCCTGCTTGGCAAATGAATCCACCCCAGGCATTATCAAATTCTCGGCGTGCTTTGGATATATGCAATCATGAATAAATGATTTATCCAGCTAATAATGCGATTGGCGTGATTGATTATGCATTTTGATTGTATTGATGGATACTTGCGGATTGTTTGCAATTGAATTCCGTTTGTTTGATATGGATCTGTACAGATTTGCAATGATTTTCATGCTGATTCTTTGCGAATTGAGTTGCTTGTCAAAGTATCGTGATTGATAGATGAATTTTTTGCCGTGAATCTGTGCAATTCGTAAAATGGAAAAGGATGTAAGTAGAATCGCAGCGCTCTCATTCTTGCGCTGAAGGTTGATGAGCACTGGTTAATTATTTAATACTTA
>NZ_JBEBOW010000181.1:0-5474 GCF_040396215.1 Diaphorobacter ruginosibacter | reverse complement strand
GACGGGCATGCTGGCGATCACCTGCGCCACCGCCGCCGTCAGCTTCTTGGCATAGGGCACGTGCAGGAACTCGTTGGGGCCATGCGCGTTGCTCTTGGGCCCCAGCACGCCGCAGACCATCATTTGCGCCGTGGGGAAGCCTTTGCTCAGCAGATTCATGAGCGGAATCGTGCCGCCTTGTCCGATGTAGCCACAGTCCGCGCCGAAGTGCGCGTTGCTGGCGGCGTTGAGCGCCTTCTCGAACCACGGATCGATACCGGGAGCATTCCAGCCGCTGGCCGCGCCGTCCGGCTGGAAGGTGACCTTGGCCTGGTAGGGCGCGTCGTCTTCGAGCACCCCCTTGAGTTCACCCAGGCAGGCGAGCGCATCGACCAGCGGCGGCAGGCGCAGGCTCAGCTTGAAGGCGCTGTAGGGGCGCAGCACGTTGCCGGCGTCCTTGAGCGCGGGAAAGCCGTCCGCGCCCGTCACGCTCAGCGTGGGCTCCCAGGTACGCTTGAGCAGCGCCTGCAGCGGGTCGGTGGTCGTGGGCAGCGCGAAGCCCGTCGCGCCGCCGCAGTCGTAGTGCGCCCACGGGAAGCGCTTGTACAGCTCGTCGCCCAGGATGTCCGCGGTTGCGCGCGCCTGCTCCAGGCGGTCGGCGGGTACTTCGCAATGAAAGCTCCTCGGCAGCAGGCGGCCGGTCTTGCTGTCTTCCAGGCGGTCGAGCACCATGCGCATGATGCGAAAGGACGAAGGCACCAACCCCGACGAGTCGCCGGAGTGCACGCCTTCGGTCAGGATTTCCACCTTGAGCGTGCCGCTGGCCATGCCGCGCAGGCTGGTGGTGAGCCAGAGCTGGTCATAGTTGCCGGCGCCCGAGTCCAGGCAGATCACCAGCCCCACGTCGCCCAGGCGGGGCCTGAGCAGATCCACATACGGCAGCAGATCGGCGGAGCCGCTTTCCTCGCAGGTTTCCACCAGGCCGACGATGCGCGGATGCATCACGTTCTGGCGCTTGAGCTCTTGCACCGCGGCGATGCTCGCGTAGATCGCATAGCCGTCGTCCGCGCCGCCGCGCCCGTAGAGTTTGCCGTCTTCATACTTGGGCGTCCAGGGGCCGAGGTCGCTGCGCCAGCCGTCGAACTCGGGCTGCTTGTCCAGATGCCCGTACATCAGCACGGTCTGCGCGGATGCGGCGTTCGCGCCAGGCTGCGTGCCTTCCACCTCGAAGAAGATGACCGGCGTGCGGCCCGGCAGGCGCACCACCTCGAGCCTGAGGCCGGCAACCTTCTGCGCCTCGACCCATGCGGCGGCATTGCGCACCACGGTGTCGATGAAGCCGAGCTGCTCCCAATCAGGCGCGAAGCCGGGCGACTTGGCGGGAATGGCAATGTAGTCGGTGAGCTGGCGGACGATGTCGTCATCCCACTTTCTGCCGATGTGCGCGAGCGCGTCGGCGGATTGCAGAAGATGACTGGCGGGGGTGCGGGCGTTCATGGTGCGGCTCCTGAAGTCGGTCGGCCTGCCCGGCGGCAGGCCCGTTGCGCCATTGTCCCGCACACAGCCCATGCATGCCAGCATTGCTGGCTTTGGGCTGCGGTTCCGGCCTTTTCGCGGCGCCTACTGCCGCTCCAGGCAGAACACCGCCGTGCTCGCAAAGAAATTGGGCAGCGTGCGCACGACGTTGCCATCCTCGTCCAGGCCGAACGCGTCGGCCACGTTCAAGCGGTTCTTGCGCGCAAGCACTTCGAAGTCCTTGAACGTGCCCACGCGGATGTTGGGCGTGTCGTACCACTGGTACGGCAGGCGGCTCGTCACCGGCATGCGCCCGCGCATCACCGAGAGGCGGTTGGGCCAGTGCGCGAAATTCGGAAAGGCGATCACGCCGCTCCTGCCCACGCGTGCGGTCTCGCGCAGCATGACTTCCGCGTTGCGCAGGTGCTGCAGGGTATTGATCTGCAGAACCACGTCGAAGGTGTCGTCCTCGAAGATGGCCAGGCCTTCGTCCAGGTTGAGCTGGACCACGTTCACTGCGCGCTTGACGCAGGCCAGCACATTGGCGTCGTCGATCTCCACGCCATAGCCCGTGCAGCCGTGTTCGCGCTGCAGGTAGGACAGCAGCGCCCCGTCGCCGCAGCCCAGGTCGAGCACGCGCGAGCCGCTGGGGACGATCCTGGCGATGGCTTGCATGGTGGCTTTGTCGGTCATGCTGCGAACTCCTTGGCTGCGTTCTCGAAATACGAGGCCATCACGGCCATGTAGCGATGGTCATCGAGCAGGAATGCGTCGTGCCCGTGCGGAGCGTCGATTTCCGCGTAGCTCACGTCGCGCCTGTTGTCGAGCAGGCTTTTGACGATCTCGCGGCTGCGCTTGGGGGAAAAGCGCCAGTCGGTGGAGAAACTCACCAGCAGGAACTTCGCCCGCGCGCCGGCCAGCGCCTGTGTGAGATCGCCGTGATGCTTCCTGGCCGGGTCGAAATAGTCGAGCGCGCGCGTGATCAGCAGATAGGTGTTGGCGTCGAAATATTCGCTGAACTTCTCGCCCTGATGGCGCAGGTAGCTTTCGATCTGGAACTCGATGTCCTGCGTGCTGTACTTGAGATCGAGCCCGCCACGCAGTTCGCGGCCGAATTTCTCGTTCATCACATCGTCGCTCAGGTAGGTGATGTGCCCGATCATGCGCGCGATGCGCAGGCCGCGCTTGGGAACCACGCCGTGGGCATAGAAATCGCCGCCATGGAAATCCGGGTCGGTGACGATGGCGCGGCGCGCGACTTCATTGAAGGCGATGTTCTCCGCGGTGAGGTTGGGCGCGCTCGCCACCACGACGGCATGGCGCATGCGGTCCGGGTGCTGCAGCGTCCACGACAATGCCTGCATGCCGCCAAGGCTGCCGCCCAGCACCACGGAGAGCTGCGCGATGCCCAGGCGGTCCAGCAGCCGCGCCTGCGCGTCGACCCAGTCCTCCACGGTGACCACCGGAAAGCGCGATCCGTAGATCTCGCCGGTATCGGGGTTGATGTGCATGGGCCCGGTCGAGCCGAAGCACGATCCCAGGTTGTTCACCCCGATCACGAAGAACTTGTTGGTATCGACCGGTTTGCCGGGGCCGATCATGTTGTCCCACCAGCCCTCGCTTTTGGGCTGGTCGGCATAGACGCCGGCAACGTGGTGCGACGCATTGAGCGCATGGCATACGAGCACGGCATTGGACTTGTCCGCGTTCAGCGTGCCGTACGTTTCGTAGGCCAGCGTGTAGTCCCGGATACAGGAGCCGCTCTGCAAGGCCAGCGGCTCCTCGAAATGCATGAATTGTGGTGTGGCGATGAAGGACATGAAAAAACCCGGCATCGCTAAAAACGAGGCCGGGTCGATCTGCGAATCATCCGTCGGACGGGTCTTTAGCTGGATTTATAAAGCGCCCGCAAGCTGTAGCAAATCGGCGCATGAAGGCTCCATTATGCCAAAAGCGGCCTGACCGGAGCGTAAAGCGCAACGAGGCCGAGCACCAGGAAGATCACGGCGGAGACCACATGCACTGCGCGCAGGGGAACCTTCTTGACGATCCTGTCGCCCAGCCACACGACCGGAGCATTGGCCAGCATCATGCCCAGGGTCGTTCCCGCCACCACCCATGCGTAAGCGGTGCTGTACTTGGCGGCCAGCATCACGGTGGCGATCTGGGTCTTGTCACCCATTTCAGCCAGGAAAAATGCGATCACCGTGGTGCCGAAGACCCCCCACTTGGAATGGCCGCCGACGTCATCCTCATCGATCTTGTCGGGAATCAGTATCCAGATCGCCATCACAATGAAGGAAATGCCCAGGATCCAGTGCAGGGCGCTCTCGCCCAGATAGCGGGTGATCCATGCGCCCACGGCCCCGGCCAGCGCATGATTGACGATGGTGGCTGCCAGAATGCCCAGCACGATGGGCACCGGCTTGCGAAACCGCGCCGCGAGCACGAGCGACAGGAGCTGGGTTTTATCCCCCATCTCGGCCAGGGCGACGACGGAGGTGGAAATCAGAAAAGCTTCCATGACGTGGGTGTATCGGCCGGAGACACGAGTGCAAAACACATTGACCACGCACCGGCTCCGGCCCTCTATAGTTGGATCGGTACGCAGTCAATGGTCTCGTCCAGCCCCACGTGAACCCTGATTGGCTCACATCTGCCTCATGCACCATGGACCGTGAGGGCCCAAGTTTGTTGATGCATGCCTTTTTGCGCAGGCGCAAAAACGGACTACTCCCCAAAGACAGCCGCGATTGTACAGTCAACCCTGCCGGCTTGCCCTCGGTCATGGACACTTCGATTGCCTTTCGCGCAAAGAAACCGCCATCGACGTCAAAATCTCCCGACACTGGGGTAAATCCCCACATAAAGTGTTGCAGTCACGCCAACTCTCTCTTTTTTCTTGGGAGGGATGCTTGATAATTGTTTCAGCAATCTGTGTTACAGCCTTGCTGTTTGCGGTGATAGTCGATTTCGCATCATTGAAGTCGTTATGGGTTTGTTGGCTGCGTCGGGCTCCATCGCTTTTTCAGAAATTTCTTAGAGCCTCGTTTTCTTTTTTATGAGCAACAAACTGTACGTCGGCAACCTGCCCTACTCCTTCCGTGACGGCGATCTGGAACAAACTTTCGGCCAGTTCGGCAATGTGCTGAGCGCCAAGGTCATGATGGAGCGCGACACTGGCCGCTCCAAGGGCTTCGGCTTCGTGGAAATGGGCACCGAGTCGGAAGCCCAGGCCGCCATCGAAGGCGCGCACGGCCAGAACTTCGGCGGCCGCGATCTGGTGGTCAACATCGCCCGCCCCATGGAGCCCCGCCCACCCCGCAGCGGCGGTTTCGGCGGTGACCGTGGCGGCTTCCGCGGCAATGGCGGCGGCTACAACCGTTCCAGCTATTGATTGTCTGGCCTGAGACGGACTGATTACATTCAGCGCCGGCACAAAGCATCGAATTCAACATGAGGCCAGGAAATCTCTTTTTTTAGGAATTTCACCTCACATGATCTTGCGTTTTTTTCGAAGTTGTGGCGCATAATGTTTTTGCTGGGGTATTTTTCACGCCAAAGTTGCGGTGGTCCGTCAAATCTGTGCAGGATGCACATGTGCGATTAGCCGACTGCGGTTTCGAGTCTCCATCACTTTTTTCTTAGTTCTTGAGGAGTCCCTTGATGGGCAACAAACTGTATGTCGGCAATCTGCCGTACTCGGTGCGCGATAGCGACCTTGAACAGGCCTTTGGCCAGTTCGGCGCCGTGACCAGCGCCAAGGTCATGATGGAACGCGATACCGGTCGTTCCAAAGGCTTTGGTTTCGTCGAAATGGCCAGCGATGCGGAAGCGCAGGCAGCCATCAATGGCATGAACGGCCAGCCCATGGGCGGCCGCAGCATCGTCGTGAACGAAGCTCGCCCGATGGAGCCGCGTCCTCCCCGTAGCGGTGGCGGCGGTTTCGGTGGTGGTGGCGGCTATGGCGGCGGTGGCGG
>NZ_JBEBOW010000180.1:0-5476 GCF_040396215.1 Diaphorobacter ruginosibacter | reverse complement strand
CTCCAATTGCCGTCCGCATCCACGGTTGTGGAGCCTGCAAGCTTGCCGTTGTCGTAGATCGTGATGGTTTCATTGGGCGTACCGGTTCCGATCAACGTGGGTGTCGTGTCGTCCGTAACACTCACACCGCCCTCGGTCAGCGCATTCTGCTTGCTGCCCACGTCGTCCCTGACCTCAACGATGACAGGCGCGCTGGACGCGGTGATATCCATGGTCAGCGCAAACTGGGTTTGCGCCACATTACCCGCGACACTGACCGCCTTGATGACATACTGATGCGCGCCTTCGGCTTGCACAGGCAGTTCCAGGCTCCAGTTGCCGCTGCCGTCGGCCACCACGCTGCCCAGGGTCGTCGCACCTTCGTTGATCGTGACCGTCGCGCCTGCGGTGGCCTTGCCCACGAAGGTGGGGGTCGTGTCGTCTGTCGAATCACCGCTGGCAAGGGCACCCTGAATGAGCCCGTGGTCATCTTCCACGCGGGTGATCACCAATTCCAAGCCGCTGGTGTCCACGGTGAAGGCGGCTGGATCGCCTGGTTCGCTGACGTTGCCCGCTTTATCCGTGAGCGTGACGCTGATGCTGTGCTGGCCGTCCGCCAGCGGTGTGGAGGGCGTCAGGCTCCAATGGCCGTCATCGCCCACCGTCGTTGTTCCAATCTCCTTGCCATTGTCAAAGACGGTAACGCCGGCTCCTGCCTCCCCCTCGCCCTTTATCTCCGGAGTGGCGTCATCCGTGGCCTGCCCGTCGCCGACCACCCCCTGCATATCACCGATCTTGTCGACAACGACCACGCTCGTCGGCCTGGACGGCGCTGTCGTGTCGACGAGGATGGTGTACTCGCCGGTCTGATCGCTTTCCTGACCAGCAGCGTTGGTGGCGGTCGCGACCAGATTGTGAGCGCCCTCCGACAGCGGAGAGGTCTGAACGCTCCAAGAGCCCTTGTCATCGGCAGTCGCGGTTCCTACCAGTTTCAGTTGCCCATCCACCACGTCGAAAACATTGACCACCGCCTCAGGCTCGGCTGAACCTGACAATGTGGGCGTGCTGTCATCGGTAGGAACACCCTTCTGGATGTTGCCTTGAACGGGCCCGACATTGTCCTGCACGTCCTCGATGGCTGGAGGCAATGGCCGCGGCCCGAGAGGAGCCTGCAGGGCAAAATCAATGACGTTGGTGGGATTGCCTTTGTTTTCCGCCACGTCGACAGGGCGGGCCTGGAAGGCGTGATCCCCTCTCGCAAGGGAGGCTTCCGGCTCAAAAGACCATGAGCCATCCTCCTGCACGGCAACACGGCTGATGACCTTTCCGTTATCGAGGATTTCAACAAAGGCAACACCCTTGCTCGAATCGGCCACACCCTTGTAGACAGGCCTGGCGTCATCGGTTGCCATGCCCGATGTGATCTCGCCGACCTCCGGCTCCACGTCATCCCACAGGGTGGCCGCAATCTTCTCCCAGTCATCGGCAATGGGCGTGGTCTTGACTTCATAGCCATGCGTGATCTGCAACTGAGCCTCGTTGCCCGCTGCATCGCTCAATATGGCCTTCACATCAACCGCTGCCCCACCCTCGCCGGCGGCAACCAGCTCACTTCCGGGGACGCTGGCACTCCAGCTCGACCCCACCAGCGTGGCCTCATGCAGGCTGCCGTTCACCGTGACGGTGATCCGGGTGTCAGCCACATCGCTGGGCACATTGGCGAGTTGACCGCTGAGTGTCACATCGCCTTCGGACTCTTCGATGTTGACGTAATCATCCCCGGCAACCGGGTCCATGCTCAGGACGACATCGCTGACGTCAGGCGGTGTCACGTCGAGATTGACAATAAATTCCGCACTTGGAGCGCTTTCATTCCCGACAGCATCAGTGCTGGTCGCCGTCAGTACGTGTTCGCCTTCCGTGGTCAACGCAGGATTGACGGTGTGATGCCATTGGCCATCGTCGCCGACCTCGGTGCTGCCAATGGGCTCTCCATTGTCGAATATGTCGACCTTTGCGCCCGGAGATCCTGTTCCATGCAGTGTCGGGGTGGTGTCGTCGGTGAAGCCACCGGACACCAGGCCCTGCATGTTCGAGCCCACGTCGTCTTCAAGGGAGTCGATCGTCGGGACCTGAGGCGGCGTGGTGTCGATGGTGAGCGTGAATTTCGCTTCGAGGGGCGTGCCAGCCTCGTTCTGTCCCTTGGCCGTGTAGTTGTGCGATCCTTCCGCCTGCGCCACCAGCGCCAGTTCCCACACACCGGCGGCATCGGCCTTTGCGGCGCCAAGGACGGTTTCACCCTCATAAACCGTGACGGTAATGCCTGCCGGCGCCTTGCCAACCAGCGTGGGGCTCGCATCGTCCGTCGCGCCATTGTTGGGAACCGCCCCGGTGATGGGGCCGACATCATCCAGCGCGCGAAGAATACTGAGCGGAGTGCTGTCCGTATCAACCGTGAAGTGCAGCGATTCACTGCTTTCACTGGTGTTGCCAGCCTTGTCCGACAAAGTCACGGTCACTTCATGCACACCTTCGGACATCTCCTCGGTGGGCGTATATGTCCAGTCTCCATGCGTGTCCACGGTCGTTGAACCGAGCAGCTGGCCGCCGTCATAGATATCAACCGTCTCTCCCGGCTCTCCCGTTCCACTGAACGTCGGGTTCGCAACCTCGACGGTGGAGCCCTCCGGAATGAATTCGGCGCCGCCATCCCCCGCCGAGAGCAGAGGGACATCCGGCTTTCCTGGAGGCGTGACATCCACGAGCACAAAGTATTCACCCGTGGGCGGACTGACCTGTCCCGCGCCGTCAGTGGCCGTCGCTATCAGCTTGTGCTCGCCTTCGCTCAGTGACGATGTGGTGATCTCCCAATTGCCTTCGGCATCCACTTCCGCGCTGCCGACCAGGGTCTCGCCATCCCACACCTTCACCAAGGTGCTCGGGGTTGCCGTTCCCTTGAGCGTGGGTGTGTTGTCGTCTGTGGGGAATTCCTTTTCGATGTTGCCGACAATGGGCGCAACATCATCGTAGACACCTGTAATTGCCGGCGCTGCAGGGGCGGGTCCGTACAGTTCAAATGCGATGGCATCGGTCGCGCCACCCACGTTTCCGGCCTCGTCGACCGGCCGCGCCTGGAATTCATGAGGCCCCGCCGGCAACGGATACGACGGCTCGAAGCTCCACGTCCCGTCTTCATTGACATGGGCTTCGCCAATGACCTTGCCATTGTCGAGAACCTGCACGAGATATACATCCCGCGGATCCGTCGTACCCGAGTAAGTCGGCTTGCTGTCGTCGGTCGTGTCTCCGGAGTGAATTTCGCCCTTGATGTCACCGACGTCGTCAATGAGAACAATATCCTTGAGGGCGGAAGCAAGCGGCGCAACCGTGTCGAAGTCCTGCGTGGCGCTGGCCGCGGAGCTGGGGTTGCCAGCAGAATCCATTGCCGCGCCTTCCGCGACGCTCACGGTGATCGTGCCCTCGGGATCGCCATTCGGTGTCACGACCAGGGTATACACAGATCCGCTGACAACGGTGAAGACGCCAGCGACACCTCCGTCGACAGATATCTTGCCGGCATCGAAATCCGTCACGTCTTCACTGAACGTGAAGGTGAATGTCACTTCACCGCCATGGCCCACGATTCCCGGGACATCGTCGGAGATCGTCAGGACCGGCGGCACGGCATCCACCACGATGATCGTCGGGTCGCTGACGTTCCCGGCCGGGTCCTGAGCCACCACCTTGATCTCGTCGCCATCCTTCAACCCTGGATTCGACACATGGAAGCTGCCATCCTCTCCCACGATCACAGGATCGCTTTCCGTTCCATCCGGGAAGATCACCCTTACCTCGGACCCCGGCTCCGCGGTACCCGTGATGTCACCCGAACCATTCACGGGATCAACCACCGGCCGCTCGGGAGCAAGGGCATCCACCGTCGCTGTCGTGGGGTCACTGTCCACGCCTTCAGGGCTGGTGACCACCACGGTGATGGTTTCCTCGTGATTCAGGCCTGGGTTGTCCACCGAGAAATGTCCATCGGCATCGGTCGTGGCCACGGCCGTGGAGCCATTGGGAAAAGTAACCGTTACCGTCATGCCCGGCTGGGCATGGCCCGTAATGGGATCCTTGCCGTTGACGGGATTCACATCCGCCGCGTTGGGCTGAATCTTCTCGACCGCCTCGGGCTCTGGATTGGGAGAATCGGATTTCTGCTGCAGTTCATGCACGAGAAACGATCCAATGGTGAGCGCTGAAATCGCAGCCCCCCAGGAACCCAGAACTGCATCGCGCTCTTCCGAGGGCTCCTGCTCCAATAGTGGATCGATGGACTGAATGCTGGAGAATCCGAACGGCAGCTCTCCGCTGCCTGAAGCATCACCCAATTGGAGTTGCCACAAACCTTCCAGCTCGTCATCCAGGACCAGATTGTTCGCTGCGCCTTCCGCATTGAGGAAATAGCGCTGGACGGTGACCTTCTCGCCGTTTGTCAACGTCACGATGAGATCGTCGCCGGAGCGCGAGACAGCGCGGACATCCGCTCGGGTAACAGCCAGCTTCACAACAGAAGGCTCGTTGAGAGCCACGTCGGATCCCACTCCGAATTTCGATACGGCGGAATGCTTGCCGACCACAGAAACATCGACCGACTGCATGGATGTAGTCATTTTTTCTCCAGATAACGTCAACGTGGAGCCAGGAAAACATCCCGGCGTCATAAACAAATCAATTCGAATATGCCAAATACCCGCCAGATATATCGAAACGGGTAAACATGAGCGGTGACGATGAATCAATCTGGTTCAAAGACGACAAGCATCTTTGGCCTTCCCAATGAAAAACCATGCTCGAACCAGGCATTCGAGTCATATAAGAAATTTGCTTATTTTCAAATGGAATTATTCACCGACCACCGACACCAAACCACACGGCCCGACTGCGGGCCAAAGTAAGCTCGCGAATAGTAATAGTTTTCCGGTGAATGCAATTGAGAAAAACACAAACCCCATTCTGCAGAACACAAAAGGTGTTACGAGCAATATCATCAATATCCTCAATCAATGCAGCAAACGACATTGGGATAAAAACGATATATCTGCACAGCAGAGATATGTCGTAGATAAATATGATTTCAAATTACTTGAAATACTTACATATCAAACCCTTTGATTGGTTGATTCAGAATTAAGTATTAAAGCAATGATATTTATAACAATCTACAGGAACCCCATGAAATGGCACCGAAAAACTCCATACCATTCAGGCTACCCCGGGTAGTTCACGCGATGGTTGGCAATCCGGCCTCACCCCCTAAACCGTGATCAAAAAATGAACGCCAGATGCCTATTCATTCAATAAAAATTCGTCAAGTAGCTATTGAAACAACGGCCCATAGATCAGATCTATATCACCCCCAAAGACGGCATGAAAGCATCAAAAGGCAAGGAGAGTTTGGTGAACAATGAAGTGACACTCGCATACATTACGCGCTCAA
>NZ_JBEBOW010000179.1:0-5481 GCF_040396215.1 Diaphorobacter ruginosibacter | reverse complement strand
GTCACACTGTCGGTGCTGCCGTCCGGGTAGGTGACTGTCACGGTCGAGCCAGGCTCGGCTTCGCCGGTGATGGGGTCGTTGGCGTTGATCGGGTCCACGATCGGGGCGTCGGGGCTCGCTGCATCCACGGTCGCGCTGGCATCATTGCTTGTGTTACCGGCGGGGTCGGTGGCGTTCACCTTGACGGTATCGCCATCTTCCAGGCCAGGGTTCTTGAACTCGAACTTGCCGTCCTTGCCCACGGTCACGCTGTCGGTGCTGCCGTCGGGATAGGTGATCTTCACGGTGGTTCCGGGTTCGGCTTCGCCGGTGATCGGATCATGTCCATTGACTGGGTCGACGCTTGGAGCCAGCGGCGCAACCGCGTCCACAACCACCCTGGTGTCGTCGCTGGTGTTGCCGGCGGGGTCGGTGGCGACGAGTTTGAGGACGTCGCTGTCTTCCAGGCCAGGATTCTGGAATTCGAACTTGCCATCCTTGCCCACCACCACGCTGTCGGTGCTGCCGTCCGGGTAGGTGATGGTCACGGTCGAGCCGGGCTCGGCCTTGCCCGTGATGGGGTCATGAGCGTTGACTGGATCGACGATCGGCGCGGCCGGCGCAACTGCGTCCACGGTCGCCTCGGCTTCGCCACTGGTGTTGCCCGATGGGTCGGTGGCGACCACGGTGACGGTGTCGCCGTCTTTCAGGCCGGGGTTCTCGAACTCGAACTTGCCATCCTCGCCCACGACCTGGCTGTCAGTGCTGCCGTCGGGATAGGTGATGGTCACGGTGGAGCCGGGTTCGGCATTGCCCGTGATGGGGTCGTGCGCATTGATCGGGTCCACGACCGGGCTTTCTGGAGCGACAGCGTCCACTTCCAGCACGGCTTCCTCGCTGACATTGCCCGCGGCGTCCGTAGCCGTCACGGTGACGATATCGCCGTCGGCCAATGCCTCGGGAGGCGCCACGGAGAAATTGCCGTTCTCGTCCGCCACGACCGTGACCTTGGAGCCATCGGGGAAGGTCAGGGTGACGGTGGACCCCGGCTCGGCCGTGCCCGTGATGGGGTCGGATCCATTGGTGGGGTTGACGTGCGGCGCGTCGGGCGCAATCGCATCGACGGTCACGACGGTCGGGTCGCTCGCGCCGCCATCGCTGTTGGTGACCACGACGGAGACCTGATCGCCGTCATTCAGGCCAGGATTGGGCACGCTGAACTTGCCATCCGCGCCCACCACGGCAGTGGCCGTCGTTCCATTGGGGAAGGTCACCACGACGGTGGTGCCGGGCTCGGCGGTTCCGGTGATCGGGTCGATCCCGTTGACGGGGTCCACGGCAGCCGCGGCCGGGTGGATAGGCTCATCCTTGCCGCCGTGGGAATTCGTCATTCCAAGCAGCGCCGCCATGCCGCCTGCCCAGCCAAGCACCACGGGAAGAACGCCACCCGTCTGTTCCTCACCCACCAGCAGGGGATCGATCGAATAGAGATTGGAGTAGCCAAACGGCAGCGAGCCCTCGCCCGAGCCGAACTCGAGCAGCCAGAGGCCTTCCATATCGTCTTGCAACACCAGATTGTTCTGGCCGCCATCGAGTTGCGCGAAGAAGCCGCGCACGGTGACGGACTCACCGTTGTGCAGCTTGACGACCAGGTCGTCGCCGATGCGGACCATCTCCTTGACCTCGGCGCGTGTAGTCTTGATCTGCACGACCGACGCGTCATCCAGCCGGAAGTCAGCGGGCATGCCGTATTTGGATACAGCGGTCTTCTTGGAAACTACAACAATTTCAACGGGGCCAACGGAAGCGGACATAAAGAACTCCAGTCTCTAGGAAACAAACAGTCAAATGCGGAAAAACCTATCAACAAAAAATGTTGATAGGAAAAATTTAATCCAATAAACAGAATTTATGGGCGATGAGAGTTAATCAACAGACTGTCGCACTATCAATTCGCTACAGATGTTAATTTCATATATTCACCGCCTCTAATCCAGGAAGCAGCGAGATTAACGACAAAGGGAGGCAGCCTATTGATGTAAGTGCCACCTTCGACTGAATAACCCAATCACTAAAGATTTTTAACTATTGGCAAGTTGATCTTTACGATTTTTGACAGAGCACTGCCTCCAAGAAAAATGAGTATCTATCCCGTCCCATTCAAAGGCATTGACTTCTGCTATCTCGATGATTGAAATCTTTCCACACACTTAACACATCACTCTCCAGCCAATTCAATCAAATACTCGCAGAATATTCACAATCATTCATTCGACATATCAAATACAAACAGCTATTGATAAACTGACTGCTATTTATTAAGCCAATCTACAGATCCATTGCTGTTACAAACACCCTGATCAAATTCAATACTTGATGTTTATCAAATATTGAATGATATGCAAAACGCGGATGCCTTGAAATTCAGTGCGTGCGAATGCGACTGATGAAGCAATCGGCATTGCTCGGCGGCAATATGAGTGTGAATGCGCGTATTTCAAAATATTCATCAAATATGAGAACAAATGGGAATATTTGATATGGATACTCGCTGTTCCCGCGCCTATTACCCACCGCCTGCCGAGCCAGCTCGGAATGCGCGCCAAACATATGCCGCGCTCTGAAAGCGGCTGAAACACCCGCCCAATCGAAGCATCGCGCCGAAGCAGGCAGCGGCGAGGCCAGTCAACGACACATCCGGGCCGCGCCAATGCCTCCCAGGCTGCGGAAGGGAAAACGGCCGGGCCGGACACTCCTTCACGAACGCCATGGAAGGCGGAGCACCCTGCTTGCGGAGACAGCCAAAAGCAGTGCGGCGGGCGGGCAGGCTCCACAAACAAGAACAGACCCGCGGGGGGTCTGTTCTGTCGGTGTGCGGGGGCCGGCGCGGCGAAGATCCCGGGAGCGGGCGCCGCGCCTGCTTGCTTTTGCCTACTTGTGAAGGCCGAGTTTTTCGTTGAGCCTGCGCTGCACGTCCGACGAGACGAACTTGTCCACCTCGCCTCCCAGCGACGCGATCTCGCGCACGAAGGTGCTGCTGATGAACTGGTACTTGTCGCTCGGGGTGAGAAAGACCGTCTCCACCTCCGGCATGAGGTGGCGATTCATTCCCGCGAGCTGGAATTCATAGTCGAAGTCAGTCACGGCGCGCAAGCCGCGCACCATGGCCTTGCCGCCGCGCGCCACGACGAAATCGCGCATCAGGCCCCCAAAACTCTCCACTGTCACTTGCGGGTAAGGCTTCACCGCCTCAGTCACCATGGCGATGCGCTCCTCCAGGCTGAACAGGGTCTTTTTGTGGTGTCCCGCCGCGACGGCGACGATCACCCGGTCGAACAGTTGCGCGGCGCGGCGCACGATATCTTCATGTCCCAGGGTGATGGGGTCGAAAGTTCCGGGATAGATGGCCAGCACGTTTTGCGCCATGGGTGGGGTCTCCTCAACAAGCTCCGTCAGGCACGCCGCCCAAGGGCGCGCCACGGCGCATTATGCAATGCGCTGCGACATGCCTGCGGCACGCCTGCCGGGCGGCCTTTCGCGCGCCGTAGCCGCCTGGGTCATCCACTTTCGCTTCTGGCGGGAATTGCAACCAGGGTTGCGGAAAAGAGCCCGCACGCCGGGCCCCGGAAGGTCTACATTCAGGTATGCATCCGGAGGGGCCGCGCACGCCCGCCCTCCAAGAGAACCACCACCAGGAGACTTCATCATGTCCATTTCCGCAACCTCCCCGGCGCTCCCCGGCCCCGAGGCCTCGCGCGACGCATTTCTGGCGGCCCGCGACTTCCTGCTTCAGCACCGGGCCGACTACGACCGCGCCTACCAAGGCTTTCGCTGGCCCGCCCTGGGCGAATTCAACTGGGCGCTCGACTATTTCGATCACATGGCGAAGGGCAACGACGCCACCGCCCTGCACATCGTGGACGAGGACGGCGGCGAGACCAGGCGCAGCTTCCAGCAGATGAGCGAGCGCTCTTCGCAGGTCGCCAACTGGCTGCGCGGGCTGGGCGTCAGGCGCGGCGATCGCGTGCTGCTGATGCTGGGCAACGAACTCGCGCTGTGGGAGCTGATGCTTGGCTGCATCAAGCTGGGAGCGGTGATGATCCCTGCCACCATGCTGCTCACGGCGGACGATCTCCAGGATCGCCTCGAACGGGGCAAGGTGCGCCACGTGATCGTGGCCGGCGCCCATGTCGCCAAGTTCGCAGCGCTCGCGGGCGAATACACGCGCATCTGCGTGGGCGCGGCGCAAAGCGGCTGGCATGATTTCTCGCACGCCAGCCGGCAGCCCGCCGCATTCACGCCCGAAGGACGCACGCTGGCCGACGATCCCTTGCTGCTCTACTTCACGAGCGGCACCACGTCCAAGCCCAAGCTCGTGCTGCACACGCACCAAAGCTACCCCGTGGGACATCTTTCCACGATGTACTGGATCGGGCTTCAGCCCGGCGACGTGCATCTCAACATCAGCTCGCCCGGCTGGGCAAAGCATGCCTGGAGCTGCTTTTTCGCGCCATGGATCGCCGGCGCCACGATCTTCATCTACAACTACGCGCGCTTTTCCGCGAAGGCGATGCTGCAGGCGATGCGCGAGCACCAGGTCACCAGCCTGTGCGCGCCGCCCACGGTCTGGCGGATGATGATCCAGGAAGACCTCACCCGCTGGCGCGGCCAGTTGTCGCTGCGTGAAGTGATCGGCGCGGGCGAGCCGCTGAATCCCGAAATCATCGAGCAGGTCCAGCAGGCGTGGGGCCTCACGCTGCGCGACGGCTTCGGGCAGACCGAAACCTGTGCGCAGATCGGCAACACGCCGGGACAGATGCTCAAGCCCGGCTCCATGGGCCGCCCGCTGCCGGGCTACGACGTCGTGCTGCTCGACGTGGACGACAGGGAAAGCAACGAGGGCGAGGTGTCGCTGCGCCTTGCGCCGCGCCCCACGGGCCTGATGGTCTGCTATGAAGACAGTCCCGAGAAAACCCGTTCGGTGATGCGCGAGGGCTACTATCACACGGGCGATACCGCAACGCGCGACGAAGACGGCTACATCACCTTCGTGGGCCGCGCGGACGACGTGTTCAAGGCCAGCGACTACCGCATCAGCCCGTTCGAGCTGGAGAGCGCCCTGATGGAGCACGAGGCGGTCGCCGAGGTCGCCATCGTCCCCAGCCACGATCCGCTGAGGCTGGCCGTTCCCAAGGCGTACCTGATTCTTGTGGCTGACGCGCATCCGGGCAAGGAGCTGGCCGAGGAAATCTTCATCTTTGCCCGCGCGCGCCTTGCGCCCTACAAGCGCGTGCGCCGCATAGAGTTCGTCACCGAGCTGCCCAAGACCATCTCCGGCAAGATCCGCCGCGTTCAATTGCGCAAGGACGAAACCGAAAAGGCCAAGGCGGCCGGGCGCGGCCCGCAGGAGTTCTTCGAAGAAGATTTCCCCGGCCTGAAAGGTTGAAAAGGCCGAAGCGGCGGCCCACGCTCAGAACGTGTTCACGATCTCCTCGCGCCGCG
>NZ_JBEBOW010000178.1:0-5568 GCF_040396215.1 Diaphorobacter ruginosibacter | reverse complement strand
CCCGCTTCAATGAAAATCCCGGCTGCCGCCCAGCACCGGGGCCAGCCGCCCCAGCAGCGGCGAGAGATTCTTCACCCGCTGCGCAATGAGATGCCGCGTGGCGTACCGCGAGGCGCCCTCGCCCGTGCCGCTGCTGCATTGCCAGACGCCCTCCACAACCAGCATGCGTGAGCGCAGCAGCGGCTCGCGCCATTGTTCGAGCACCGACGGCCAGACCACCACGTTCACCACCCCGGTTTCGTCCTCGAGCGAGACGAACATGGTGCCCTTGGCCGTTCCGGGCCGCTGCCGGACGGTGACGATGCCGGCCGCGCGCACGCGGCGCCCATCCGGCGTCGCGAGCAACTGCGCCGCCGTTCGGATGCGCCAGCGCGCCAGCCGCTCGCGCAGCAAGGCCAGCGGATGGCGGCGCAGCGTGAGCCCGGTGGCCGCGTAGTCGAACACAATCGCCTCGCCCTCTGCGGCCTCGGGCAGTTCCAGGCGATCCTCGTGGGTGGGCGCATTCCTCAGCAGCGGCGGCGCGGCCAGTTGGGCGGCGGCATCCCACATTTGCTGGCGTCTATGGCCAGAAAGACCGGCCAGCGCATCCGCCGCCGCCAGGGCCTGCAGGTCGTGCCGGTCCAGCCGCGCGCGCAACGCAAGGTCCTGCGTGCTCTCGAAGGGCGCCTGCGCACGCGCCTGCAGCAGGCGCGCGGCGGCCGCGCCCGCAAGGCATGCCACGAAGTTCAGGCCCAGGCGCACCGCCGGCTGAAGCTGCCGGATGCCGCGAATCGCGCCGGGCGGCCCCTCGAGCGTGCATTGCAGATCGCTGCGCGTGACATCCACCGGCAGCACGCGCACGCCGTGGCGGCGCGCATCCTGCACCAGTTGCGACGGCGTATAGAAACCCATCGGCTGCGAATTGAGCAGCGCGGCCAGGAAGCACGCCGGCTCATGCCGCTTGAGCCAGGCGCTGGCGTAGGCCAGCATCGCAAAGCTGTAGGCATGGCTTTCGGGAAAGCCGTATTCGCCAAAGCCCAGCATTTGCTGAAAGATCTGCTCGGCGAATTCGCGCCGGTATCCATTGGCGACCATGCCCTCGATCACCCGGTCCTTGAAATGATGCACGCCGCCGGTGCGCTTCCACGCGGCCATCGAGCGGCGCAGCGCGTCGGCTTCGGTGGCAGTGAAATTCGCCGCGGCCATGGCGATCTGCATGACCTGCTCCTGAAAGATCGGGATGCCGAGCGTGCGCTCGAGCGCGTCTTTCAGTTCGGGCTTTTCCAGCGTCAGCGGCTGGCCCCGCGCGCGGCGCTCGCGCGCCAGCAGATAGGGATGCACCATGCCGCCCTGGATCGGCCCGGGACGCACGATGGCCACCTCCACCACCAGATCGTAGAACACGCGCGGCCGCAGGCGCGGCAGCATGCTCATCTGCGCGCGGCTTTCGATCTGGAAGACGCCTATGGTGTCCGCCGCGCAAATCATCTCGTAGGTGGCGGGATCATGCCGGGGGATGTTGTCGAGAAGCGCCCAGGCTTCATCACGGATGCTGTTGCGCATGTCAAGGCAGCGCCGCAGCGCCGTCAGCATTCCGAGCGCAAGCACATCCACCTTGAGCAGATTCAGCGCATCCAGATCATCCTTGTCCCACTGGATGACCGAGCGCCCGGACATGCTCGCCGGCTCGATCGGGACAAGGCGAGTGAGCTTGTCCTGCGTGAGCACGAAGCCTCCGACATGCTGGCTCAGATGGCGCGGAAACCGATGCAGCTCCCTGGTGAGCCGAAGCCACCAGTGCGCGCAATGCGCGCTGATGCTCTCGCCCACGTCGCGCGCCAGCCCCTGCAGGCGATCCTCGGCGGCCCCGTCATCGAACCAATGGTGATCCTTGGCGAACGCATCCACCAACGCGGGCGCTATGCCCAGCGCCTTGCCCACGTCCCGCAGCGCGCTGCGCAGCCGGTAGGCGATGACCACGGCCGTGATCGCGGCGCGCTCCTGCCCGTATTTTTCATAGATGTACTGGATGACCTCCTCTCGCCTTTCGTGCTCGAAATCGACGTCGATGTCCGGCGGCTCCTTGCGCTCCCTGCTGATGAAACGCTCGAACAGCAGGTTGCCGTCCCGGGGGTCGACCGCCGTGATCCCGAGGAAATAGCAGACCACCGAATTGGCCGCCGAGCCGCGCCCCTGGCACAGGATGTTGCGCGAGCGCGCGAACCGGACGATGTCATGCACGGTGAGGAAATACATCTCGTAGCCGAGATCGGCGATCAGGTCGAGCTCGTTGTGGATCTGGTTCTGTATATCCAGCGGAATGCCCAGCGGATACCGGCCACGCGCGCCCTCCCACGTCAGCCATGCCAGGGTCTGCTGCGCCGTCTTGCCGGGCAGCACCGTCTCCAGGGGATAGTTGTAGCGAATCTGTTCCAGCCTGAAAGTGCAGCGCCTGGCCACCTCCAGCGTGGCCGACAGCAGGCGCGGCGGATACAGGGCCGCCAGTTGCGCGCGCGTTCGCAGGCGCCGCTCGGCGTTCGCTTCCAGGGCATGGCCGCATTCCGCCACGCTGCGGTTCAGTCCCACGGCGGTGATCACGTCGAGCAACGGCTTGCGCGGACGCTCATGCATGAGCACGCCGCCCGCCGCAATCAACGGAACGCGCAGCCGCTCGCCCACCTGCCGCAGCATCTGCAGCCACAGGCTGTCGCCGGACTGCTTGTGCAGTTCCACGGCCAGATGGAAATCGCGGCCCAGCATGGCGCGAGCGCGCTCAAGAGCGAGCATCAGGGCGGCGTCATCGGGAGCATCCTTCATGAACGCCGCGCGATCGGGCACGATCAGCAGCTCGCAGCCGTGCAGAAGCAGCCAGGGTGAACGCGCGGTCAAACGGTAGGAGCCCTTGGGCGCGGCTGCGCGCGCGGCGGTGATGAACTCGCACAGGCCGCCCCAGCCCCGCAGATCGCGCGCGATGGCGACGATGCGCAGGTGGTCAAAGCGGAACTCACTGCCATACAGCAGCCGGAGCCGGAAGTCCCCCGGCGCTCGCGCCGTGTCCTGGCCAGCCTGCTCTTTCCGCCCGTTCTGTCGTTGTTCCTCGCCTTCCTTTGCCAGTTGCCGCGCCGCCAGCCATGCTCGCACGACGCCCGCCACCGAGCATTCGTCGGTGATGGCGAGCGCGGCATAGCCCAGGCGCGCGGCCCGCTCCACCAGTTCACCGGGATGCGATGCGCCGCGCTGAAAGCTGAAATTGCTCAGGCAATGCAGCTCCGCATACTCCGGCAAGGCCGGGGATGCGGGCTGGGGCGCGCAGTCGTCATCACGCATGGCGGCTCATCCATACATGCCGTGCAGATACCAGTCGTGCGTGCTGGTTTCGCGGAACACCCAGACCCAGCCCGATGCGGCGTTGCAGGCCACGAAATACTCCCGCTTGGCCAGGCCCGGCGCGGGCTGCGGGCCGGCGGCGTGCTCTGGAGGCGGAGCGTCCTCCGGCTCCCACCAGCCGCTTTCAAAGCGCTCCGGCCCGGCCATGAGGCGCAGCGCCTGGCCGTTCAGACAAGGCTTGTGCTGGCGCACCGTGAGCAACCGCGGCTGCGGCAGGAGCCATGCGGGCCATAACGCCGCGCGGGGATCGGCCTCTGCGGCCATCCCCGCGCGCGGGCCTGACGGGATTGGCGGGCCTGGCTGCCGCATGACGCTGCCCGCGCTTTGCCAAAGCTGCATGTGCTCGGGCCGATGATCCTCGCGCCGCCGCGGCACGCGCAGGCACGCGTCGCCCAGGCGTGCGCCGACCCGCTCGACAAACTGGCTCCACGGCTCGCCGCCGCGCTCATCCGCAGACCCGGGCAGCCAACTGGCGCTGCCTGACTGGAAGGCCTGTGTTTGCAGCGTCTTCATCGACACGCGATTGACCGGCGCCGCCAGCCGCTGGTGCGCCATCCGCTCGGCCAGCAGGCGGCGCAGATGCGACAGCTCCTGCAGCGGATCGGCCGTGCGCAGCTCCATCCCGCCCCACGCCGGAACATCCACGCCATCGAGCCGCCGCAGGTCATGGCGCCAGCACAGCCGCAGCCGCAGCACGCCCAGGTGGCGGGTGCGCAGCCAGCGTTGCAGCACGGACAGCAGATGCTCCGCCGGGTGCATCAGATCGGCGCAGGCCGCGGCGAGGTACGGCAGTTCCAGCTCCAGCTCGAAATGCTCTGGCGGGTCGATCCAGGAAAGCGGGCAGGCCCGCTCGCCCCACAACTGATCGAGCGCGATCAGGCAGGGCTCACCCAGCCTGCGCGCGACACCTGCGCGCGGCAGCGCGCGCACGTCCCCCAGTGTCCGGCAACCCAGGTTGCTCAGTGTTGCCAGATGAGGCCGCAGCGCGGTGACCGTGTGCATGGGCAGCCCGTCAGGCACGCATGCCGGCAGTTCCTGGCCCGCCTGCTTGAGGCGCAGCAGCGCAAGCGCCTGCATGGCGGTCCGGCCTTCCGCCCATTGGCTGCGCGGGTGCGGGGCCGCGCCTTGCCCATCCGGTGCGGGCGAGGACACCGGCGCGTGCGCCAGCAGCAGGCGCCGCAACGCGGCACGGCCGCCCCAAAGCCGCTCGGCGCTTGCCACGTCGAGCAGCAGGGCCTCGTCGAGGACCGCGACGTTGGGCGTGAAATGCAGCGCCCACCAGCCATGCTCGCGCACCGCCTGCGCGGGCATGGCGGCAAGCGTTTCATCGCAAAGAGGCAGACGCCACGCCATCCAATGCATGGTGCTTCTCCCGCGATGGTGCCCTGGCCCCGCCTGATCCAAGCGCATCCAGGAGCGCCGCCGCATCCGCCCGGGCCTCGGCCTTGCGCCTGGACTGCGCGGCCAGTTCGGCCATCAGTCTTGCCGACAAGAAGGGAAGCTCCACGGGCTCGTCCAGCGGCGGGCCGCGCCGCTTGATCACATGCACGAGCAGCCGCTTTTCCTGCAGCTTCAGCCACAGCCGCAAGGGCGCGGGAGAAGACTGCATGCGCGCCCGCTCGGGCCGGAACACCCAGAGCATCCGCCGCTGCTGCGCGGCCAGCAGCTGCAGGCGGCGCAGCGCTTGCGGTGGCGCATCGGGCAGCCAGGCGAGCACCGCCGCCACGTCGCGGCACTTGAGCGCCTGCTCGCTCACCCACATGCCGCCGTCATCACCCGCCGCGCGCGGCAATCCACGCTCCGCCCGCCCGGGATGCACGCAGCACAATTGCCGCGCCGCAATCCCCGCCGTCTCGGCAAACGGAACGAACATCTGCCACGGCGGAGCCACCAGCACCGCATGGTGCCTTGGCTGCCGTGACAGCGCCTGCGCCAGCGCATGGCTCACCAGGCTCCATTCAGGATGCGCGAAGGCCGGCAGCAGAATCTCGGACATCCCACCCACCGGCCAGCCGCCGCCGGGCAACTCGGCATCCAGCCTCTCGTGGCCCGACGGCAGGGCGCAGGCGGCCCCGTCATCATGGGCCGATCGCCAGTCATCCCCATTCCACACGCCCAGCCGCGCCAGGCTTGCGGGCGCGATCGAGGCAACCCCGCGAGCCCTTGCCACGGCGGCGGCAGAAGAAGGATGGGTTGCGCTCA
>NZ_JBEBOW010000177.1:0-5690 GCF_040396215.1 Diaphorobacter ruginosibacter | reverse complement strand
CCACACAGCATGCGGCGGCCATGCGATGGCATGGCGCCACAGGCTGGCGGCGCTGCCGGCATCACTTGCGCGCTCGCCGCTTTCTCAGAACGTGTTTACGATCTCTACGCAGCCGCGTTGGAGTGCAATCGGGATGAGTTCGAAGCGATGGTCCGCAGCTTGCACCGGGGTGCAAGCAAGGGCCAGCGCGCAGAAATCGCCCGATTTCACTCCAACCCTGCGGGACAGTGGCTTTGCGGGCGGTCTGCGGCGTTGCAAATCCTCGCAATAGCACGGCTATTGCTGCGGTATTGCGCCTTGCATCCCATCCCGCAAAGCCGCTGTCGCGGCGCGAGGAGATCGTCAACACGTTCTCAGCTCAGCACCACGCTGGAGAGGCGGCGGCGATAGGTCGCCACGGTGGGATCCTCGGGCGGGATCTGGCCATCGGCCACCTTGACCCTGGGCGGCTCGATGAGTTCGAGAATCGCCACGTACAGCTTGCGTGCCGCGCCTTCGCTCCAATCCTTGTCGCGCATGAGGATGTCGAGCAGCTCATCCATCGCCTCGGTCCATTTCTGCCCGGCGAGGAGCTTGCGGGCGCGGCCCATCCTGGCTTCGAAGTCACGCTTGTTGGCGGCGATCCGCGCGTCGAAGTCGGCCATCGCGCCGCTTTGCGCCGAAAAATCGAGCGCATCCATCCAGGCCTTGAGGGCGCTGAGCTTGCGCGACGTCTCCGCCTTGGCGATCACCGGCGCGAAAGCCACCTTGGCATCGTCCTCGCGGCCTTGCTGCAGCAGCAGCTTCACATAGTCATAGCGCGCATCGTCATTGGCGGGATCGGTGGCCACCGCGTGCTGATAGCGCTCCAGGGCCGACTCGGCATCCTCGGACGCCAGCGCTTCCTGTGCATCGGCCACGTCGTCCTGCGCCTGGGTTTCTTCGGCGCTCGGCACGTGCTTGTCCAGGAACGCCTTGACCTGGGATTCGGTCTGCGCGCCCATGAAGCCATCCACCGGCTGGCCGTTCTTCATCAGGATGCAGGTGGGAATGCTGCGAATGCCGAAGGCGCCGGCCAGTTCCTGCTGCTGATCGGAGTCGATCTTCACGAGCTTGAATCGGCCGGCATATTCGGTCTCGACCTTCTCCAGGATCGGCCCCAGCGTCTTGCAGGGGCCGCACCAGGGCGCCCAGAAATCCACCAGCACGGGCGTCTGCATCGACGCGGCGATGACTTCGGATTCAAAATTTTCTACGGTGACATCAATCATGGCAAAACCCGGTGACGTGGAGGATGTGCGCGGCGGCGGTCCGTGCCGCCACGCCATGGAAAACGATATGCAGGAGGCAATCAGCCTGTACGAATGGAACAGATAGGGCCGCGCCGGGAATTCGCAAGCCGGGCCAGCCCTTCGCCTCCTTGCATCGCAAGGGCCTCATTCTCCAGCATATTCATGGGGTAGCGGAAAGCCGCGCAAACCGCCAGAGCTTGCGGCACAACTGCGGGCCATTGCACGGAAGGCCCGCACAAAAAGTAAAATCGCGGGTTCCACCCCAGCGGGGCCGGTCCAAGCCGCCCTCGCACATACACAATGAAATCTATCCAAATCGGCGTGGTGATGGGCTCCAGCAGCGACTGGGACACCATGCAGCACGCAGTCGCCATCCTCGAACAATTCGGCATCGCCCACGAGGCGCGCGTCGTCTCGGCCCATCGCATGCCGGACGACATGTTCCGCTATGCGGAAGCCGCCGCCGGCCGTGGGCTCAAGGCCATCATCGCCGGCGCGGGCGGAGCCGCCCACCTCCCCGGCATGATCGCCGCCAAGACCACGGTGCCCGTGCTCGGCGTGCCGGTGGCGAGCCGCCATCTGCAAGGTGTCGATTCGTTGCATTCCATCGTGCAGATGCCCAAGGGCGTGCCGGTGGCGACGTTCGCCATCGGCACCGCTGGCGCCGCCAATGCGGCGCTGTTCGCCGTGGCGCTGCTGGCCAATGAAGACCCCGCACTGCGCGAGAAGCTCGAAGCCTTCCGCGAGGAGCAGACCAGCGCGGCCCGCGCCATGACCTTGCCGCCGGTGTCCGCATGAGCGCGCGCGACGATTCACGGGTGATCCTGCCCGGCGCCACGCTGGGCGTGCTCGGAGGCGGACAACTGGGCCGCATGTTTGCGCAAACCGCGCAGGCGATGGGGTATTTCACCGCCGTGCTGGACCAGGACGGCACCAGCCCCGCGGGCCTGGTGAGCCACCATCACATCCGCGCCGGATACGAGGATGCCCAGGGACTGGCCGAACTGGCCCGGCTGTGCGCCGCCGTCACCACGGAGTTCGAGAACGTGCCCGCGGGCTCGCTCGAGAGGCTGGCCGGATCGCTGCCGGTCTCGCCCGCCGGCTCCGCCGTGGCGATCGCGCAGGACCGCGCGGCCGAAAAGGCGCATTTCGTGAAATGTGGCGTACCCTGCGCGCCCTATGCCGTGATCGACACGGCCGAGCAGCTCACCGCCGTCAACGATGCGCTGCTGCCCGGCATCCTGAAGACCGCCCGCATGGGCTACGACGGCAAGGGCCAGGTCCGCGTGAAGACGCGCACGGAGCTTGAGGCCGCATGGGAGCGACTGGGCCGCGTGGGCTGCGTGCTGGAGAAGATGCTGCCGCTCGCGCTCGAATGCTCGGTGATCGTCGCACGCGGCCGCGATGGCTCCATCGTGAATCTGCCGGTGCAGCGCAACCTGCACCGCGACGGCATCCTGGCCGTGACCGAGGTCTATGCGGGCAACCTGCCCGCGACTCAGGTCGAGAAAGCGATCGCCGCCGCCAAGTCCGTGGCCATCGGCCTGGACTATGTCGGCGTGCTCTGCGTGGAATTCTTCATCCTGAGCGACGGCATGCTGGTGGTCAATGAGATCGCGCCGCGCCCGCACAACAGCGGCCACTACAGCCAGAACGCCTGCGACGTCTCGCAGTTCGAGCTGCAGGTGCGCTGCATGGCCAACCTGCCGCTGACGCAGCCGCGCCAGCACAGCCCGGCGATCATGCTGAATCTGCTGGGCGACCTGTGGTTCAAGGATTCGGCGCAAGCCCGGACGCCCGCCTGGGACCAGGTGCTGGCCCTGCCCGGCTGCACGCTGCACCTCTACGGCAAACACGAAGCCAAGCGCGCGCGCAAGATGGGCCATCTGAACATCACCGCGGCAACGCCCGAAGAGGTCCGCGCGACGGCGCTCAAGGCGGCCGCGATCCTGGGCATCGAGCCATTCTGACCATGATTCTCGACGGACGCCTCCAGGAGTCGATCGATACGGCAGCCCGTGCGCTGCAAGGCGGCAGGCTGGTGGGCATGCCCACCGAAACCGTTTACGGCCTCGCCGCCGACTCGGACAACGACGCCGCCGTGGCGCGGATCTTCGCCGCCAAGGGCCGGCCCGCCAACCATCCGCTGATCGTGCACGTGGCCGATGCGAAGGGCATCACCCGCTATGCCAAAGAGGTGCCGGTATTCGCGCAGCAGCTGATCGACGCCTTCTGGCCCGGACCGCTCACGGTGATCCTGCCGCGCCTGCCGGATGCGGCCAGGGCGTCCACCGGAGGACAGGACAGCGTCGGCCTGCGCTGCCCGTCGCACCCGGTCGCGCATGCGTTGCTGGCGGCCTGCCGCGAACTCGATCCGCCGGTATGGGGCGTATCCGCGCCCAGCGCCAACAAGTTCGGCCGCGTGAGCCCGACGACGGCGCGGCACGTGGCCTCGGAGTTTGGCGACGACCTGCTGGTGCTCGACGGCGGCGCCTGCGAAGTCGGCATCGAATCGACCATCGTGGACTGCACGCGCGGCGTGCCGGTGCTGCTGCGCCCCGGCGCCATCACCCGCGAGGATATCGAAGGCGCCTGCGGCCTGCGCCCGCTCTCCAGGGAAGAGATGCCCGAACATACGCCGCGCGCCTCGGGCACGCTGCTGGCGCACTATGCGCCCAGCGCCAAGGTGCGGCTGATGAGCGCCCGGAAGATCCAGACCGCGCTCGAGGTTCTCGGCAAGGACGCCGCCCACATCGCGGTCTACTCGCGCTCGCGCATGCTCACCCCCGCAAAAACCGTCACGCTGCGGCGCATGCCGGACGACCCGCTGGCCGCCGGGCAGGAACTATTTGCCGCGCTGCGTGACTTCGATGACGCCAAGGTCAAACTCATCTGGGTGGAAACTCCGCCAGAATCGGATGGCTGGGAGGGCGTTCGGGACCGCCTGCAACGCGCCGCGGCTGCCTGATGCGGCGCGCTGCCTACAGTTTGTAGCGGATGCACCGCCCTTCGTTCACACGCACTAGTTACACTCACCACATCGTTTTGGAGAAATTTATGGCAGCAAATTGGATGCGCCGCACTTTCGTGGCAGCGGCATGCGCATCGGCAGCCCTGCTCACGGCTTGCGGCTCCAGCAGCGTGGACTCGGCAATCAGCCCCGACCGCTTCGTCGTGTTTGGCGACGGACTGGCCGACCAGGGCCAACTGGGACACTCGTTCACAGTGAACGACGGCACCATCAACAGCTGGCCCGCGGAGTTCGCCTCGCGCTACGACGTCACGCTGACGCCGTCATCCCAAGGCGGCACCAATTACGCCTATGGCAACGCCCGCATTGCCCAGACTCCGGACGCCGCCGGCAATGCCGGCACCCCCACGGTGGTCCAGCAGATCGACACCTTCCTGGGCTCGAGCCAGTTCACCTCGAACGATCTGGTCGTGATCAGCGCGGGCGTGAGCGATGTGATCGCCAACACCATGGCATACCTGAATGGCACCATCACCGAAGATGAGCTGATGGCCAACGCCGCCCAGGCCGGCGCCGACCTGGCAGCCCAGGTGACCCGCGTGATCAACGCCGGCGCAACCCACGTGGTCGTGACCGGCACGTTCGACCTGAGCCGCACGCCCTGGGCCAAGCAGATCGACAAGGAGCAGCTGCTCACGCAGGTCATGCTGGCGCTGAACAACCGCCTGAAGATCGACATCAATTCGCTGGGCGGCAAGCGGGTGCTGTACGTCGATGCGGCCTACCAGGTGAACCTGTTCCAGGGCAGCCCTGGCAGCTACGGCTTCCAGAACAGCGACGTCGCGGTGTGCACGTCGGTGGACTCCGGCCCGGGCATCGGAACCGGCAACAACCAGATCAGCTCCGCCCTGTGCACCCCCAATACGGTGCTGCCGAACAGCAGCTACAACCTGTACGTGTTCGCCGACAACGTCTATCTGACCCCCGAAGCCAACCGCCGCCTTGGCGATTACGCGCACGACATCGTCGTCCAGCAATGGTGATCTGACGGGAGGGCGCGGCCATCGCCGCGCCCCGCGCACAGATCCGGGAAAACGCCACGGGCGGCTGCCGCTGAAACCGGCCGCCGCCCGCGGCGTTTCTGTTTCTCATCTTTCGACCATCCGGCCCCCCAACAGCAAAAGCCCCACGCTTCCCCGCTGCGCGCGGTCCGCTGCCCCCCCACGGGGGCACTTTTTGTCTTGGGGCGGCCCTACGACAAAACAAAGCCCCCACGCTTCCCCGCTGCGCGCGGTCCGCTGCCCCCCGAGGGGGCGCTTTTTGTCTTGGGGCGGCCCTACGACAAAACAAAGCCCCCACGCTTCCCCGCTGCGCGCGGTCCGCTGCCCCCCGAGGGGGCGCTTTTTGTCTTGGGGCGGCCCTACGACAAAAAACCGGCCTTGAAGGCC
>NZ_JBEBOW010000176.1:0-5773 GCF_040396215.1 Diaphorobacter ruginosibacter | reverse complement strand
GCCGGGTGTTTCGCTGGTGTTCATGGTGTCGTCTCGAATAACGGGCGTCAATCCACGATCTTACGCACGTCGATGGACTGGACCCATTTGATGTACCGGCTGGCGGCCGAGTCATCGCCCAGGGAAACCATGGCGATTTGCCCCTCCTTGGCGCTCAGCGCCTGTCCGTCTTTCTCGAAGAACACCAGAGCCCCGTCGCCGATGGGTGAATGGAGCACCTCGGCCAAGGAGTAGACGACCTTGAAGCCGTCGGTGGCGGTAATGATGACAGCCGCTTTCTTGAGGTCGAAATGGTTTTGTGCGGTGACCGCCGCTTTTTCCAGGATGTCGCGCAGCAGCACGCCCTTGAGCTGGATGTGCTGGGTCGGCTGGCCGTCCGCCGCATGTTTTGCCGGAGCCATCGCCATCTGCCTGAGCGGGAATTGCCGCAGGTCGCCGACGCCCAGTTGGAGCGGCTGCCTGACCATGCCGGTCACGCTGACCCGGTTGGTGACGAACGGCGCGGCGGCGGTCGCCAGATCCGCCGAGGCAAGAATCCACCCGGCGAGGACATGGGCGTCGGCCAGCGTCACCGCGGCATTGGGCGGCATGTAGGGCATCGCGGCCTTGCCTTGCGACTTCCAGCCCGATCCATCGGGGCCTGTCCCGTGGATGATGCGTTCGGCAAGCAGGGCCGCGGCATCTTTCTCGCCCGCGTATTTGCGGGCGATGTCGGTGAAGGACGGCCCCATGCGCTGGACGGTCCCCTGGTGGCAGACGAAACAACCGTTGCTGCGGGCCAGCTCGAAGCCATCGGCCGCAAGCGCCTGCGCGGATGCCGTGAGCGCAGCCATTGCCGCCATTGCGGCCATCGCTCGCAGGCGCGGCCCCGTAATCTTCATGTTCATGATCGGCTCTTTTCGGAAATCAAGCGTCGTGGATATCGGCCTGGATCGCTCAGAACTGGAACGTGGCAGCCACCATGAAGCTGCGGCCTTCCTCGGGGTAGCCGCTGGCCAGCTCGTAGTTCCTGTCGAACAGGTTGCGCGCCGACAGCGAGAGGGTGGCGTTGGGGCTGAGCTGGTATTCGGCCTTCAGGTTCAGCAGCGCATAGGCTCCCGTGCGTATGTAGCCGCTGCCGCTGGGCGGCTGCGACCAGCGCGCGCTGGCGTATTCGACACTGGGGATGATCTTCAGGGCCGGCATCGGCTTCCATCTTGCAAACAGGAATGCCTTGTTTCTCGGGGCCGTGGTCAGCCGCGCGCTGGGATCGCCTGGGTTGTCGAGCCTGGTGAGGATGTAGGTGTAGTTGCCGCCCAGCTCCAGCGTCCGCGCCGCCCGCGCATACACGCTCAATTCGAGCCCCCGGAACGTGGCCTTGCCGACGTTCTGTGATTGCGAATAGGTGCTGCCCATGTACTCGATGTTCACCGACTGGATGGCGTCATCGACCTTGCTGTGGAAAACGGCCGCCTCGACCTGCAGGCCGGGGCTGATCTGCTCGGCTATGCCGAGCTCGAAGTTCAATGCGCGCTCGGGTTTGAGATAGGGGTTGGAAAGCGCGCCGCCGAAGCGTGAGCTGTAACGCTCGAACATGCTCGGAAAGCGTGCTCGCCGCGATACCGAGAAATGCAGCTTGCCGCCTTCGCGGTACCGGTAGATGGCCGCGCCTTGCCAGTTGGTGGCAAAGTGGTTGGCGAGTTCGTAGTTGAACAGTCCGTCGGCGGCGGTGTATTCCTGGGCCTTGCTCATGCGGCGGAAATCACGGCTGACTCCGCCTACCAGGTCGAATTGGGGGGTCACGTGCCAGGTGTCCTCCAGCGCCAGCGAGTAGCTGTCCTCGATCGCGCCTTGCTTGGGTTCGACCGAGCCTTGCAGATCCATGTTCTGCCACTCCACGTGCTCGTCGCGCCGCAGATGCAGCGCGCCCTTGAGCGTCTGCTGGGGCAATGCGGTGGTGCCCAGCTCGAGGCTGATGCCCTTGGCGTTGTCGTCGTAGTGGCTGGTCCAGTTGCGCGTATCCAGGGCCACGTTCGTGTAGGCGACCAGATCGTTCTTGAACGTGTTGTAGTACGCCTTCGTCTTGAGGTAGCCGTTCTCGCCAAGCTGGGTGTGCGAAAGCCAGTACAGGCTCTGGACATCCCATCTGGGCCAGTCCCATGTGCTGATCGCCGATGTGCCGGTCACCGCGCCGATGCCGTGCTTTTCACCGCCTTGCTGCACGAAATTCAGCGAGTATTCATCGGTTGCGTTCGGTGTGAGGCCGAACTTGAAATTGAAGCGACTGTCCTTCTTGCTGGTGTTGTCGCGCTCCCCGCCGTTTTCCGCTGCGGTCGGCCTGAAGTCCCGCGACAGGCGCCAGTTGTCCAGGTCGCGCTGCTCGATGCTGGCCTGCCAGTAATACTGGCTCTGCCTGCCGCCCAGGCGGGCATAGGCCGTGTAGCCTTCATACTGGCCGCCTTCCCCCAGCTTGCCCGTCAGGCGCACCTCCGACTCGAACGGTTTGACCGGCTTGCGCGTGACCAGGTTGATGGCGCCGCCCATGCCGTCCGGGCCGTTGAGTACCGACACATAGCCTTTCGAGACCTGTATTTCAGACAGGTCCATGGTCAGGAAGCGGTCCACGTCGATGCGGTTGTCGGCTGGCAGGTACAGGCGGATTCCGTCCATGTACAGGGGCACTTGATAGCGGTTGAATCCGCGAATGCTGATGTCGGCCTCGTTGCGGCTGCCGGAGCCGGTCGTGACCGACACGCCGGGGACGATGTCCAACGCCTCCTTCAGGCTCTCCTTGTTGAAATCCTGCATGTCTTCGCTGTCGAGCGTCGATGTGCCGATCGCCTGTTCATCCTCGCGCTTTCCCGTCACCGTGACCTGGCCCAGCGTGAATATGCTGCTTTGCGCAGCCTGCGGCGGCCCGTCATCGCCGCGGTTTTCATCGCTCCCCTGCGCTCTGGCATAGGTTGAAAACAGCAGCGGCAAGGCCAGTGCAAGCGTGCCGGTGAAGGCATTGATTTTCAGTTCCATGAAAGAAGTTCCTGTTCCAGGATGGCCAAGAGGAGCAAGCCGGCGCAGCCATCGAGGTGGGTGATCCAAGCGCTATGTCAAAAATGACATAACGAAATGTATAGAACGGCTTCCATGTGGGGCTATGGTCTAGATCAAAGGATGTTGTGGCCGCTGGCCAGATCGCAAAGGGCCTGCAATTGCTCGTCCGCACAGGTGTTGAGTCTGGCTTCGAGTGCATCGTAGTGTTCGATGATCCGCTGTCCCAGCGGTGTCAGCGAGGCTCCTCCACCGCCTTTGCCGCCTGCGGCGGTCTCGACGACCGGGCGGCCGAATCCCCGGTTGAGTGAATCGATCAGCAGCCATGCGCGCTTGTAGGGCAAGCTGAGCGAACGGGCGGCGGCGGCTATGGAGCGCGTTGCGTTCACCTGGCGCAGCAACTCCACCCTGCCGGGGCCGATCTTGATGGCGTCACCGATGTAGATGCGGGGACGCAGCAGATATCTGGGCTTGTTGGCGGAAGCGTTCATCCGGGCGGTTCATCCAAGGGAAGGTGCCCCCGAGGGTATCGGATAACGGAATGCTCAGGGGTTTCCTGCTGTGTCCTTGCCTTGAGCATGTTTCTGCTGATTTCTGCCGATGGGCGGCTCGCCCAAACGACTCCGGGAGACGGAAGTCGCAGGACTTCGGTCTCCCGGAGCAATCGTGCCCGATGGGCGTGAGAGCGAATCAGGCGGTCGGCTTCTTGTGCTTGCGGTTCTTCTTGGCGACCTTATGCTGCTTGCCGTTGTGCTGCGGCGCCTTGGCGTGGTGGTTCTTCGCCTTGGGGGTCTTGGCGGCGTGGGCCGGAGCTGGTGCGGCAGCCGTGGGCGCGGCCTCGGGCGGCATTGCCGGTGCGGGCTGGGCCATTGCGCCAGCGGTGAACATGCCCATTGCCAGAATTGCGAGGAGTTTTTTCATATGTGCAAATCCCATTAAGAAGGGGAAACCGTCCGTGCCTACCCAATGTATGCAGCGGAACATTCTCTCAACGCTGCGGATGCGGGCGCGTTGACAGGGAAATTGTCTTTCTTTTGTAGCTAGAATGACCCGGACGATCCCGGTGCCGGGCTCATGGAAACCTCCGGCGGCGCAGGCTTGGCGCCGATTCGCTCGAGGCAGGCGTTTCCCGCAGCCCGCGTCCGCAAATCACCCCATTGGAGACGATGCATGAGCCAATTCCAGCATATCGAAGTACCTGCCCAAGGGCAGAAGATCACCGTCAACGCCGACATGAGCCTGCATGTGCCGGATCAGCCCATCATTCCTTTCATCGAGGGTGATGGCACTGGCGCCGACATCACCCCGGTGATGATCAAAGTGGTGGATGCCGCCGTCGCCAAGGCCTATGGCGGCAAGCGCAAGATTCACTGGATGGAGATCTACGCGGGCGAAAAGTCCACACGGATTTACGGCCCGGACGTGTGGCTGCCGGACGAGACGCTGCAGGTCGTGCGCGACTATGTGATTTCTATCAAAGGCCCGCTGACCACGCCGGTTGGCGGTGGCATCCGATCCCTGAATGTGACGCTGCGCCAGGAGCTCGATCTGTACGTCTGCCTGCGTCCGGTGCAGTATTTCAAGGGCGTTCCCTCTCCGGTCAAGGAGCCCGAGAAGGTCAACATGGTGATTTTCCGCGAGAACTCCGAGGACATCTACGCGGGTATCGAGTTCCCCGCCGAATCCGACAAGGCCAAGAAGCTCATCAGGATTCTGCGGGATGAGTTTGGCGTGGGAAAGATCCGCTTTCCCGAGACCTCGGGCATCGGGGTCAAGCCGGTGTCCAGGGAGGGCACGCAGCGGCTGGTGCGAAAGGCGATCCAGTACGCCATCGACCATGACAAGCCGAATGTGACCCTGGTGCACAAAGGCAACATCATGAAGTACACGGAAGGCGCGTTCCGCGACTGGGGCTATGAACTGGCGGCCAGCGAGTTCGGCGGCGAGCTGATCGACGGCGGCCCATGGATGCGCGTAAAGAACCCGAACACCGGCAAGGACATCACCATCAAGGACAGCATCGCCGATGCGTTTTTGCAGCAGATCCTGCTGCGTCCGGTGGAATACAGCGTGATCGCCACGTTGAATCTGAATGGCGACTACATCTCGGACGCGCTCGCCGCGCAAGTGGGCGGCATCGGCATCGCGCCGGGAGCCAACATGTCCGACTCGGTGGCGATGTTCGAGGCCACGCATGGCACGGCGCCCAAGTACGCGGGCAAGGACTATGTGAATCCGGGCTCGGAAATCCTCTCCGCTGAAATGATGCTGCGCCACATGGGGTGGAGCGAGGCGGCCGAACTGATCATCGCGTCGATGGAGAAATCCATTCTGAGCAAGAAGGTGACCTATGACTTCGCGCGTCTCATGGACGGTGCGACGCAGGTGAGCTGCTCGGGTTTCGGCGACGTGATGATCACCAACATGTAACCTGGCCTGCAACGGTTTTGGCAGCATGGCCTGCGAGGTGTCCGCCTCGCAGGCCTTTTCGTTGTGCGTGCAGAAGGAGTGATCTGGCAATAAAAATCCGCCCGGCACTTGCGCGCCGGGCGGATCTGAATGGCTCCTCAACCTGGGCTCGAACCAGGGACCTACGGATTAACAGTCCGGCGCTCTACCGACTGAGCTATTGAGGAATATCGGTATGAATTGTTGAAAGCGCTTCCGTGCAATTGCGGAAGGCTGCTTGATGGATTGGCTCCTCAACCTGGGCTCGAACCAGGGACCTACGGATTAACAGTCCGGCGCT
>NZ_JBEBOW010000175.1:0-5801 GCF_040396215.1 Diaphorobacter ruginosibacter | reverse complement strand
CCGGCGCTGAATGCAAAACGCAACCCGCAGGGGTTGCGTTTTTTTCTTGTTCCGAGCCTATCCGGCCGTGACCACGATGGGCGGCAGTTCAGAGGGGTCGCGCACTTCCTGCAGCATATCTCCGCGCCGCAGCGGCTGCGCTGGGCGGGCCAGCAGTTCGCGCACGAAATTGGGCTGCGCGAGCAGGGCGTGGTGCGTGAAGCCGTTGTAGAGCTGCAGCGACGGGATGCCGCGCTGCGCGATGCGCCGGTCGACTTCTTCCTGGCTGATCCGGGCGGGGTCGGTGGTCTGCGAGGCCATGGCCATGCACCACAGGGTGCCATAGAGCGGCACGTATTGCAGGTATGGCCGGAATACCGGAAACACCTGCCGCACGGACGCGGCAATGCGCATCAGGCTCTGCGGCAGATGGATGGGCGAGCCCATGTGCAGCGAAATCACGCCGCCGGGCGAGAGGGCGCTGCGGCAGCTTTCGTAGAACTCCACGGTGTAGAGATCGGTGGCCGGGCCGAACGGGTCGGTGAGATCGAGCACGATCTGGTCGAAGCGTTCCTGCGTCTGCCCGAGAAATGAGCGCGCGTCGCCAATGCGGATCTCGAGCCGCTCATCGTCGAATGCGCCGTGGTGGATCTGGCCGAGCCATTCGCGCGATACGTCGATCACCTGCTCGTCCAGCTCGGCGAGCACCACGCGTTCGATCAGCGGCAGCTTGAGGAGCTCCTCCGCCGCGCCGCCGTCTCCGCCGCCGATCACCAGCGCGCGGCGCACGCCCGCATGGGCAATCGCGGGCAGGTGCACCATCGGCTCGTGGTAGAAGAACTCGTCGCGCTCCGACGTCATGAAGCAGTCGTCGATCCGCATGACGCGGCCGAACTGCGCGTTTTCAAAGACTTCGATGTGCTGCCATGGCGATTGCCGGCTCGCCAGCAGACGGCTGTTCTTCAGGTAGAAGCCGAAGTCCGCATTAAGCCGCTCGGCCGCATACGAGGGCGCCGAAGCCCGCGGGGTCTGTGTCGCGTTCATGTCAGGCGCGCTCGACGCGGTGCAGGTGCGGGTCGTTCGGATTGAATGCCGCCATCAGGTCGTCGAACAGCTTCTGCGCCTTCGGGCGGTTGTTCTCGGTGTAGTTGCACACATAGACATCCAGCGTGACGTAGCCTGATTCGGGCCAAGTGTGGAGCGACAGGTGCGACTCGGCCAGCACGACCACGCCCGTCACGCCACCGCCTTCGCCGAAGCTGTGAAAAAGGCTGCCCACGGTGGTGAGCCCGGCGGCGGCCACGCGTTCCTTGCAGAAAGATTCCAGATAGCCGGCATCCAGCATCAGCCGGCTGTCGCAGAGACAGCCGTAGAGGTCGCCGATCAGATGCAGGCCGGTGGCCGAGCGGGAAAGGGGCGAGGTCTTGATGGGGGTGGCATTCCGGACGTGGTTCTTCATTGAGCTGGAGCCCTTTCGTTAGGTGGAGGGTGTGGCAAAAAAACGGCAACCCTTTCCGATGCGTGGAAAACGGGAAACCGACGAACGAGGTGCGCGGTGCGATGACCGGCCCTGGGGCGGACACATGCTTGCAACTCGCATGGCCGCTGTCTCCGGTTCATGTGCGGGCTTGTCTGTCCTGGTGAGCACACGATCCGTTTGGCGAGCACATCATGCCCCCGCCGTTGAAAGACAAGCCCCAGTATAGTCAAGCAACATTAATGAAACAGTCTGTTCATCTCCGGGCTGCATGCATGGAAAGGGTTTCCACCTATGATGTAGGGTTGCTCATCCTTGTTTGTCGATGGGCCATCGCTGAATTCAATATGCTTCCAACCGCATCAACCGCCAACGCTCCGCTCGTGGAATTGCGCAATGTCCAATTCGGATATGGCGACCGCACGATCCTGCGCGACGTCTCGCTGAGCATTCCGCGCGGGAAGGTCACGGCGTTGATGGGGGCCTCCGGCGGCGGCAAGACCACGGTGCTGCGCCTCATCGGCGGCCAGTATTTCGTGCAGGGCGGCGAAGTGCTGTTCGACGGCGAGAACGTCGCCGGCATGGACATGGCGGCCCTGTATGCGGCGCGCAGGCGCATGGGCATGCTGTTCCAGTTCGGCGCGCTGTTCACCGACATGAGCGTGTATGAGAACGTGGCGTTTCCGCTGCGCGAGCACACGGATCTGTCGGAGGAGCTGATCCGGGACATCGTGCTCATGAAGCTCAATGCCGTGGGGCTGCGCGGCGCGCGCGACCTCATGCCCAGCCAGATTTCCGGCGGCATGGCGCGGCGCGTGGCGCTCGCGCGGGCGATCGCGCTCGATCCCGAGCTGATCATGTACGACGAGCCGTTTGCGGGGCTGGACCCGATCTCGCTGGGCACGGCGGCCCAGCTCATCCGCCAGCTCAACGACGCGATGGGGCTCACCACCATCATCGTGTCGCACGACCTGGAGGAAACCTTCCGCCTGGCAGATTACGTCATCATCCTCGGCCCGGGCACGATTGCCGCGCAGGGCACGCCGCAGGAGGTGCGGGAGAGCACCGATCCGCTGGTGCACCAGTTCGTCAATGCGCTGCCGAGCGGGCCGGTGCCGTTTCACTATCCCGGCCCGAGCGTGGCGCAGGACTTCGGCCCCATCGGCGCAGCGCCGGGAGGTTCGGCATGAGCTGGTGGCGTCCCTCGGATGTGGGTTTCGCGGTGCGCGGCAAGCTGGCCGACATCGGCATGGGCGCGCGCCTGTTCTGGCGTCTGCTGGCGCTCGGCCCGGCGGCGCTGAAGCGGTTCGGGCTGGTGCGCGATCAGGTGCATTTCCTGGGCAACTATTCGCTGTCGATCATCGCCATGTCGGGCCTGTTCGTCGGCTTCGTGCTGGCGCTGCAGGGATACAACGTCCTGCAGATCTACGGCTCGGCCAATGCGCTGGGCCTGGTCGTCACGCTCGGGCTGGTTCGCGAACTGGGACCGGTGGTGACGGCGCTTTTGTTCGCCGGCCGCGCGGGAACGTCGCTGACAGCCGAGATCGGCCTGATGCGCGCGGGAGAGCAACTGTCCGCGATGGAGATGATGGCGGTCGATCCGGTGCGCCGCATCCTGGTGCCGCGTTTCTGGGGCGGCGTGATCGCCATGCCGCTGCTGGCTGCCGTGTTCAGCGCGGTCGGCGTGATCGGCGGCTGGCTGGTCGGCGTCGTCATGCTGGGTGTGGATCCCGGGGCCTTCTGGGGCGCGATGCAAAGCAGCGTCGATGTCTGGAAGGACGTGGGCAATGGTGTCGTCAAGAGCGTGGTGTTCGGCCTCGCGGTCACTTTCGTGGCGGTTCTGCAGGGCTATGTGGCCAAGCCGACGCCGGAGGGCGTATCGCGTGCGACCACCCGCACGGTGGTGATCGCGTCGCTGGCGGTGCTGGGGCTGGACTTCCTGCTCACCGCGCTGATGTTCAGTATCTGAATGACGATGAATCGAACCGGGAGCAAAGAGACGGGTCTTTCGGGACTTCGGAGAAAGTAGCAAACCATGCAGAAATCCAAGAATGATGTCTGGGTCGGCCTGTTCGTGCTGTTGGGCGCGGCGGCGCTCGTGTTTCTGGCGCTGCAGTCCGCCAATCTGTTGAGCCTGAACTGGAAGTCCGGCTACAGCGTGACGGCGCGTTTCGACAATATCGGTGGTCTCAAGCCCAAGTCGGCGGTGCGCAGCGCCGGCGTGGTGGTGGGGCGCGTTCAGTCGATCGGCTTCAACGATGAGACTTTCCAGGCCGACGTGCATCTGGAGCTCGACAAGCAATTCAAGTTTCCCAAGGACAGCTCGCTGAAAATTCTCACCAGCGGCCTGCTGGGCGACCAATATATCGGGATCGAAGCCGGTGCCGACGAGGCCAATCTGGCGGAAGGCGATACCATCACCTCCACCCAATCCGCAGTCGTGCTGGAAAACCTGATTGGCCAGTTCCTCTACAGCAAGGCTGAAGAGGGTGGGAACTCCGGCGGTAAAAAATGACATACATAAGCAAATACTCCAAAGTCGTTGTCACCCGCGGCGCCGCGGCCGTGTTGGGTTTGAGCCTGCTTGCGGGCTGCGCAACCGGCCCTCATACGAATCCGGAAGATCCGTTCGAGTCGTTCAACCGCAGCATGTATTCGTTCAACGACGGGCTGGACAGGGCCGTGCTCAAGCCTGTCGCCACCGTCTATCACGATGTCGCGCCCAAGCCGGTCCGCACGGGCGTCAGCAACTTTTTTGCCAATCTCGGCGATATCTGGTCGTTCGTGAACAACCTGCTGCAGGGGCGTGGCACCGAGGCTTTCGACAGCATGGTGCGCGTCAACGTCAACACGGTATTCGGCCTGGGCGGCCTGCTCGATATCGCCAGCGAAATGGGCGTGCAGCGTCACAAGCAGGATTTTGGCCTGACGCTTGGGCGCTGGGGCCTGAATACCGGACCCTATCTGGTGCTGCCGCTGCTCGGCCCCTCGACGGTGCGTGACACGGTGGCCTTGCCAGTGGATTTCTATGGCGACGTGGCTGGCCACATTTCCGACGTTCGCGTGCGCAATTCGCTCTATGGGCTGAGAATTGTTGAAAAGCGTGAATCGCTGCTCAACGTGGGCGACGTGCTGGAAGCCGCTGCGCTGGACCCCTATTCGTTCACGCGCGACGTGTATCTGCAGGTGCGCAGCCAGCGTGTCGGCCCCAGAAGAGGGCAGACCCAGAACCTGGACGATGCGGGCAAGCTGCCCGAGGACTATTGAAGCCTGCCGAAGATCATCGGGCATCGGCCGCCACCGTGATCCGATGCGGCTCGCCGGGTGTTGCAATCATTTTCATCCGGCGACGGCCCGTACGCGGGAATCCACGGGAATCCGCTCAAAATCCCACACATGCCGGTATTCACATACATTCAGGTTTGTATGTGAACCGGGAAGGACATCAATAAATGTTGAATCGACGCTTTTTTTCGCAATCCGCCGCCGCTGCGGCATCGCTGATGCTGATGTCCTCGCCGGTGATTTCCTGGGCCGCCGAAGAGGCGCCGGATGCCATGATCAAGCGCCTCTCCAATGAGGTGCTGGAGACCATCCGCAACGACCCGTCAATCAAGTCGGGCGATGTGGACAAGATCATGGTGCTGGTCGATCGCCTGCTCATGCCGCACGTGAACTTCCGGCGCATGACTGCCGCGGCGGTGGGGCCGGGCTGGCGCAAGGCGACGCCCGAGCAGCAAAAGCGCCTGCAGGACGAATTCAAGGTTCTGCTGGTGCGCACCTATGCGGGTGCGCTGAGCCAGGTGACGAACCAGTCGGTGGACGTCAAGCCGCTGCGTGCCGCGGCCGGGGACAAGGACGTGCTGGTTCGCACCGAGGTGCGCGGCAAGGGCGATCCGGTGCAGGTGGACTATCGCCTCGAGAAGGACGGCAGTTCCTGGAAGATCTACAACCTGAACGTGCTGGGCGTCTGGATCGTCGATACCTACCGCACCCAGTTTGGCCAGGAGGTCAACGCTAAGGGCATCGACGGGCTGATCGACACACTGGTCGCCCGCAACCAGGCCAACGCGGCCAGCGCGAGCAAGTAAATGACCGCCGCCGCAGCGCCCTCCATGCTCGTGCTCCCGCCCGAGCTCACGCACGCACAGGCAACGGCGTGCCTGCGCATGTTGATGCAGGCCATGCGCGCTCACAAGGAGCCGCAATTGGTGGTGGACGCCGGGCCGCTGAAGGTGTTCGATTCCTCCGCGCTGGCGGTGCTCCTCGAATGCCACCGCAGCGCCGCCGGCGAGGGCAAGTCCTTCGCGGTCAAGGCATTGCCTGCGGCGCTGCTCAGTTTGGC
>NZ_JBEBOW010000174.1:0-5914 GCF_040396215.1 Diaphorobacter ruginosibacter | reverse complement strand
CCGGGGAGTGGCGGCAGATGGACAAGCTACAGGCAATGCATGTTTTCCAGTCCGTGGTGGACGAGGGCGGCTTTGCCGCCGCCGGGCGGGCGCTGGACATGTCGCCGGCGGGGGTGACGCGCTACGTGTCGGAGCTGGAGAGCCATGTGGGCGCCCGGCTGCTGCAGCGGACCACGCGCAAACTGTCGTTGACCGAAGCGGGCGAGGCCTATCTGGCGCGCGTGCGCCACATCCTCAACGACGTGGAAGATGCGCGGGTGGCGGCGCAGGCGCACACCGTGGAGATCGCCGGGGTGCTGCACGTGGCGGCCTCCCCGATGCTGGCCACCCATGTGCTGGCGCCGGCGATCCGCGGATTCCGCGAGCTATACCCGCAGGTGACGTTCGACATTTCCGTGGAGGCGGCCGGCACCAGCGTGCTCAACGACTTCGACATCAAGCTGCTGAGCGCGCCCGCTGGCTACAACGCCAACGTGATCGCCCGCCCCATCATCACCACGGTCGGCGTGCTGTGCGCATCGCCGGACTATCTGGAGGCGCATCCCGCGCCGCAGACGCCCGATGATCTGCAGAACCACGATTGCCTGCAGTTCAAGCATCCGGATTGGCGCAGCGGCGGGGTGGTGCTGACGAATCCCGATGCCGACGGGCTGACGGTCGAGGTGCGGGTGCGCCCGGTCTGCCAGATCAACTATGTCGATACGATTTTGCGCGCGGTGCTGGATGGCGCGGGCATCACGTCGCTGCCCATGGAACTGGCGGCGCCGTATCTCAACAGTGGCGCTCTGGTGCGCGTGCTCCCCGCGTGGACGACGAGCCAGCTCACGCTGTATGCGGCGTTGCCGAGCCGCAAGTTCCTGCCGGCGCGCACGCAGGCGTTTCTTGAATACCTCACGGAGCGCACGCGCCGTTCGGTTCACGAGGCCATGACCGGCGCCACGCAGCCGGCACGCGTGTCGTGACACGCCATGTTTTTTCATCCGCGGCGATGCTCTTTCAGCGCGCGGGCTCCGGCGAGGCTGTCTGCTGGAAGCCATTTTGCCGCCACGCCTCGAACACGGTGACCGCCACGGCGTTGGAGAGGTTCAGGCTGCGCTGATCGGGCAGCATGGGAAGGCGCAGGCGTTGTGCGGGGTCGAACGAATCGCGCAACGGCGGGGGCAGGCCGCGCGACTCGGAGCCGAAGATGAACCAGTCGCCGGGCTGGAAGGCGGTCTCGAACACGGATCGGCTTGCGCGCGTCGTCATGGCGAACATGCGCGAGAGGTCGGGCGTTTCGTCGCGCAGCAAGGCAGTCCATCCCTCGTGACGGCGCACCTCCGCGTATTCGTGATAGTCCAGGCCCGCGCGGCGCATGTAGCGGTCTTCCATCGAGAACCCGAGCGGCTCCACCAGATGAAGCGTGCAGCCCGTGTTCGCCGCCAGGCGGATGACGTTGCCGGTGTTGGGCGGAATTTCGGGCTCGACGAGGACGATATGAAACATGGCCCGTATTGTCGCCGTCTTCGGGCCTGCCGGGGTCTCATTGCGTGCGCGCCAGCACCAGGGCGCGCACGGCACCCGCGCCGGCGGCGCGCAAGGCATGCGCGGCCGATTGCAGCGTGGCTCCGGTGGTCATCACGTCGTCGATCAGCAGCACGTTCTTTCCTGCGAGCAATGGCTGCTGGCGAGGATCGACCAGGAATGCCGAGCGCAGGTTGCGCAGGCGTTCCTTGCGGGCAAGCCCGCGCTGCGGCGGGGCGTGTCGCGTGCGGACCAGCAGCCGCGCATGCAAGGCGTGCGGCGGCGCGAGATGCCGCGCGAGCAGCAGCGCCTGATTGAATCCGCGTTCGGCCAGGCGTTCGCGCGAAAGCGCGATGGGCAGCACCAGATCCGCATCAGCGAGCAATTGCCTGGCGGACGGGTCTTGCAGCATGAGCCGGGCAAGCGGCGCGCTCCAGCCGGGATCGGCCGTGAATTTGAACTGCGCGATCACGCCTGCCCATGGATAGGCATAGTCGAGGACGGCCACGCACCTGTCGAGCGCGGGCGGGCGCAGCACGCATTCGCCGCACTGCGCGATGCCCGGGGCAATGGGCATCGCGCACGTCATGCAGCGATGGCGCTGGACGGCAAAGCGCGCCACGCAGTCCGCGCAAATGCGCGCTGCGGGCCAGGCGCGGCAGACCGCGCACTGGCTCGGCACATATCGCCGCAAGGCCGCCGCCACATGGGCGATGCGCCGGGAAATCCCTCTCATGACCGTGATTTGCATGTTCTCCCTACAATCCGTCACTCCCCATGTCTGAACAACTGCCACCCACTATCGATCCTGTTGCCGCGCAGCGCTGGCACGCGCGCGCGGCGGATACCTCGCCCTGGCTGCACGAAGAAGTCGCGCGGCGCATGCAGGAGCGTCTGCAATGGATCCGTGAGAAGCCCGCGAACTGGTGCGACTGGGATCCGCTTCGCGGCGGCATCGAGGGCCATGCGCTGGTGCAGGAGCAATTCGCCCAGGCAGCTTGCAGAATCAACGAAACCTCGTCTGCCAAGGGTCGCCAGCGCGCGCAGGAGCTGTTCGCCAAGCCTTGGTGGAGCCCGGGCCGCTGGTCCGGCCCCACGCAGCAATTCGGCAGTCCCGAGGATGCCAGCGCGCAGATGTTGTGGGCCAACATGGCGCTGCACACTGCTGCGAATCCTCAAGCTCTGATCGCGCAATGGCACCGTTCGCTGGCGGTGGGCGGATATGTGATGTTCTCCTGCCTCGGCCCGGACACGGTGCGGGAAATCCATGCCTTGTATGCCGAGCAGGGCTGGCCGGTGCCGGGCCATTCCATGACCGACATGCACGATTGGGGCGATATGCTGGTGCATGCGGGATTCGCGGAGCCCGTCATGGACATGGAGCGCATCACGCTCACGTTCGCATCCGCCGAGCGGCTGCTGCAGGAGCTGCGCGAACTGGGCCGCAACCTGCATCCCGGGCGCTTCGCCTCATTGCGCGGGCGTGGATTCCGGCAGCGGCTGGAGGGCGCGCTGCAGGATCGCCTGGCAAGCGCGGAGCAGGGCGGCCAATTGGCGCTGACCTTCGAAATCATCTACGGCCATGCCTTCAAACCGCAGCCCAGCGTGAAGGTGGAGGCCAGCAGCGCCGTATCGCTCGACGACATGCGCACGATGTTGCGTAAAGGCCGCCAGTGAACGGGTAATGGTTCTGCCAAAGCCTGTGCGTCAATGATTTTTATCAATGCACGCTACAATTCTTGAGCGCTAGAAATTCGGAACTTTTTGCAGATGGAGCGATCTTTGCGCTCCGTCAAGCATTACTTGATGATAGTCAAGATTTGGTTCGGGCGTGCCAATTTGTCTCGGGACTAATGCGGATTGCCGGAGTCTTGCGGGCTGGGCATGCTCTAGATATTGAATGGTTTCAAGAGGGGGAAATCAAACTTCTGGTTGATTGGCCCCGGTGATGGATTGTGGAGACAACAGGCTGATGGATAACAGCCTGGATTTGATGGAAACCGGGTTCATGTGGACTCCGGACTCGGGATGGACGGCGCTCTTGCCGCGGCAAGGCGCCCCGATGTTCCGAGGGAGTGGGATTCGCATGGCTTTTGCTGAGGTCCGACCCACGCGGGCGCAGCAAGGGATTGGTCAAATTAAGGCTTAGAAGTAAGTGAGAACTATGAAGAGCATTTCCAAGAAGCTGGCTTCTATGCTGCTGGTGGCCGGGGCGTGGTTGGGCACCACAGCCCACGCGGTTCAGGATCTTCCCGGTGGCCCGTCGGTCAGGCAGCTCAATCTTGCGCCACCTGTCACGCGCATTGCCGAAGAGCAGCATTTCCTCCATTGGATGATGTTGATCATCTGCACGGTGATCTTCATCGGTGTTTTCGCCGTGATGTTCTATTCCATCTGGAAGCACCGCAAATCCCGGGGCGCCAAGGCCGCGAATTTTCACGAGTCCGTCACCGTCGAAGTGGTCTGGACCGTCATCCCGTTCATCATCGTGATCATGATGGCGCTGCCCGCCACCAGGGTGCTGGTGGCCCAGAAGGACACCACCAACGCCGATCTCACGGTGAAGGTGACCGGCTATCAATGGAAGTGGGGCTACGACTATCTCACCGGCGAAGGCGAGGGGCTGTCGTACATCTCCACGCTGGATACGGCCCAGCGCCAGATGTCCAGCAGCGGCGACGTGAGCCAGGCGCCCAAGGACTACCTGTTCAGGGTGGACTACCCGCTGGTGGTGCCGGTCAACAAGAAGGTGCGCGTGATCACCACGGCGCAGGACGTGATCCACTCCTTCATGGTTCCCGCGTTCGGCATCAAGCAGGACGCCATTCCTGGTTTTGTCCGCGACACCTGGTTCCGCGCGGAAAAAGTGGGTGATTACTACGGCCAGTGCGCCGAGCTGTGCGGCAAGGAGCATGCCTACATGCCCATCCACGTGAGGGTGCTGTCCGCCAATGACTACTCACAATGGGTGGAGGAAGAAAAGAAGAAGGCCGCGGCCAGGCAGGATGATCCCAACAAGGTCTGGGCGCAGGCCGATCTGATCGCGCGCGGCGAGAAAGTCTATGCTGCCAACTGCGCGGCCTGCCACCAGGCCAACGGCAAGGGCGCTGGCCCGATCAAGCCGCTCGACGGAAGCCCGGTGGTGAACGGCCCGGCTGCCGACATGATGCACGCCGTGCTGGAAGGCCGCGCCAACGGCGCGATGCCTTCATGGAAACAATTGAGCGACACCGACCTGGCGGCCGTGGTGACGTTCGCAAAGAACCACTGGAGCAACAAGACCGGCCAGCTGGTGCAGCCCGCCCAGTTCGTCGTGGCCCGCGGCGGCAAGTTCCCCGAAGGGGGCGCGGGGGCTGCGGCTGCCCCGGCTCCCGCCGCCGCACCGGCAAGCGCGGACGCCGCTTCGCAGTCGGCCCAGGCCGAAGGGCCGTTCCAGGTCTTCTTTGAAACGGGCAAGAGCGAACTCGGCCCCGAAGCGCTGGCGCAGGCCAGGCGTGCGGCGCAATACTGGAGCGCGCACAAGGAGGGCAAGATCGCCCTGTCCGGCTTCGTCGATTCGACGGGCTCCGCCGACGTGAATGCCGAGCTCGCCAAGAAGCGCGCGCAGGCCGTCGCCAAGGTGCTCACGGACAACGGCGTGGCCGCCGATCGCATCGAGCTGCGCAAGCCCGAAACCGTGACCGCAGGCGCCGGAGATGACCGCCAGGCCCGCCGCGTCGACGTCGTCGCCGCACAATGACGAGTCCGGCACAGAAGACCGATTGGAGATAACACATGAGCGCAGTACTGGACAACCACGGCCACGCGGGCGATCACGGGCATGACGATCACCACCACGGCGCGCCGCATGGATGGCGCCGCTGGGTGTTCGCCACCAACCACAAGGACATCGGTACGCTGTACCTGCTGTTCTCGTTCACCATGCTGATGGTGGGCGGCATCCTGGCGATGCTGATTCGCGCCGAGCTGTTCAAGCCCGGCCTGCAACTGGTCAATCCCGAGCTGTTCAACCAGCTCACCACCATGCACGGCCTGATCATGGTGTTTGGCGCGATCATGCCCGCCTTCGTGGGCTATGCGAACTGGATGATTCCGCTGCAGATCGGCGCATCCGACATGGCCTTCGCGCGCATGAACAACTTCAGCTTCTGGCTGCTGATCCCGGCGGCCATCATGCTGGTGGGCTCGTTCTTCATGCCCGGCGGCGCGCCGGCTGCCGGCTGGACGCTGTATGCGCCGCTCACGCTGCAGATGGGCCCGTCGATGGATGCCGGCATCTTCGCCATGCACATCATGGGCGCATCGTCCATCATGGGCGCGATCAACATCATCGTGACCATCCTGAACATGCGCGCGCCCGGCATGACGCTGATGAAGATGCCCATGTTCTGCTGGACCTGGCTGATCACCG
>NZ_JBEBOW010000173.1:0-5925 GCF_040396215.1 Diaphorobacter ruginosibacter | reverse complement strand
GCGATCCAGCTGGACATGCCGCCCGCTTCGTTGATGCCTTCCTGCAGGATCTGGCCCTTCACGTCTTCCTTGTAGTACATGACCTGGTCCTTGTCGACGGGCGTGTACTGCTGGCCATGCGGGTTGTAGATGCCGATCTGGCGGAACAGCCCTTCCATGCCGAAGGTACGGGCCTCGTCAACGAGCACCGGCACCACGCGCGGGCCGAGCTCCTTGTCGCGCAGCAACTGCGTGAGAAAGCGCACATAGGCTTGCGTGGTGGAGATTTCGCGGCCTTCCGGAGTGGGTTCCAGCACGGCCTTGAAGGTGTCCAGCGACGGCACGGTGAACTGCTCGTCGGCCTTTTCCCGGCGGTGCGGCAGGTAGCCGCCCAGGGCCTTGCGGCGCTCGTGCAGATACTTCATCTCCGGCGTGTCGTCGGCCGGCTTGTAGAACGGGATATCGGCGATCTGGCTGTCGGGGATCGGGATGTTGAAGCGGTCGCGGAAGGCCTTGATGTCCTCGTCGCTCAGCTTCTTGGTCTGGTGAACGTTGTTCTTGCCTTCACCGATCTTGCCCATGCCGAAGCCCTTGACGGTCTTGACCAGCAGCACGGTAGGCTGACCCTTGTGGCCGTTGGCCGCGGCAAATGCTGCATAGACCTTCTGCGAATCGTGGCCACCGCGGCGCAGGTTCCAGATTTCGTCGTCGGACATGTGCTCGACCATCTTCAGGGCTCGAGGATCGCGACCGAAGAAATGCTGGCGAACATAGGCACCATCGTTGGCCTTGAAAGCCTGGTAGTCGCCGTCGTTGCACTCCATCATGATCTTGCGCAGTGCGCCGTCATGGTCCTTGGCCAGCAAGGCATCCCAGCCCTTGCCCCAGATCAGCTTGATCACGTTCCAGCCGGAGCCACGGAACTCGCCTTCGAGCTCCTGGATGATCTTGCCGTTGCCGCGCACCGGGCCGTCCAGGCGCTGCAGGTTGCAGTTGATCACGAAGATCAGGTTGTCGAGGTTCTCGCGCGCCGCCAGGCCGATGGCGCCCAGCGATTCGACCTCATCCATTTCACCGTCGCCGCAGAACACCCAGACCTTGCGGTTCTCGGTATTGGCGATACCGCGCGCATGCAGGTATTTCAGGAAACGCGCCTGATAGATCGCCATCAGCGGCCCCAGGCCCATGGACACCGTCGGGAACTGCCAGAAACCGGGCATCAGCTTGGGGTGGGGATAGCTCGACAGGCCCTTGCCATCCACTTCCTGACGGAAGTTCATCAGCTGCTCTTCGCTGATGCGGCCTTCCATATAGGCGCGCGCGTAGATGCCGGGCGAGACGTGGCCCTGGATGTAGAGGCAATCGCCGCCATGGTTCTCGCTCTCGGCGTGCCAGAAGTGGTTGAAGCCCGCGGCAAACATGTTGGCCAGCGAGGCGAACGAGCCGATGTGCCCGCCCAGGTCGCCGCCTTCGGGCGGATGGATGCGGTTGGCGCGCACCACCATGGCCATGGCATTCCAGCGCATGTAGGCGCGCAGGCGGCCTTCGATGATCAGGTTGCCGGGGCACTTGGCTTCCTGGTCGGCCTCGATGGTGTTCACATAGCCGGTGTTGGCGGAAAACGGCATGTCGATGCTGTTTTCGCGGGCGTGCTCCAGCAATTCTTCGATCAGGCGGTGCGCATACTCGGCACCTTCGCGGTCGATCACGGCAGACAGGGCGTCCATCCATTCGCGGGTTTCCTGGGGATCGATCTGTTTGCCAGACTTGTCTTGCGTTGCATCTGTCATGCCGCGTCTCCTTTGCTAGAAATTAAGTGCAATTAAACGGTTGATTTGCCCGGAGTTTCGCATAAATTTCGTTAAATTTCGAATCGTGCCATGACTTTTTATAATACGAAATTTTGTTGCGACAGCACATTTTTTCTCGCTATGAAATTCCCCTCGGACTCCCCTTAAACTCCGAGGTATGCAAGCGACAGAAACCTCGGTTCTCCCCTCTGCCGAAACACTGAAAACCCCAGTGCGCTGGTGGCGTACCTGGTGGCGCAGCCTTTCGCCCAACCGGCAGGACCGTTTTGCCGTGCTGGCTCCGCTCGCCGCCGTCCTGATGTTTCTTGCCGCCATCGTCGCTGCTTTCTGGTATTTGCGCACGGAGGAGGTCGCGCGCGAGAAAGAGGCCCTCAAACGGGACGTCGAATATGCGCAGCAGCGGGTGCGCCTGCGCCTGCTGGAGCGCCAGGAGCAGATCATGCGCATCGCGCGCGACCTCTCCAACGAGGACCTGGACCGCGCCGAGTTCGACCGGCGCTCGGAAGCGCTCATCAGCCAATACCCCGAACTGCAGGCCGTCACCTGGATAGACGAACGCATGCGCATCCGCGCGACCCATGCCGCCCCCACCGTCACCAGCGGTCAACTGCGGGTGATGGGCGAGGAGATCAAGCGCAGCGAAACCGCCGACATCTTCATGCTGGCACGCGACATGCAGCAGCCCGTGTATTCACAGCCCGTGAGCATCAAGGACGAAGCGCCGCCGCTGCTGCAACTGCAGGTGCCGCTGTCCTCGCAGGGCAAGTTCGCCGGCGTGGTGCTGGGTGAATACTCCATCGACAGCCTGCTGCGCTACGGCACGCCGACCGAAGTGCTCGCGCGCTACGCCGTCACGCTGCTGGACAGCAAGGGCAACGTGCTGGCCGGAACGCCGCTGGCGCCCAGGCACGGCGCCTTCATCTCCACGGACAACCGCGCCAACGAATACGAAGTGCCCGTATCCCCCGTCGGCAATGGACTGATGCTGCGCGCCCAGGCCTACCGCACATCGCTGGGCATGGTGGGCAGCGGCCTGTTCTGGCTGGTGGGCGCGCTCTCGGCCATGACCGCCTGGCTGCTGATCGCCACCTGGCGCCACACCCGCCGCCGCATGCAGGCGCAGCAGGCGCTGGTGTCGGAGACCAATTTCCGCCGCGCGATGGAGAACTCCATCCTCACCGGCATGCGCGCGGTGGACATGCAGGGCCGCATCACCTACGTGAACGCCGCCTTTTGCCAGATGACGGGCTGGAGCGAGGCGGAGCTCGTCGGCCAGACCCCCCCTTATTCGTACTGGCCCGACAACGACAACGAGGCCTTCAAGGCCAAGACCAACGACGAACTTTCAGGCAAAGGCGTGCCCGGCGGCTTCCAGGCCCGGGTCAAGCGCAAGAGCGGCTCGCTGTTCGACGCGCGCCTTTATGTGTCGCCGCTGGTGGACGCCAAGGGCAAGCAGACCGGCTGGATGACCTCGATGACCGACATCACCGAGCCCAACCGCATCCGCGAGCAGCTGACCGCCTCGCACGAACGCTTCACCGTGGTGCTGGAGTCGCTTGACGCATCGGTGTCGGTGGCGCCGCTGGGAAGCTCCGAGCTGCTGTTCGCCAACCGCCTGTACCGCCAATGGTTCGGCTCGCAGACCGACGGCCATCTCGAACTGGTCGCCCAGGCCGGCGTGCTGCCCGCCAGCGACCACAACAGCAGCGTGGACGACGAGGACGGCCTCATGGGCCTGCCCACCGATCCGCTGACCAGCGCGCGCTCGGAGAACGCGGAGATCTTCCGGCCCGAACTCGGCAAGTGGCTCGAAGTGCGCTCGCGCTATCTCAACTGGGTGGACGGACGCCTCGCCCAGATGGTGATCGCCACCGACATCACGCCGCGCCGCCTCGCGGAGGAGCAGACCGCGCGCCAGGCGGAGCGGGCGCAATCGGTCAGCCGCCTCATCACCATGGGCGAGATGGCCTCCAGCGTGGCGCACGAGCTGAACCAGCCGCTGGCCGCCATCAGCAATTACTGCAGCGGCATGGTCTCGCGCATCGAGGGCAAGCAGATCAGCGAGGAGATGCTGATTTCCGTGCTCCAGAAAACCGCCCACCAGGCGCAACGCGCGGGCCAGATCATCCAGCGGATCCGCCAGTTCGTGAAAAAGAGCGAGCCCAACCGGACGCTGGCCGACGTGCACGGCATCGTCAACGAGGCTGTCGAGCTGGCCGACATCGAACTGCGCCGCAATAACGTGAGGCTGACCCACTACGTCGCCGCGCGCCTGCCCAAGGTGATGGCCGATACGATCCTGATCGAGCAGGTGCTGATCAACCTGATGAAAAACGGAGCGGAATCCATCAACCAGGCGCAGCGCCCCACCGCGCGCAGAAGCGTGGAATTGCGCGTGGTGCCGCGCCACATCGACGGCCAGGGCGTGGTGGAGTTCTCGGTGCAGGACACCGGCAAGGGACTTGCGCCGGAAGTCCTGGCCCACCTGTTCGAAGCTTTCTTCTCCACCAAGCAGGAAGGCATGGGCATCGGCCTGAATCTATGCCGCAGCATCGTTGAATCGCATCACGGAAGAATGCATGCGGAGAACATCTACAATGGAACGGAAGTGACCGGGTGCCGGTTCTCTTTCTGGCTGCCGCTGACGACCACAGCGAGCGCCACTACTGAAACTGTAGCAACGCCCAAGCCAAGGACTATCGAATGAGTTTGATCCCCAAAAAAGGCACGATCTATGTCGTCGATGATGACGAAGCGGTACGTGATTCCCTGCAATGGTTGCTCGAAGGCAAAGACTACCGCGTGCGCTGTTTTGACTCCGCCGAGTCGTTTCTGGCGCGCTACGACCCGCGCGAGGTGGCCTGCCTGATCGTCGACATCCGCATGGGCGGCATGACCGGCCTGGAACTCCAGGACCGCCTGCTCGAGCGCAACTCCCCTCTTCCGATCGTGTTCATCACCGGCCACGGCGATGTGCCGATGGCGGTGAACACCATGAAGAAAGGCGCGCTGGACTTCATTCAGAAACCGTTCAAGGAAGACGAGCTCGTGCCGCTCGTCGAGCGCATGCTCGATCATGCTCGCGAAGCCTTCACGGGCCATCAGCAGGCCGCCAGCCGCGACGCCCTGCTCTCCAAGCTGACCGGCCGCGAATCGCAGGTTCTCGAGCGCATCGTCGCCGGCCGCCTGAACAAGCAGATCGCGGATGACCTGGGCATCAGCATCAAGACCGTGGAGGCGCACCGCGCCAACATCATGGAGAAACTCAACGCCAACACGGTGGCCGACCTGCTCAAGATAGCCCTCGGCCCCACGGCCAAGGCCTGATCCCGCCCATAACCCGGAGCTGCCTGCGTCCTTCGAAGCGCGGCAGCTTTTTCATTGGCGCGCACGCTCGCGCCAATGCCCTGCCCCTCTCCCGCGATTCCACTTCGCCCCTTTCGATTTCTTCTCGCACCATGACAGCCCACATCATCGACGGCAAAAGCCTCTCCGCCCAACTCCGCACCGAAGTCGCAGCGCGCGCAGCCGCCCTGAAAGAAAAATCCGGAACGACGCCGGGACTGGCCGTGATACTCGTGGGCGACAACCAGGCCTCCCAGGTCTATGTGCGCAACAAGGTAAAGGCCTGCGAGGAGGCGGGTTTTCATTCCGTGCTTGAAAAATACGATGCCACGATGACCGAGGCCGAACTGCTGGCCCGCGTCGAGGCGCTCAACAACGATCCCGCCATTCACGGCATCCTCGTCCAACTGCCGCTGCCCAGGCACATCGACGACCACAAGGTCATCGAAACCATCTCGCCCGCCAAGGACGTGGACGGCTTTCACGTTGCCAGCGCCGGAGCGCTGATGGTGGGCGAGGTCGGCTTCAAGGCCTGCACGCCCTACGGCTGCATGAAGATGCTCGAATCGATCGGCATGAAGGATCTGCGCGGCAAGCATGCCGTGGTGATCGGCCGCTCCAACATCGTTGGCAAGCCCATGGCGATGATGCTGCTGGCCGCGAACGCCACGGTCACCATCACGCACAGCGGCACCGCCGACCTGGGTGCGCTGACGCGCCAGGCGGACGTGGTCGTGGCCGCCGTGGGCAAGCGCAACGTGCTGACGGCCGACATGGTCAAGCCCGGCGC
>NZ_JBEBOW010000172.1:0-5950 GCF_040396215.1 Diaphorobacter ruginosibacter | reverse complement strand
CCCATGGCCGCGCCAAAGCGCCTCACCAGGCGCTCGGCCACGTTGTCGCGGCGGGTGTAATCGACCACGTCCTCCGCCTTGACGATCTCGCGCGCCACATAGCCCACATTGCCAAGCTGGTCGGCCAGCCCCAGTTCGACGGCCTGCTGGCCGGTCCAGAACAGGCCGCTGAACATCTCGGGAGTTTCCTTCAGGCGATCACCCCGGCCCTTCTTGACCACGGCGATGAACTGCTGGTGAATCTGATCGAGCATCTGCTGCGCGTACGCGCGCTGCTGCTCGGTCTGCGGACTGAACGGGTCCAGAAAGCCCTTGTTCTCGCCGGCGGTCAGCAGGCGGCGCTCGACGCCCAGCTTCTCCATGGTGCCTGTGAAGCCGAAACCATCCATCAGCACGCCGATGCTGCCGACGATGCTGGCCTTGTCCACGAAGATCTGGTCCGCGGCAGCGGCAATGTAATAGGCGGCAGAGGCGCAGGACTCCTCCACCACGGCATAGACCGGCTTCTTGTGCCTGGCCTTCAGGCGGACGATCTCGTCATTGATCATGCCCGCCTGCACCGGGCTTCCGCCGGGCGAGTTGATGAGCAGCACCACCGCCTTCGCGCCCGAATCCTCGAAGGCGCTGCGCATGGCCGCCACGACGAATTCCGCGCTGGCCTCGTTGCCCGCCGCGATTTCACCCTTGATATTGATGACGGCGGTATGCGCCGAGCTCTTGGTCGTGGGAGTGGCCTCGCGCAGGAACAGAAGCCACGCGATGCCGGCCACGACGGCCAGCCAGAGCAGCCGCAGAAAAATGCGCCACCGGCGGGCCGAGCGCTGCTCCTTGATGGTGGCGAACACCAGTTCTTCGAGCACGTCGCGCTCCCAGGCTGGCTTGCCGCCGCCCGGACCCGCGGCAGGGGCGGCGGACGCCGAAGAGGCGCCGGCGCGGTTTCCGCTTCCCCACAGGTCCGTCATCACAGGCTCGTTGTGGTCCTGCGATCCAGGGAAATCGGGGCGGTTGGGATCAGTCATGAATCAAAACTCTACAGGTTGCAAGTTGTCGGCCGTATGCCAGCGCACGACGCCTTCGCTTTCGCTCAGGGGGATCTTCACCAGACCTCCCCTGCACGGCCCGCCGGCGCATTCGCCGGTGTCGGGCCGATAGGCGGCCCCATGGGTGGCGCACAGCAGCCACCGGCCAGTGTCGTCGAAAAACCGGTCGGGCTGATAGTCCATTTCCATGGCCACGTGCGTGCAGCGGTTGAGGAACGCGTGGACTTTTCCCTCGAATCGGATGGCGAATGCGCGGCAGTTCTCGCCCGCGAAGCAGACATCGAACGAGAAGGCGCGCCCGCCCTCGACCAGTGCGTCGCCGGGGCAGAGTTCGATACCGGAATCTGCGGATACCTCTTTCATGGCGCGATCATCCATTTTCCAGAAGCCACTGATGCAAATCAGCAACAGAATCCGCGATATACAGGGGGGCAAGGCTGGCGAAACCATCCGTGGAATGCGCTCCATACGCAACTCCCACGCTGGCGCAGCCCGCCGCCCGCGCCATCTCCAGGTCATGGGTGGTGTCGCCGATCATCAAGGTGCGCCCGGGCTCGATACCCCACTGCTCCATCAGTTCCTGGAGCATCAGGGGATGCGGCTTGCCGGCGGTCTCGTCGGCGGTGCGCGAACCGTCGAACATGCCGCGCAGCTCCACCGCCGCCAGCACGTGGTCCAGCCCCCGGCGGCTCTTGCCGGTGGCCACCGCGAGCAGGTGGCCGCGCCCGCGCATGTCATCGAGCATCGGCAGGACGCCGTTGAACAGGCTCAGGTCGTCCTGGTGGCGTACGTAGTGGAACCGGTAGCGGTTGATGAGTTCGGGATACATCCGCGGCGGCACGTCGGGCGCGGCCCGGGCCAGCGCCGGCTCGAGGGCCATGCCGATCACCCAGGCCGCAGCCTCGTCGCTGGGCACCTGGCCGCCCACGTCGCGAACGGCCTCCTGGATGCTGCGCACGATGCAGGCGGTGGAGTCATAAAGCGTGCCATCCCAGTCAAACGCGATCAGGTCGAAATGGCGGAGCAAGGATTCAGGCATGCGAGGAGTCAATGGTTTCGGTTTTCAGGAAATCCGCGAGCTCGGGCGGCAGTTCGGCGCGCATCTCGAGGCGCTCCTGGGTGGCGGGATGATTGAACTGCAGCCGCCAGGCATGCAGGAACATGCGCCTGAGGCCCCGCTTCTGCGCGCGCCTGTTGAGGTCGAAGTCCCCGTATTTGTCGTCGCCGACGATCGGATGCCCCTGGCTTGAGAGATGCACGCGGATCTGGTGCGTGCGCCCGGTCTTGATGGTCACCTCCAGCAGGCTCATGGCCGGCAGCCCCTGCATCGGGCGCGGCGCATAGGTCTCGCGGACCTTCACCAGCGTCATGGAACGCATGCCCTGCGCATCATCGGCCGTGGTGGTGCGCACCCGGCGCTCGCCATCCTCCTGCAGATACTTGCGCAGCGGAACGTCGATCACCTTGTTCCTGGCCGGCCAGACGCCCATGACCAGCGCAAGATAGGTCTTGCCCGTCTCCCGCCCGCGGAACTGGTCCTGCAGCCCGGTGAGCGCAGAGCGCTTCTTGGCAACCAGCAGGACGCCGGAGGTTTCACGGTCGAGGCGATGCACCAGTTCCAGGAAACGGCTGTGGGCTCGCGCCCGGCGCAGTTGCTCGATCACCCCGAAACTCACCCCGCTGCCGCCATGCACCGCCACCCCGGCCGGCTTGTCGATGACGATCAGGTGCTCATCTTCCAGCAATACGGGAAACTCCCTGGCGGGGGCTGGGTGCTCCAGCTTGTCGGCCGCCTTCTCGGAGACGCGCACCGGAGGCACCCGCACCAGATCCCCGGCCTCCAGCCGCGAGTCGGCGCCTGCCCGGCCCTTGTTCACGCGGACTTCGCCGCTGCGGATGATCCGATAGACGTGCGTTTTGGGAACCCCCTTGAGCTCCCGGATCAGAAAATTGTCCAGCCGCTGGCCGGCGAATTCCGCATCGACTTGCACGATGCGCGCTGCTGATGTGGCTATTGGGGCGGCCTGTTTTGCTGGTTTGCCCTCTATAATGTGTTTCACCTGCGCGACTAATTTGTAAGTGGTTGATTTGTCTGGAGTTTAGTCCACTCGGCCCGGCGAGTCGCTCAGTATGGTTGATGCCCATAGGCGTCCCACGCAAAAAACAGGCATGTTATTAGCCTGTTACAACTCGTAGGGCGCCATTGGACAACACATTGAAACACTGAATACGGAATTTGAGCTGGCACCGGCCTGAAAGAATGCGGCGCGGTGTCCAGCGGACCAAAGCGATATCAAGTATGTGGTTTTTGACGGCCTGGATCATGTCACTGCTGCAGGGGCGCAAGCCCCCGGCATGGGCATTGCTCGCGCCGCAAACTTCCGCGCGGATCGTGCCCGAGGCTGTCTTCTTCAAGCCAAAGCCGCACATCGTCCGCTTCGCCTTCATCCACGCCCCTCCTCCACTCCTGATGAGTCAGTCACTGACATCGCATTGACTCATCAGCCCCAGGTAACCGGCAATTCCTTTCGTTTCTCTGCGTTGGCCAGGCATCAGCGGCTCATGTGAGCCTGTTTTTGTCATTGAACTTTGGCGGGACGAGCCTCTGCGATCACGCAACGCATCGGCCCGCATACAACAACGAGAAGGAAACGCATCATGAAACGGATGCTCATCAACGCCACGCAGCCCGAAGAGCGCCGCCTCGCCATCGTCGACGGCCAGAAGCTGCTGGACTACGAAATCGAAATCGAAGGTCGCGAGCAGCGCAAGGGCAACATCTACAAGGCGGTCGTCACCCGTGTCGAGCCCTCCCTGGAGGCCTGCTTCGTGGACTACGGCGAGGATCGCCACGGCTTTCTGCCATTCAAGGAAATCTCCAAGCAGTACTTTGCCGAAGGCGTCTCGCCCAGCCAGGCCAAGATCCAGGATGTGATCAAGGAAGGCCAGGAGCTGCTCGTCCAGGTCGAAAAGGAAGAGCGCGGCAACAAGGGCGCGGCCCTCACCACCTTCATCTCGCTGGCTGGCCGCTACGTCGTGCTGATGCCCAACAACCCGCGCGGCGGCGGCGTATCGCGCCGCATCGAGGGCGAGGACCGCGCCGAGCTCAAGGAGGCGATGGACCAGCTCGAGTACCCCAAGGGCATGTCCATCATCGCCCGCACCGCGGGCATCGGCCGCACCGCGCCCGAACTGCAGTGGGACCTGAACTTCCTGCTCAAGCTCTGGACCGCGATCGCCGACGCCGCCAAGGCCGGCAAGGGCGCCTTCCTGATCTACCAGGAATCCAGCCTGGTGATCCGCGCCATGCGCGACTACTTCAACTCCGACATCGGCGACATCCTGATCGACACGGACGAGATCTTCGAGCAGGCCCACCAGTTCATGTCGCACGTGATGCCCGAGCACGCCAACCGCGTCAAGCGCTACCGTGACGATGCGCCGCTGTTCAGCCGCTTCCAGATCGAGCACCAGATCGAATCCGCCTACTCGCGCACGGTGACGCTGCCCTCGGGCGGCGCCATCGTCATCGATCACACCGAGGCCCTCGTCTCCGTGGACGTGAACTCGGCGCGCGCCATCAAGGGCGGCGACATCGAGGAAACCGCCACCCGCACCAACCTCGAAGCAGCCGACGAAGTGGCCCGCCAGATGCGACTGCGCGACCTGGGCGGCCTGATCGTCATCGACTTCATCGACATGGAAGAGTCGAAGAACCGCCGCGAAGTGGAAAGCCGCCTGCGCGACGCCCTGCGCCAGGACCGCGCGCGCGTGCAGTTCGGCTCGATCAGCAAGTTCGGACTCATGGAGATGAGCCGCCAGCGCCTGAAGCCCGCCCTGTCCGAAGGCGCGCACATCAACTGCCCGCGCTGCGGCGGCTCCGGCCACATCCGCGACACGGAAAGCTCGGCGCTGCAGATCCTGCGCATCATCCAGGAAGAGTCCATGAAGGACAACACCGCCGCCGTGCACTGCCAGGTGCCGGTCGAGGTGGCCTCGTTCCTGCTCAACGAAAAACGCACCGAGATCGCAAAGATCGAACTCAAGCAGCGCGTGAACGTGCTGATGATCCCCAACAAGTCGCTTGAAACACCGCACTACAAGCTCGAGCGCCTCAAGCACGACGACTCACGCCTGGAGGATCTGCAGGCCAGCTATCAGCTCGCCGAAGAGACCGAGGACCAGACCAAGGTCACACGCCGCTCGCAGGAGCCCACCAACAAGCAGACCCCGGTGATCAAGGGCCTGCTGCCGGACGCGCCCGCCCCTCAAGTCGAGCCCCGTCCCGATGCGGCAGCGCGCGCCGCGGCCCGTGCCGCCGGCCAGCAACAGCGCAATGGCGGGCCGGCACCGGCACCCGCCGCGCCCCCGGCCACGCCCGCCCGCGCTCCGGAAATGGGCTTCATCGCATGGCTCAAGAGCCTGTTCGGCTTCGGGCCGGCCACGCCCGCTGCCGCGCCAGCCCCGGCTGCGGCGCCTGCGCCCGCCGCGGACGCGCGCGAGCCACGCCGTGAAGGCCGAGGCGGCAACGGCGAGCGCCGCCGTGGCGGCCGTGACGGCAATCGCGGCGAGAACCGCGAAGGCCGTGACGCAAACCGCGATTCAGCGGCGTCCGGCAACAACCGCAATGAAAACCGCAATGGCCGCCGTAGCGACCGTGGCGGCGAAGGACGCCAGGCGCGCGACGGTAACGAGGAAAGCCGTGGCAACGAGCGCGGCAATGACCGCCGCGGCGAACGCAACGACGGCGGCGAGGGCCGCCGCGAGCAACGCAACAGCCGCGACCGCAACAACGAAGCGCGCCAGGGCGGCGGCATCCCGGCGGTGGACGCATCGGCACCAGCCCATGCCCAGCCCGACGATGGCACGGCGGAACGCCCCCAGCGCGAGCGCCGCGAACGTGGCCAGCG
>NZ_JBEBOW010000171.1:0-5953 GCF_040396215.1 Diaphorobacter ruginosibacter | reverse complement strand
GAGGATGAGCCGGAACCGGGGCCGGCAGCGGCCCGGATCAGATCGGCCGCCTTCTCCGCGATCATGATCACTGGCGCATTCGTATTGCCGCTCACGATGCGCGGCATGATGGATGCGTCCACCACGCGCAACCCCTGAATGCCATGCACGCGCAGCTCGGCGTCCACCACGTCCATGGGCCCGCTGCCCATGCGGCAGCTTCCGACAGGATGGTAGATGGTGTCGGCATAGTCACGGATGTATGCGGCGATCTGCTCGTCGCTTTGCGCCTGGGCTGAATACTCCAGCTCCGTTCCGCCAAGGCCTTGCAGCGCGGGCTGCGACAGGATTGCGCGCATCAGCTTGACCGCGCCAACCATCTTCTGCATGTCTTCGGTTTCAGCCAGGAACGCAGGGTCGATCAGCGGCGGCGCGAGCGCATCCGCGCTGCCCAGCGTGACGCGCCCCCGGCTTTTGGGCTGGAGCAGGCAGACGTGGACCGAATAACCATGGCCCCACGACGCCTTGCGTCCATGGTCGAGCAGCTTGCCGACCACGAAGTGCAGTTGCAGATCGGGAATGGCCTCGTGCACGCTGCTCTTGATGAAGCCCCCCGCCTCGGCGAAGTTGGAAGTGAGCATGCCGGTGCGGTATTTGCGCCATTCAAGAACGGCGCGAAGCAGGCGGGCCGCGCCGCTCATCGACACACCGAAGGACTGGGTCTGCGCCGGCGCATCAACGACGGTGACCACATCCGGGTGGTCGTGCAGGTTCTCGCCGACACCCGGCAGGTCGTGAACCACGTCGATGCCCAGTTGCTGCAGCGCCGCACCGCTGCCTATGCCGGACAGCATCAGCAATTGCGGCGAGAAGAACGCGCCGCCGCACAGCAGCACCTCGCGCGTGACCCGCTCGGAGTGCATGGTGCCGCCCTGCCAATATTGCACGCCCACGGCCCGCCGGCCTTCCATGAGGATGCGCGTGACCTGCGCGTTCGTCACCACGTGCAGGTTGGGACGAGCCGCCAAGTGCGGCGTGAGGTAGGCCTTGGCGGCGCTGAAACGCTCACCATTTCTGTGCGTGACCTGATACAGCCCCACGCCCTCCAGCCGCTCGCCGTTGAAATCGTCGTTGCGCGGATATCCGGCCTGCACGCCCGCGTTGACGAAAGCCTGCGAGAGCGGATTGGGACTGCGCAGGTCGGCCACGTTGAGCGGCCCGCCCGCGCCATGCCACTCATCCGCGCCGCGCTCGTTGTTTTCGGCGCGCTTGAAATAGGGAAGAACGTCGCCCCAGCCCCAGCCGGCATTGCCCAATCCGGCCCAGTGGTCGTAGTCGCTTGCATGGCCGCGCGCATAAATCATGGCGTTGATCGAACTCGATCCTCCCAGCACCTTGCCGCGCGGCTGGTATCCCCGCCTGCCGCCCAGTCCCGGCTGCGGCGTGGTGGCGAGCTTCCAGTTGTTGGCGCCGGTCCTCGCCATCACGCCCAGCCCCGCCGGGCAATGAATCAGCACGCTGTCGTCGCGCCCGCCCGCTTCAATGAGGCAGACGCTCCCCCGGGGGTCTTCGCTCAAGCGCCCCGCGAGCACCGAGCCCGCCGATCCGCCCCCGATCACGATGTAGTCGAACATGTGACACCTGTCTCCATTGCTAATGGGAATCCGCCTTGATTTGCCGATACCATCCATGGTTGCAGTGCGACCGTGGCGGCACCAGGCATTTTCATCATCATTCTTATCTACAGGGCAGACTTTATATGACGATTTCCACAGTGGGCATTATCGGTGCGGGAACGATGGGCAACGGTATCGCGCAGGCATGCGCGGTTTCAGGCATCAACGTGGTGATGGTGGACATCTCCGAGGCCGCCGTGCAAAAGGGCATCGCCACCGTCGGCGGCAGCCTGGACCGCCTGATCAAGAAGGAAAAGATTTCGGAAGCCGACAAGGCCGCCGCGCTTGCCCGGATCAAGGGATCGACCAGCTACGACGACCTGAAGGCCGCGCAGATCGTGATCGAGGCGGCAACGGAAAACTACGACCTGAAGGTCAAGATCCTCCAACAGATCGACGCTCTGGTGGCACCGGAAGTGATCCTGGCGTCCAACACATCCTCGATCTCCATCACCAAGCTCGCCGCCGTCACCGGCCGGGCCGACAAATTCATCGGCATGCATTTCTTCAACCCCGTGCCGATGATGGCGCTGGTGGAGATCATCCGCGGCCTGCAGACGTCCGACGCAACGCACGACAGCGTGAAGGCCCTGGCCGAAACGCTGGGCAAGAGCCCGATCACCGTGAAGAACGCGCCGGGCTTCGTGGTCAACCGCATCCTGGTGCCAATGATCAACGAGGCCTTCTTCGTGCTGGCCGAAGGGCTGGCGACGCCCGAGGACATCGACGCGGGCATGAAGCTCGGCTGCAACCAGCCGATCGGCCCGCTGGCGCTGGCGGACATGATCGGCCTGGACGTGTGCCTGGCCGTGATGGATGTCTATCTGGAAGAGTTCGGCGACAGCAAGTACCGCCCCTGCCCGCTGCTCAAGGAAATGGTGGCCGCCGGCCGCCTGGGCCGCAAGACCGGCCGCGGCGTGTATCAGTATTGATCCGTGCGATCGCCGCCGGCCGCTTCCCTGGCAGGGGGAACGCCGGCGCCGCGCGCCACGCAGTGCGCGGCCTGACTGGCCGCCCACTGCACAACGGCATCGCATGAACGTGGACTTGGCGCTATAAAGCACTTATCCGAAGAACAAGCCAAGGTAACGCCATGCCCTCTCCCAACCCTTTCAAGCAGGCCCTGGCCTCGGGCCAGCCGCAAATCGGCATCTGGTCGACGCTTGCATCGCCGCTGGCCGCCGAGCTGCTGGCCGGCTCGGGCTTCGACTGGATCCTGCTCGACGCGGAGCATTCGCCCAATGACGTTCCGCTGATGCTCGCGCACCTGCAGGCGGTGGAGGCCGAGCGCCAGCACCGCACGCACCCGGTCGTGCGCCCGGCGTGGAACGACCAGGTCCTGATCAAGCGTTATCTCGACATCGGCGCGCAGACCCTGCTGATTCCGTTCGTGCAGAACGCCGATGAAGCGCGCGCCGCGGTGAGTTCCATGCGTTATGCGCCGCATGGCGTGCGGGGCATGGGAGGCTCGGTACGCGCATCGCGCTTCGGCCGCGACTCCAGCTATGTGCGCGATGCGCACAAGGAACTGTGCCTGCTGGTGCAGGTGGAGACGCGCGAGGCGCTGTCGCAGATCGAGGCGATCGCCGCCGTCGATGGCGTGGACGGCATCTTCATCGGCCCGGCCGATCTCTCGGCCAGCATGGGCTACCCGGGCCAGCCCGGCCACCCTGAAGTCCGCGCGGCCATCGACGATGCCATCCGCCGCATCCGCGCCGCCGGCAAGGCGCCCGGCATCCTGCAGGTCAGCGAGGAACGCGCCCGCGAATGCCTCGCGCTGGGCGCGCTCTTCGTGGCCGTGGCGCTGGACATGGTGCTGCTGCGCGAGGCCGCCGATGCGTGCGCCGCGCGCTTTCGCCCAGGCCAGTCCGGCGGCGCCGTGGCGCGCAGCAGCTACTGACTCCAGCTTGAATGCTTCAGTCATCCGCCGGGGATTGCAAGCTTGACATAAGCGCAGTCCATCATCATGTCCGGAAGACATCGGGTCGCACACATGAAATACGCTCTTCTCGCCGATCTGCACGCCAACATCCAGGCCCTGGATGCCTGCCTTGAACATGCCCGCGCCAGCGGCGCGCAGCAATTTGCCTTCATAGGCGACCTCGTCGGCTATGGCGGCAATCCCGCGCAGGTGCTCGATCGCGTCATGTCGCTGGTTTCTTGCGGCGCGCTGTGCGTGCGGGGCAATCACGATGAAGCGGCCCATTCGCCGCCAACGATTCCCCGGCTGGTGCAGGACCTGGGCTCCACCTGGACGCACGCGCAACTGCAGCCCAGGCAACTGAGCTTCCTGGAAAACCTGCCGCTCACCACCCGGCTGGAGCAGGACGCCCTGCTGGTGCATGCCAGCGCCGACTCACCGGAAAAATGGCACTACGTCGAAGACAGCAATGCCGCCGAGCGCAGCATGCGCGCCGCGGCGCAGCAGGACCCGAACGTGCGCTACGTCTTCAGCGGCCACGTACATGTGCAGGCGCTGTACTTTCTCACGCCGACGGCCAAGCTGATGCGCTTCACGCCCGAGCCGGGGATCCCCGTTCCCGTGCCGCCGCACCGGCAATGGCTGGCGATCGTGGGCTCCTGCGGCCAGCCGCGCGACCATGATCCGCGCGCCATGTACGCGCTCTATGACAGCGAGGCTGCCACCATCACCTTTCACCGGGTGCCCTACGATCACATGGCGGCCGCGGCTGCCGTGCGCGCCTCCAAGGAGCTGCCTGCCCAATGGGCCGACCGCCTCGAATGGGGACGGTGACGTCCGCTCCATGCGGACGGAGCCCTCCTTCCCGGTGAGGAATTCCCTTTGACCTCTTTGTTCTGATGCCATGAAACTGCTGACACCCGGAGCCGAGATTGACGGTTTCATCGTCCACGAATGCATCCATGCGGGAGGCATGGCGCACATCTATCGCGTGAGCTACGCGCAAAGCTCGCGCGATCCGGGCTTTCCGCTGGTGATGAAAATCCCGCGCATGGCGTCGGGCGACGGCGCCGAGAACATCGTGAGCTTCGAAGTGGAGTTGCAGATCCACCCCACGCTCAGCGGCTCCCATGTGCCGCGCTTCGTGGCCGCCGGCGATCTGGTGCGCCTGCCCTACATCGTCATGGAGTACATCGATGCGCCCACGCTCGAGCAATGGATGAACGCCCATCCGCGGGGCGACATCGAGAAGATCGCGCGGATCGGCACCGCCATCGCGCTCGCCGCGCACAGCCTGCACCAGCAGAACGTCTGCCATCTCGATCTCAAGCCTGCCAATGTCCTGCTGAAACCGGACGGCACGGCCGCGCTGCTGGACTTCGGGCTTTCGTGCCACGCGCACTACCCCGACCTGCTGGCGGAGGAAATGCGCAATGCGGTAGGTTCGCCGGCCTGGATCGCGCCCGAGCAGATCGTCGGCGTGAGAGGCGACGTGCGCAGCGACATCTTCGCCATCGGCGTGATGCTCTACGAGATGGTCACGGGCGAGCTTCCCTTCGGCGCGCCCACCACGCGCGGCGGAATGCGCCAGCGCCTGTGGATGATGCCAACGCCGCCACGGCGCCTGCGCGAGGATGTGCCCACCTGGCTGCAGGAAATCATCCTGCGCTGCCTGGAGCCCGAAGCCGCGCAGCGCTATCCTTCGGGAGCGCATCTGGCATTCGACCTGTCGCACCCCGAGCACGTCCCCATCACCGACCGCGGCGAACGCACGTCCGCTCCCGGAGCATGCGCACAGCTCAAGCGCTGGATCAAGGCCGCGGGCATGCAATACCGGCCCAGCCCGCTTCCGACAGAGCAGCTCGCGGAAGTCCCGATCCTGATGGTGGCGGTGCCGCACCGGGACGTGAGCGACGCCACCATGTACTCGCTGCGCCAGGCCGTCAACCGCTCGCTGGGCATCCGCCCCGGCGCGAGGCTGGCCTGCGTGACGGTGATTTCACCCTCCGCCAGCAGCACCAGCCAGCACGAGCGCAGCGAAACCACGCTGCACCGCAAGCATCTCGCGCGGCTCAAGCAATGGTCCTCCACGCTCAACCTGGCCCAGCACAGCGCAAGCTGCCACGTACTTGAATCCGGCGACGTGGCCCAGGCCATCATCCGCTATGCGCGCGGCAATCAGGTCACGATGATCATCATGGGGGCAGCGACGCACGGATTGCAAATGCAGCGCTTTGTCGACACCGTGCCGATCCGTGTGGCGCGCGACGCGCCCTGCACGGTCATCCTGGTCAAGCAGCAGTTGCCGTTCCAGGCGCTCGCGGGCACGCCGCGGGCCACCCCCGCGCCATCCACGCCGGATACGTCCACGCCATAG
>NZ_JBEBOW010000170.1:0-6193 GCF_040396215.1 Diaphorobacter ruginosibacter | reverse complement strand
CCGGCATAGTCGGCCTTCACGCGTTCTCCGAACTGCTGCGGGTTCTGATAGTCGGCCGTGGCGCCCTGCTCTTCGGCCTTCTTGCGGAAAGCGGGGTCTTCCACCACCTTCTTCAGATCGGCGGTGAGCTTGTCGATCACGGTTTTCGGAACGGCGGCCGGAGCAAACAGGCCGAACCACGAAGTCGCGTTCACACCGGGGTATCCGGCCTCGGCGGTGGTGGGTGCGTTTGGCAGGCTGGGCAGGCGCTCCTTGCCCGTCACGGCGAGCACACGCAGCTTGCCCGACTGGATGTGCGGCATGAACGGCGGCGCGGTGCCGAACGTCAGATCAACCTGGCCGCCCAGCAGATCCTGCAGCGCCGGGCCGGTGCCCTTGTAGGGCACGTGCACCATCTTGATGCCAGCCTGCTGCTCCAGCATCGCGCCCGTCACGTGTTGCAGCGAACCATTGCCGGACGATGCGTAGTTCAGCTTGCCGGGATTGGCCTTGGCGTATTCGACCAGTTCCTTGAGCGTGCGGGCCGGAACGCTGTCACGCACGACGATGATCTGCGGCGCGGACATGATGTTGCCAACGGGCTGGAAATCCTTTTGCTCCCACTGCAGGGCCTTGGTGATGTGCGGAGTGATGACGTGGTAGCCCGAGTACTGCATCAGCAGCGTATAGCCATCGGCCTCGGCGCGCTTGACGAACGTCGCGGCGATGGCGCCGTTGCCGCCGCCCTTGTTGTCGACCACCACCGATTGGCCGATCACCGGGCCGAGGGCCTGCGCGGCCATGCGGCCGGCCAGGTCCGTCGTGCCGCCCGCGGCCGCGGGAACGACGAACGTGATGGGCCGGCTGGGGAAGTCTCCCTGCGCGAAGGCGCTACCGGCGGCTGCCGCGCCGAATGCGGCACACAGGGCCGCCGCCAGCATATTGCGTCGAATCGTATTCATGTGATGTCTCCTTGTCTGAATAAAAAACCTGTCCTGAAGCCGCTGCCGCGTTCACATGCAGTCAAGCAGCCCGCCGATCGCGCGCCAGCGCACGCTCACGGATCGCCTCGAAATCAGCGGGCAGCGGATGCGTGTCCAGACGCTTGCCCGCCTTGACGATCTGGCTGGGCACCTCATGCCCAATCAGCTCCGGCAGGCACCGGGCCGCGGCGATGATCGCATCCAGGTCCACGCCCGTGTCATAGCCCATGCACTGCAGCGCATGCACGATCTCCTCGCTGCACACGTTGCCCGACGCACCCGGTGCGTAAGGGCAGCCGCCAAGACCGCCAAGGGAGGCATCGAACTGGCGCGCCCCCGCGTCGATCGCGGCAAGCACGTTGGCAAGCCCCATGCCCCGCGTATTGTGGAAATGCAGCGTGAACTCCACCGCCGGCCAGCACTTGATGGCATGCGAGGTGATGCGCGCGACCTGCGCGGGAAAGGCCATGCCCGTCGTATCGCACAAGGTGATCCCCTGCACGCCCAACTCGGCAAAACGCTCGGCAAACGCGAACACATCGGCCTGCGCCACCTCTCCCTGCATCGGGCAGCCGAACACGCAGGACAGCGACACGTTCACCGGCACCTTCGCCTGTTGCGCCAGCGCGATCACCTGCGAGAGCGAGGCAAACGATTGCTCGCGCGTCATGCGCAGATTGGCGATGTTGTGGGTCTCGCTCACCGACATCACCAGGTTCAGCTCATCGGTGCGCGCGTCGATGGCGCGCTCCGCTCCGCGCATGTTGGGCACCAGCGCCGTGTACACCACACCGGGAACGCGTTCGATCTCGCGCATGACGATCTCGGCGTCACGCAGCGCGGGAATCGCCGTTGGCGAGGTGAACGAAGACACTTCGATCTTCGCCAGCCCCGCATGCGACAGCGCATTCACCAGCGCAATCTTGTCCTGCGTGGGCACGAACCGCTGCTCCATCTGCAGGCCGTCGCGCGTGCCGACCTCGCACATGCGGATGCGCGTGCCATTGCCGTTCCAGACGTTGCTCATTGAATCACTCCCTTGCCGCGCAACAGCGCAATCTGATCCTGCGTGAGGCCCGCCTCGGCCAGCACCGCATCGGTATCGTCGCCCAGGCCCGGCGCGCTCGAGCGCACGCCGCCCGGCGTACCCGACATCTTGGGGACGATCCCCGGCACGGTCACCGCATATCCGTCGCGCGTCTGCTGCGTGAGCAGCATGTCACGCGCCTTGTAGTGCGGATCCTCGCAGATGTCCCGGGCGGTATAGACCTTGCCCGCGGGCACGCGCGCGACGGACAAGGCCTCGGTCACTTCGACCACGCTGCGAGGGGACGTCCACTGGCCGATGGCGGCATCGATCTCGGCAATGCGCGCCACGCGGCCCGCGTTGCTTGCCAGGTCGGGCGCATCGGCCAGGTCCTGGCGGCCGATCGCCGCCATCAGGCGCTTGAAGATGCTGTCGCCATTGCCTGCCACCAGCACCCATCCATCCTGGCACGGATACGCGTTGGAAGGCGCGATGCCGGGCAGCGCGCTGCCCGCGGCTTCGCGCACGGCGCCGAACGCGCTGTATTCGGGAATCAGGCTTTCCATGCAGTTGAATACGGCCTCGTGCAGCGCCACGTCGATGACCTGCCCCTTGCCGCCATGCGCCTTGCGGTGGTAGAGCGCCATCAACACGCCGATCACGCCATGCAGCGCAGCCAGCGTATCGCCGATGGACACGCCCACGCGCACCGGCACACGCCCCGGCTCGGCGGTGAGATGGCGCAGGCCGCCCATCGCTTCGCCGATCACGCCGAATCCCGGCAGATCGCGGTACGGGCCGGTCTGCCCATACCCCGAGATCCGCAGAATGACGAGGCCCGGATTGAGCCGGTGCAATTCCTCGGGCGACATGCCCCAGCCCTCCAGGGTGCCAGGCCGGAAATTCTCGATCAGCACGTCCGCCTGGGCTATCAGCTTGCGCGCGATGTCCTGCGCCTCGCTCTGGCGCAGGTCGAGCGCCACCGACTTCTTGTTGCGCGACTGCACCTGCCACCAGACAGAGGTGCCGTTCTTCAAAAGCCGCCAGTTGCGCAGAGGATCGCCGGCGCCGGTCGCCTCGATCTTGACGACCTCCGCGCCAAAATCACCCAGCGTCTTGCCGCAGAACGGACCGGCGATGAGCTGGCCCATCTCCACCACGCGAACGCCCTGCAGGGCGGCTGGCGTCAATGGCCCGGCCAAGGCTTGCTCGGTCATGTCGTATCTCCTTTGCAGACTTCACTGGCGCGGATAATGTCGCCTTTCGCGCGGCCCGCAAAACGCTCAAGCGCGACGCTGCCATCGCAAACCGGCATGGCAGGTGAAAATAAACGCTCCATGAAACTCGATCCCGTTTCCCTGCGCCTCTTCGTCGCGGTGATGGAAGAAAGCGCCATCGCCCGCGCGGCAGCGCGCGAACACATTGCGGCATCCGCCGCGAGCCGCCGCCTGGCCGAACTCGAAGACGCGCTCGAGGTGGCGCTGTTCACCCGCAGCAACCGCGGCACCGAGCCCACCGCGGCGGCCTACGCCCTGCTCAACCTGGCACGCGGAGTGCTCAACGATCTCGACGGCATCGCCACGCAGATGCGCGACTATGGCGCCGGCATCCGGGGCCATGTGCGGGTTGTCGCCAACATCTCCGCCATCACGCAATTCCTGCCAGCCGAGCTGCAAGGCTTCATGGCAAAGCATCCGCAGATCCAGGTCCAGCTGCAGGAGCAGATCAGCACCGCCGTCGCACAATCCGTGGCGGAGAACGCGGCCGACGTCGGCATCCTCAACCACGGGAACTATGGCGACCAGGTTGCGCTGCTGCCCTATCGGGAAGACCAACTGGTGGTCGCCGTTCCCACCAGCCATGCCCTGGCGCGACGGCGCAGCCTGCGGCTGGCCGACGTGCTGCCCTTCGACATCGTCGGCATGCATACGGGCAGCGCGATCAACAACCTGCTCATGCGCCATGCGGCGGAGCTTGAAATGCAGCTCCGGCTGCGCATGCAGGTCACCAGCTATGACGCGCTGTGCCTGATGGTATCCGCGGGACTGGGCATCGGCGTGCTGCCGCTGGGCAGCGCCCAGATCTACCGGGGCGCATTGGCGCTGCGCACCATCCCGCTGGCCGAACCCTGGACACGGCGCAAGCTGTCGCTGTGCGTGCGCTCCATCGAGTCACTCTCGGGAGCCGCCCGGCTGCTGGTCGATCATCTTCGCTGCCCGGCGTCGCAAACGCCCCATGCCCAGCCATGAATACGCACATATCCCTTCCTCCCGAGCGTCCCAAACGCTGGGACATCTTCTGCCAGGTGATCGACAACTTCGGCGATGCCGGCGTGTGCTGGCGCCTGGCCGCCGACCTGGGCGCGCGCGGACATCACGTGCGGCTGTACATGGACGACGCGAGCGCGCTGCAATGGATGGCGCCCCAAGGCGCCGAGCGCGTCAGCGTCCTGCCCTGGCCCGTCCAGGCACAACCTGGCGAGCCCGGCGACGTCATCATCGAAGCGTTCGGCTGCGAGATTCCCGAGGCTTTCGTTTCAGCCATAGCGTGCAAGCACCAGCGCGATCCATCCAGCATCGTCTGGATCAATCTCGAATACCTCTCGGCCGAAAGCTACGTCGAACGCTGCCACCGCCTTCCATCACCCATCATGAGCGGCCCGGCCGCGGGCATGACGCGCTGGTTCTTCTACCCGGGTTTTACCGAACGCACGGGCGGATTGCTGCGCGAACCCGACCTGCCCGAGCGGCAACGCCGCTTCGACCGCGCGCAGTGGCGCCTGCGGCATGGCGTGGCGGAAAGCGACACCGCCATCTCGCTGTTCTGCTACGAGCCCGCAGCCCTTCCCCACGTGTTGAAGGCGTCGCTTGGCCAGGCGGCCGATTGCCGCTGGCTGGTGACCCCCGGCCGCGCCGAGCGCGCCGTGCGCCAGGCGCTGCAATCCTGGCCACCCGCGCAACGGGACGGCAGCGAGCGGCGCATCGGGTTTCTTCCCTATCGCACGCAGCGCGAGTTCGATGAACTGCTTTGGGCCTGCGACCTCAATTTCGTGCGCGGCGAGGACTCGCTGGTACGCGCCCTCTGGGCCGGCCAGCCCTTCATCTGGCAGATCTACCCTCAGCACGACGATGCCCATCACGACAAACTGCATGCGTTCCTGGACTGGCTTCAGGCGCCCGCCTCGCTCAGGCACATGCATGCGGTCTGGAATGGCCTCCAAGAGCCGCAAAACAGGCCTTTTCCCGACAAGGACATGCTGGACGAATGGCGCGCCTGTGCTCGCTTTGCGCGCGATCGGCTGCTGCGCCAGGAAGACCTGCTCAGCCAGTTTCTGGGGTTTGTCGCGGAAAAAAGCTAAAATGATCGTCTTTGCGCCATTCGAAGGCAGCACATCCCGTGCCCAGCCGGCGCGTCCCGCCGCGGACCATGCGCCGGGGTGACAGGCAGTCGCAGCGACTTCGCCTTTGCGCCCCGCATGTGGAGCGGCCCAACTCGCACTCAAGCAAGCTATGAAAATCGCTCAAGAAATCCGCGCTGGCAATGTGATCATGCAGGGCAAGGACCCCATGATCGTCCTGAAGACCGAATACGCCCGCGGCGGCCGCGGCGCAGCCACCGTGCGCATGAAGCTCAAGGCCCTGCTCAGCAACATGGGCACCGAAGTCGTGTTCAAGGCCGACGACAAGATCGACAACGTGATCCTGGACAAGAAGGATTGCACCTACTCCTACTTCGCCGACCCGATGTACGTGTGGATGGACCCCGAGTACAACCAGTACGAAGTGGAAGCCGCCAACATGGGCGACGCCATCAACTACCTCGAAGACGGCATGACCGCCGAAGTCGTGTTCTATGACGGCAAGGCCATCTCCGTCGAACTGCCCACCAGCGTCGAACGCGAAATCACCTGGACCGAACCGGCCGTCAAGGGCGACACGTCGGGCAAGGTGCTCAAGCCCGCCAAGATCGCCACCGGCTTCGAAGTGCCCGTTCCATTGTTCGTCGATCAGGGCGACAAGATCGAAATCGACACCCGCACCGGCGAATACCGCAAGCGCGTGTAATTCCCCGCGGCCGCAATGTGTGACCGCAAACAACGCCCGATGCCTTACGGCATCGGGCGTTTGCATTTGCCCCTCTCTCACGCATCTTCCCGACGGCCCTGCAACAAAAACAGAGCCGCTACGCGTGGTCCGCTGCCCCC
>NZ_JBEBOW010000169.1:0-6230 GCF_040396215.1 Diaphorobacter ruginosibacter | reverse complement strand
GTTCCGGCCAGTGCACATATCCCAGTGAACTAAACTCTGTCCGCGATAACCCCTTGATTCATCAAGGGGTTTTTCGCTTTCCGATGCGGAAAAATCATGGTGCGGCGCTAAAAAAGGTCGAACTGATCCGGTGGTTTCTGCGCGGTCTGCTGGCTTTTCCCGTGGAAAGTGATGGTGCGCTCGTACTGTTTGTCAGTGAACTGGAGGATATGCACCTTTCCTCCGTTCGGCAATGCCCTCTCCACCGTTTTGCACAGGGTGTCCACCTGCGCCTGGCTGGTGCAAAAGCGCAGGTAGACACTCAATTGGCTCATCTGAAAGCCGATGTCCAGCAGTGCATTGCGAAAGCCCGTCGCGGCCTTGCGTTCGGCCTTGGTGATCACTGGCAGATCGAACATCACCAGCATCCACATGAGTCTGTATCCTGAAAGCATGTTGTGCGGCTATGCATGAATGGCGAATCACGGCGGCTTCAGTCCGCGTCCAGGCTGCTTGCCAGCGACAGCGGCAACCCCGGCAGCGGCAGGTCCAGCTTGGTGCGTTCTTCCAGGAAGACCTGGGCCAGCGAAGTCGCCAGGCGCTGCATGCAGACCATGACGGGCGTGACCCCGATGCTGGTCGGCAAGTCGTCATGGAGAACGCGGACCAGCGCGCGTTTGGTCTCGGGGGTCACATGACCTTCCGCGCCGCGGTGGAGCTGCCAGACCTTCAGGTCCACGACCGGACGGAACGGCTCCATCAGGTCATCGACGAGACGCATCGGGTTCGCATCGTTGCTGTGGTGCAGCCCGATACTCGGATGCAGCCCCGCCGCAACCACCGCGCGCGCCGTGGTGGAGCGCAGGATGGTGTAGCCATAGTTGAGCAGCCCATTGAGTCCACCGCCCTCCTGGTCACGGCGAAAGTCGGCGCCGAACAGCAATCTCCAATATCGGCGGGCAGCCTGCCCTTCCATGTTGTCGGGATCGCCGCTGCGGACTTTCCCGATGAGGACGGACAAGGGCATGGCCGGCGCGCCAGCGGCCTCCAGCGCCGCAGCCTGCTGCGCTATCTTGGCCTTGACGATGGTGGCCCAAAGCCGTTTGATCATCGGCTGGCCAGCGGCGATTTGCGCCTCGATCCGCTTGGACTGGACGTGGTGTCCATCCAATGTGAACAGCATGCCGACCACATTGTGATTGGCGCCGCACAGAACGAACGGGGCTCCGCGCTCAGCCAGGGCCACGAGCAGGTTGTTGGTATAGGTGATGCCATGCGCGTTGGCGATGACGGCCGCGATATCGTCGAGCGGAATCTGTCCGAGTTCCTCGCGCTCCCCCTCCGAATCGCGCACGACCATGAAGCCGCGATTCATGAACAGATGGCGCCGGTCGTCCGCGATCTCGACTATGCGGCCCACCATGCATCACTCCCGCGAGCCCGGATCACGCAGCTCGCCAATGGGGGAGATCGTGACTTGGCGGGCCTTGGCTTTCTGGAGGGAGCCCGCCATCTTGGAGATGTAGCGAAGCTCTCCGGAACGGTCGCGGGCATCGACGTTGGCTTCGTTGAGCGCGGACATGAAGACCTGGCCCGCCGCGGACATCTTCGCAACCCGCAACGTGCGTTCGCTGCCTTCATGCTCCAGCCGGACGCAATCGCCAATCATCAATCGAAGCGCGAGCGGTTGTCCATTCAGTCCCGCGCGGAAGTGTCGAAGCCGGTGTTGCGCCTGCCCGGGCGAGCAGCCCTGCCGCCGCAGTTGCGCGATGATGGCATACGCTTCAAACGTCGAGATCACTTTGCCCACCCACTTGCCGTTCTCGCCCACGGTGATCTCCATGCAGTAGTTGCTACCTCCGACATATCCCTTGTAGGGAAGCGGCTCCCCTTGCTCATTCACTCCATGCCGTTGTGGCTGTGAAGACTCGGCGATCCGGATGAGATTGCTGATTTCGCGCCCGGCGCTTCCGTCGGCCTTCCTGCGCTGCTTGATGGTGCCATCGCGGCGAATGCCGTAGCTGGTCCCCTCCATCATCGCGCCTTCGTGGCCATGGTCGGGCTTGTGGCTCACCCAGATGTTGTTCACGGCGCGCTCCACGTGTTCACGGTAGGTCGGCCAAGGCATCGGCATGTCGTCCACGAGCCGGTCCAGGCCGCCCGCCCGGGCATTGGCGTTGGCCTGGGCAAAACGCTGGAGCAAGCCCTGGTCGGTCACGCCGATCACGCACGCGTCCACCGCGTGGTGGCGGTGGTCGTTGCGATTCTTCCGGCCATTCAGGCCCAGTACATTGTTCAGGCCGAACTTGGCGCGCAGCCTGGCCGTCATCTGGCCGGGAATGACGCGCGTTGCACTGCCCGGCGCCACCAGCCGCAAATACTCGGCGGCGATCCGCGAGAGATAGCGCGTGTCGTTCAGCGCACGCGCCAGGAAATCCTTGTCTTCACCCAGCCAGCGCTCATGGCCATCGGGCGCAAACCGATAACGCTTGTTCCTGGGCATGCGCTCCGCTCGCAGTTGTATGTCCGCATAGCTCCAGCCCCGTGCTTCAAAATCTTCGCGCGCCTCCCATGGGGTGCGATTGCGCTTGATGCGGTTGGCCTCGCGCAGCGCAACCGTCCGGTTGTTCAGGCTGTCGTCCAGGGTTCTCGAGAACGGCAGGATGTGCTCGATCTCCACACGGTCGCTGAGCAGCATGGCGGCGCTGATCTGCATGCCGCTGTAGGGGCAGCGCCTGTCGGCCACGTCGAAGCTCAGTTCCTCCCACAGAATCCACTTCTGGATGTCCGCGGTACGCACGCGCTCTTCGCTGATGCTGAGCGTGCGGGCAATGGATTGCCGGATGCGCGCATTGCGCTTGTGGTTGTCCGCCTGCTTGCGCTGGGCTTCCTGCTTTTGCTCGCGGCTTTGCTTCAGGTCGCGCGCCAGTTCGACGACGATCTCGCTGGGCCTGCCGTACCGGCGGATCAGCGTATTGACGACAATCCGGACCTGGTTCAATCCGATATGTACCGTGGGATTGGCGATCTTGCCAAAGCGCTTTTCCTCGGCATCGTCCGGCTTGCCGCTGCCAAACGCCACGTGGCGCTGCAACGCGCGGCCATAGTATGGCAATTGCCTGAAGGCATGGATCGGCTGGATCTCGCCGGAGGAGGCGATGATGCGTTCACCGATCTGCTCCACATCGTCCGACCCATACTCGAAATCAAAACCCAGATCGCTGTGATGCGAAAAGCCTGCGGCCTGGACCGCCTTGTCGTAGGTAAGCACATCGCGCCGCAACTGCGGCAGGATGCGCTCCAGCGCCTTGCGGCTCAGACTGCCATGGCCTTCGGGCAGGCCTGCATTGGCGATGGCAGCCGCACGCGCCTCATCCACACCGGTGTGTTCGCGCAGCCAGGCGAGCAGGCGCTCTTCGCTTTCCTGCGTGAGCAACTGGAGCACGATCTCGTCCTGCAATGCGGCGTCGAATCCGGCCCACGCCGCGCCGAACAGATCCTTCTTGCCCAGCGCTGCGGTGGTCGCGTTGCCCTTGAGCTCCTGCCTCCTGGCATCTTCCAGGTTGAACCGCACGGCCCCCGGCAGATGCAGCGCCTTGCGCATCTGCTCGAAGCCGACCTTGGGCCTGGATTCGAGCATCATCACGATCTGGTCGCGCTGGGCGAGCGTCAACGCCTCCTCGCGCAGGTCGGGATGCAGTATGCGCAGATGGTTCACCTCCTGGTAGATGCGCAGCCGCTGCGTGCCCGGCAGTGCGAGCGGTGCGCGCTCTTCTTCCGCAATGAGCGTGCAGCGTCCCGGCTTCACGGGGCGCAGATGGCGTTGGAACAGCAAGGTGTCGCGCAGGTCCGCTTGCGCGGACTCATTGAACCGCGACGGGTCCAAGGCCGCCTGCGCGGCCCATAGGGCATCGAACTCCTGCGCCACCATGGCGCGCTCCACATACAGGTCATAGCGTTTGTCGATGCGCTTCCTGCCCTCATCGGTGTTCATGGGCGTTTCACGATAGCGCGCGCGCACGCCCTGGCCCTTGACGCCTTCGGGCCGCTCCTGCATCCGCACCTTCCAGTACCACTCTCCGACCGTCCTGCAACCTGTGTCCTGCAACTGCGCGCGCAGGGTGCCGATCGCCTGCTTGAGCGCCCCGCTATCGTTGTCCTTCCTGTCGGTCTTGCGGTTGCTCTGAAAGCCTCGGCGCTGATTCAAATGGAATAACGCGCGCCCGAATTCCGCGGGAGCCAGGGCATGGTCCAGGCCCTTGGCGCGCAATTGGTAGGGGTTGCACTTCTCATACGCCTTGCGGGCCGCCGCATCCCCGGGGAAGAATCCATGCTCGACCAGTTTGCGCAACATGCGCTCCTTGCGCTTGAGCAGGCGGTCACGGCGGCGGCGCATGGCACGCGCGGCGCGGCGCGTCACCGCGAGCGATGAGCCATCCTTCGGATTACGCCCGTCGCCGAATATCCTTACCCCGACTCTTATCAGCGCGGTGGGTTCCCCACGGTCGTTGATCTTGAAAACGGCCCAGCCAAGCGACGCCGAACCCAAATCCAATGCAAGTCGATATTGCATGCTCCCTCCTGTTTGACAGGCTGTTTTTAGCGTAAAAGGCCAGGAGTTAGATATTCTTAACACTGATATTTATCTCAAACCTGAATACATATTGAGAACGCTCAATTTCTTGAAGTTGGAGTATTGAATTTGTCGATGTAGACTCGCGCTACATATTCACTGGGATATGTGCTCTGGACGCTAACAAGCATAAAGATGCACCAAATGGAAAGCCCCGCAATGCGGGGCTTTCGCTTTTTCCCGGAGCCCTGGGGACTCACCCCAGGTTGGGCGCCAGCCGCCTGCGCAGATCCTCGACATCCATCCCGCGCCGCGCGGCCATGTCTTCCACCTGATCCTCTCCGATCTGGCCGACGTTGAAGTAGGTGGCCTGCGGGTGGCCGATGTAGAAACCGCTCACGCTGGATGCAGGGAACATCGCCATGCTTTCGGTGAGTTCCATGCCGATTTCGGCCGCATCGAGCACCTTGAACAGTTCGATCTTCGCCGTATGGTCGGGGCATGCCGGATAGCCGGGCGCGGGCCGGATGCCCTTGTATTGTTCCTTGATGAGCTCCACATTGCTCAGGTTCTCATCCTCGGCGTAGCCCCACAGGTCCTTGCGCACACGCTCGTGCAGGCATTCGGCGAACGCTTCCGCCAGACGGTCGGCCAGAGCCTTGAACATGATGCCCGAGTAATCGTCGAGCGCGGACTGGAACTCCTTGTCCTTTTTCTCCGCGCCTATGCCCGCGGTCACCGCGAACAGACCCGCGTAGTCCTTGATGCCGGATTCCTTGGTCGCGACAAAATCGGCGAGGCAGCGGCTCGGGCGCATGACGCCCTCGATTTCCTGCTTTTCCGTTTGCTGGCGCATGCCGTACCAGGTCATCAGCACCTGGCTGCGCGATTCATCCGTGTAGAACTCGATGTCGTCGCCCACGCGGTTGGCCGGGAAAAGCGCCATCACACCGTTGGCCTGCAGCCAGCGGCCTTCGATGATCTTCTTGAGCATGGCCTTGGCGTCCTCGAACACCTTGCGCGCCTGCTCGCCGACGATCTCGTCATCCAGGATCGCGGGAAACGGTCCGGCGAGATCCCAGGTCTGGAAGTAGGGCCCCCAGTCGATGTATCTGGCGATCTCGGCGAGGTCGAAATTCTTGAACACGCGGCGCCCGAGCGCGCGCGGCACGGCGGGGGTGAAGTTCTCGAAGTCCACGCGTGTCGCGTTGGCGCGCGCCTTCTCCAGCGGCCACAGCGGCACTTTCTTCTTGTTGGCGTGCTGCGTGCGCACCTTGTCATAGTCCGCCTGGACTTCGGCGAGATAGGTCTCCCGCTGCTCGCCCAGCAGGCTCTGCGCCACGCTCACGCTGCGGGAGGCATCGGGCACGTAGACCACCGGGCCTTCATACCTGGGCGCGATCTTCACCGCCGTATGCACGCGCGAGCAGGTCGCGCCGCCGATCAGCAGCGGGATCTTCTTGATGCGGAAATACTGGTCCTTGTCCATCTCGCCGGCGACGTACTGCATCTCCTCGAGGCTGGGCGTGATCAGGCCCGACAGGCCGATGATGTCGGCGTTCTCCGATTTCGCCTTGGCGAGAATCTCGTGGCACGGCACCATCACGCCCATGTTGATGACTTCGAAGTTGTTGCACTGCAGCACCACGGTGACGATGTTCTTGCCGATGTCGTGCAC
>NZ_JBEBOW010000168.1:0-6333 GCF_040396215.1 Diaphorobacter ruginosibacter | reverse complement strand
GCCCCAGGTCTCGATGTTCGAGATGGCAGGCCTGATCGGCAAGCACGTCAAGTAAGCGTGCCAGCCCTCTCGACAGGGCCGTGGCCGCAAGCCACCATGAACAGTCAAAAAAAGCCGACCGGCCACTGGCCCGTCGGCTTTTTCATTTCATGGCGCCCCCATCGATAGACACACAAAATGGAGGTGATAAATATTGCAAATGCGATGAATTCGCATTTATAATTCACACCAGTTCATCAACCAGCCAGCCAAGCCTCTTTGCACCATGATCGTTTGTGTATGCCGCCGAGTCTCTGACCGCGAAATCGCACGCCATGCGCATGCAGGCATGAGCTTCGACGAAATTCAATTCGAACTGGGCGTCGCCACCCAGTGCGGGCGCTGCGAGCAGTGCGCGCGTGATGTGGTATCCCAGTGCTGCGCAAGCGGTCCCGTGGCTGCCCTGCACAACGAGTCTGCGCCGAAGACGATCCAGCTTGCCAACTCCATCACCGAGAGCCAAGCATGGAATTCATCACTTCACTCGCAGGTAGTTTGATTCTTGTCGTTGGCTCGGTCTGGTGGGTTCTGCGCAAATAATCCACATTCGAATTTCCGGTTGCCGATGGCGCTTGAGGTTTCAACATAGCGCTCATCCGCGGCCCTTTCTATGTCCCAGATCGATCAATTAGACGTCCCCGCTCGCGCTGGTCGCAATGCCGTGGTCGCGGGCTCCGTCGTGATGCTGCATATCGCCGGCCTGTGGGCTGTGCAGGCAGGCATGGCCCATCACACGCCACCGGAAGTCATCGTTCCAGCACAGCTGATCAGCGAATTCATCACGCCACCGGCGCCAGAGCCCGCACCCGTTCCTCCGGCGCCACCAACACCGCCGCCGCCCAAACCGGCTCCCGCGCCGCCGCCCAAGCCCAAGCCGGTACAGCCCAGGCCCAAGCCGACACCCATTCCCATGCCGGTGGCGATCAACGATCCGACACCTTCGCCCAACGCCCCGACCGGACAGGTGCAGGAGACGCCCCCGGCGCCACCCGCGCCTCCAGCGCCGCCCGCACCTGCGGCTCCTCAGCCGAGCCCCCCGGCGCCCGCCGCTCCGGCAGCGCCCAGGATCGAATTGCCCTCGAGCAATGCGGCTTATCTGAACAACCCGAAGCCCGCCTTTCCGCCGGTCAGCCGGCGCCTTGGCGAGCAAGGCAAGGTAACGCTGCGCGTGCTGATCAGCGTGCAAGGCCTGCCCGAACGCGTGGAAATCGCAAAATCCAGCGGATTCGACCGTCTGGATCAAGCCGCGCTCGAGACCGTCAAACGCTGGAAGTTCGTGCCAGGCAAACGCAATGGCGTCGCCGAAGCCATGGAATATCTGGTACCCGTCAATTTCGTTCTCCAACAATAAATTTTTTTCGCAGGAGTTTTCATGGAATCCCAATTTGGCATCGCCAATGTCTGGATACAAGGTGACTTTGTCACCCGCGCCGTCGCCATTCTGTTGCTGGTGATGTCGCTCGCATCCTGGATCGTCATCATCATCAAGGCGCTGGACATCCTGCGCTTCAAGAAGAACGCCCGCGTCGCACGCGACTTCTGGCACAGCGAGGACTTCGCCGCGGGCATGACCAAGCTGGGCACCGATCCAAGCAACCCCTTCCGCATCCTGGCGCTGGAAGGCCGCGAGGCGACCGCCCACCACCGCAACACACAGGCGCATCTGCACGATTCGCTGGACGTGAGCGACTGGATCACGCGCTGCCTGCGCAACTGCATCGACGAGTTCACCGCGCGGCTGCAATCGGGGCTGGCGATTCTGGCCTCCGTGGGCTCGACGGCTCCGTTCATCGGCCTGTTCGGCACGGTCTGGGGCATCTATCACGCGCTGGTGGCGATCGGCACGTCCGGCCAATCCACCATCGACAAGGTGGCCGGCCCGATCGGCGAGGCGCTGATCATGACCGCGCTCGGCCTGGCCGTCGCCATTCCCGCCGTTCTGGGCTACAACGCACTGGTGCGCGGCAACAAGTCGATCCTGAACGGGCTGAACAGCTTCGCGCACGACCTGCATGCCTACTTCGTGACCGGAGCCCGCGTGGCCACCCACGGCGAGACCGGCAAGGTGCTGCCCATCAAGAAGGGATAATCAGCCATGGCATTCGGTACACAGGACGATTCCGATGAGGTGATGAACGAGATCAACATGACGCCGCTGGTCGACGTCATGCTGGTGCTTCTCATCATCTTCATCATCACCGTTCCGGTGATCAAGCACGCCGTACCGGTGGACCTGCCGCGCGCCTCCAACCTGGAAGAAGTGATCAAGCCGCAAACCATCCGGCTGTCGGTCACCGAGGACGGCAAATACCATTGGAACGAACTCGACATCGGCGATGACGAGCTGGAGCCCCGTCTGGCCACTGAAGCCGCCAAGGACCCTCAGCCCGATCTGCACATCCGTGGCGACAAGAACGTGCGCTACGAACGCGTTGCGCAGGCCATGGCCGCAGCCCAGCGCGCGGGCGTCAAGAAGATCGGTTTCGTGACCGATCCGGTGAAATAGGCTCGCCAGACCCCTGCTTGCCCAGACGACGCCCGGCCATCACGCCGGGCGTTTTCCTTTCCCCACGCCCTGCATCAAAGCAGCGCATGCACCTGCCGCCGCAACTCGGGCAGCAATTGCTCCTCGAACCACTCGTTGCGCTTGAGCCAGCCGCTGTTGCGCCACGATGGATGGGGCAGGACGATGCAGCGCGGCGCCGTGGCGCTGCCTTCGATCTCACGCCAGCGCCTGACCGTCTCGTTGACGCCGAGCCGCCAGAACTCCCCGGGCGCCTGCCGCCGCCGCAGGTGCCAGCGCTGGGCATGGCTGCCCACCAGCAACAGCAGGCGCAGGTCCGGCAGTCCGGCCAACAGACTGTCCTGCCAGGTACGCGCGCATTCGGGGCGCGGCGGCAGATCGCCGCCGTGCGCATCGAATCCAGGAAAGCAAAATCCCATCGGCAGGATGGCGATGCGGCTCGCGTCGTAGAAAGTGCGCTCGTCAATGTCCAGCCACTGCCGCAGCCGCACGCCCGAGGGATCGGAAAACGGAATGCCGCTTTCGTGCGCGCGTATCCCCGGAGCCTGGCTGGCGATGCAGATGCGCGCCGTCCGCGCGACCTGGAACACCGGGCGCGGCTCATGGCCGAGCGCGCGTCCCTTGTCAGGATGCTCGACGCAGATCCGGCACCGGCGTATGGCCGCGGCGAGTTCGTCGATCCGTCGCGCGCCCTCGCCGGCCGGCGCTTCTTCAGGCAATCTTGCTTTCATCGTGTGGTTCTCCGCCGCCAGCATCATGCGGGGGATAGACCACCGAGAGGTCTTCCCGCACGACGGCACCCTCAGTCAGCCTGGCCTCCTCGACGCGACCCGCGCCCATGATGTGCCGCACCTCGCAGCCGCTGGCGATCAGGTAGTCTGCCACGATGCGCCTGTGGCATCGCCACCAGAGCGCCTCCGCGCACATGATGGCGCAGCGCCGCCTCTGTCCCTCGCTCAGCAGTTGCCGCAGCCCTTGCCGGAAAGCGTCGCTCAGCGCGTAATCCGCGTAACGGTGAAAACTGGCATTGCGCCAGTTTCCGTTGAGGACGCCCGGCACGCCTGCTGCTGCTTTGCCGCGCAGGCCGCCCAATGCCGCGAGATGCTCGTATCCCATGCCTTCTTCGGCCAGCGCGGCGGGCAGCGTCGATTCATTGAACTGCGGGTTGGCGCGCGAGCGCGTCATCTTGCGCACATCGACCACACATTCCACGCGTGACGCCTTCAGCAATTCCAGGAAATCCTCCAGCCTGCGGTTGGAGTGCCCTATCGTCAGAAACACCGGGCCGGGCGCCCGCCGCGCCAACATGCGCGCTCAGCCGCGCACCAGCGCGCTGCCCTTGTGCGCGGCGATGTGGTCCGACTTGTCGCTTTTGATTTCGTATTGCGGCTGCTCGGGCGATGCGTGGTGCGTATAGCCCTTGAAGGCGAAATCCCGCGTGTGGCGGGCGACGATGGTTCCGCCGACCCACCCCGCCTCGGAATTCCAGCGCACATGATCGCCAGGCTTGAATGATGTGGACGCAGTCATGGGCGCAGCACCTCCCGCGGATGATGGAAGCTCGATTCTGCGCCGCGCCGCTTACCTTGAGCGATGCCGTGGTTACTTGCTCCGCACGCCGGCGGGCATTTGTATTTTCGCTCCGGGCGGTTCATGATCGGCCCATCCACGATTTCCAGGAAAAAGACGATGACCCAGGCCGCCGGCGCACGCGATGACGTATCCGAATTCTCTTGCCCGCTTCCGCACACGCCCCTGTGCGATCTGCTGGGCTGCCGGCTTCCCCTGATTCTCGCCGGCATGGGAGGCGTGGCGCGCGCGGAACTGGTGGCCGCGGTGACGCATGCGGGCGGCTTCGGATTCCTCGGCATGGTGCGCGAGCCGCTTGCGCTCATCGAGGCGCAGGTACGCGAAGTCCGGGAGCTGCTCGGCAAGGAAAAAGACAGGCGCTTCGGCGTCAACCTCATTCCCGCCGGAACGGCGCCTGAATTGCTCCAGCAGCAGGTGCAACTGTGCATCGACCTCGAAGTGCCTGTGGTCGGGCTGTTCTGGGATGTGCGGCGTGACGTGATCGACCGGCTGCGCGCAGCGGGCATCACGGTCGTGCATCAGGTGGGCAGCGTCGCCCAGGCCCTCGAAGCGCAGGAAGCAGGAGTGCATGCGCTGATCGTGCAAGGCGTCGAGGCAGGAGGACACGTCTACGGAAGGCAGCCCCTGGAACAGATATTGGCCCAGGTGCTCGCCGTGGTGGATATACCCGTGGCGGCAGCCGGAGGGATCGCCAACGGCCAGGACGTGGCGCGCCTGCTGTCGCACGGAGCGCAGGCGGCCGTGCTCGGCACCGCGCTCATGGCGACGAAGGAGTCATTCGCGCATGAATACCACAAGCAGCGCATCGTCCAGGCCCGCGCACGGGACACCGTTCTGACGGAGGATTTCCACGTCAACTGGCCGCCGCATGCCGCCGTGCGCGTGCTCAGGAACAGCGTGACGCAGGGCGAGCGCGGCGATCCCCACGCCCAGACGGCCCGGCAAGTCATCGGGGACGAAGAAGGACGCCCGATCCACCTGTTCAGCACGGATTCGCCGCTGCGCTCCATGACCGGCGATTTCGAGGCCATGGCGCTCTATGCGGGCCTCGGGGTGGAGCACATAGACACCATACCCGCCGCCGCCGAGCGCATGGAGAGCATCATGCGGCAGGCAGGGGCCGAATGGCGCAGGCTGCACCCGGCGGAGGTCGAACTGAGTTCGCCAGTCTGCTATGCGCCGGAGTTCGAGCGCGCACGCCATGCCGAGCTGATCACGCGCCTGAACGAACTGCTCGAAGCCGAGCGCGCGGGCGTGCGCGTGACCGTGCAGACACTTGCGCAAACCCACGACCCGGCCACGCGCGAACTGGTTCAGGCCGTGCACCATGACGAAGTGCAGTGGTGCGCGATGCTGCTGCACGCCATCCGGGACATGGGCGGAAAGTCCAGCACGCACACGGGCGACTTCTTCCAGAAGGCGATGGCGGTCCCCGACGTGGACGAGCGCCTGGCGTTCCTCAATCGCGGACAAGGCTGGGTCGCCCGCAAGGTCCGGGAACTGCTGGCGATGGTGGAAGACCCCGCGCTGAGCCGCAACCTGACCCACATGCTGGACTCGCACGTCGAAAACCTCGACAAGGTGAACCGGCATCTGGACAAGTCCCAGCCATCCGCATGAAAAAAAGTGAGCGCAGCGCAGGCCATCCGACTCCCGCCAGCCTGCCTTTTCAGGCGAAAAAAGAAATCTCACATTTTTTTTGCATTTTGCCTTGACCAATGAATGAGAACGGTTATCATTCACACATCGAACACATACGGAGTACACACCGATGTCCGCAACAATGACCGCTCCCGCAGGCAATGCTCTTTTCGGCGCACAGCGTTCTTCGCGCAGCCACAGCCCGTCGCATGATCCATTCGCCAACGTGGCGGAAGTGGCCTCGCTCGACAGCCGCAATCTGCTGCAGGGCCACAAGGTGGTGACGATTGCGCACAACGGTGTTCTGTATCGCCTTCAAGCCACCAAGCTGGGCAAGCTGATCCTCACCAAGTGATCCGCCCGGGCCCCAGGCCAGGAATTTCCGAAGTTTCATCGTGGGGCGACTCCAGGACCTAACTCCGGTCCGAAGGTCGTATTTGCCAGCCACCGAGTCCGCTCCATTAGCCAGGCGTTTTTTCCAGGGAAAAAACACGTACCCCACGATGCAGGATCGGCAACGCCGACTCCATATGTCTTTC
>NZ_JBEBOW010000167.1:0-6364 GCF_040396215.1 Diaphorobacter ruginosibacter | reverse complement strand
GGGCAGGCAAGGGCCCGCAAGTTCGGAGGGAGCGGGTTATGGAGAAGAAGAACAACAACAACGGCATGGGCAGTTTCACCAGCAGAGGCGCGGATGGAATGTTTTCGCTGAAGGCCCGGCGGCGGATCAGCTGTGCGATTCTGGGCCTATTCTGGCTGAGCCAGACCGGCATGGGCGCGGCGGCCCTCGCGCAGGGCGTGGGCGGGGGGCCGATTGCCGACCCGCGCGCGCCCGTGGCGTTTCAGCCAGGGATCATCAACACGCCCGGCAGTGCGCCCATCGTCAACATCACGACGCCCAACGCTTCGGGGCTCTCGCTGAACCGCTACGAGCGTTTTGACGTGCCCGAAGAAGGCGTGGTGCTCAACAACAGCCTGATCGGCGGCACGCCGCTGCTGGGCGGGGCGGCTGGCGCCAACCCCAATCTGGCGGGCGGGCAGAGCGCGAACACCATCGTCAACGAAGTGACCGTCACCGGCAGTGCGGGGCGGATCAATGGCACGGTGGAGGTCTTCGGCGCGCCCGCTTCGGTGATCATCGCCAACCCCAACGGCATCACCTGCAACGGCTGCGGCGTGGTCAACACGCCGCGCCTGTCGTTCAGCACGGGGGCCATCACGCTGCAGGACGTCAACGGCGCGGCCAGCCCGTTCGATCTGGCCTCCGGGGTCGGCTTCAACGTCAGCGGCGGCACGATCTCCATCGAAGGCAACGGCGTTGAAGGCACCGTCGGGCAGCTCGATCTGATCGGCGGGCAGCTCTACATCGACGGGCCGCTGCGCGCGCACTATCTCAACCAGGGCGTCTCCAGCATCAACCTGAGCGCGGGCGCGGCCTCCCTGGGCGCGGGCGCGGCCTCCGGCTCTGCGCCGGTGTCCGGATGGGCCATCGACGCGACCGCGCTCGGCGCCATGACGGCCGGGCGGATCACCGTCGTCTCGACCGACGCCGGCATGGGCGTCAATCTGCAAGGCCCGGTGCTCGCCTACCAGCAGGATGTGGACATCCACAGCGCGGGCCGCATCGTCACCGGCGACGTGGCCGCGTCGCGCGACATCCGCATCAGCGCGGACGGCACCATCACCACGGGCGGGACCGTGGCCGCCAACGAGAAGATCCAGATGAGCGGCAAGGACGGCGTCGTGCTCGAGGGCGCGGTCAGCGCGCAGGGCGACATCGCGCTGGACAGCCAGCGCGGCGCGATCACCTCGAATGCCGCGCTGCTCACCGCCGGCAACCTGGAGATGAAGGCCGGCAAGGCCATCGAACTGGGCTCGCGCGGCACCACGCAGGCGGCGGGCTCGGCCACCCTGGCGGCGCGGGACGTGGCGATGCGGGGCAGCTTCGCCAGCGGCAAGAACCTCGCCATCAGCGCCAGCGATTCAGCCGTCGTCGCCGGCTCGGCCATCGTGGGCGAGGACCTCTGGCTGCGCGCGGGCCGTAGCGCAAGCCTGGCGGGAAACCTGCAGGTCAACGGCAGCGCCGACGTCTGCGCCTCGCAGGTCGCCACCTCCGCCCGCCTGGTCGTTGGCGACAGCCTGGCGCTCAATGGCGGCGATTCGGTCAGCGTCGGCGGCACGACCCTCGTGGGCCGGGAGCTCGGCATCTCGGGCGGGCAGGTCTCCATCGCGGGCGATCTCGATGCGGCGCACACGCGGATCGACGCGGGCAGCCTGCAGCTTGGCGACGCGGGCGGCAACCTCGACACCAGCGGCGACATGAACCTGAATGTCCGCCAGGACTTCAGGACCGCGGGCAACGTCAACGTGGGCGGCTCGTTCGGGCTGAGCGCGGCGGGCCATGCGCAGTTCGATGGCTCCATCACGACCGGCGGCAACCTCGGCGTCAATGCGGGCGGGGACATCGGCGTGGCCGGCCCCATTCGTGCCGCGGGCAGCGTGGCCCTGACGGCGGGCGGCAACGCCCTGCTCGCGGACTCGGTCCTCGCGGGCCGCGACGTCAGCGTGAACGCGGGCGGCAATGCCGGCATCGCCGGGCCGGTCACGGCGGGCAACAACATCTCGGTCACGGGCGGGAACGTGCGGGTGTCCGGCTCCGTGCTGGCCAACGGCGCGGTGACGATGAAGGCGCAGGATACGCTGGAGCTGCCGGGCGAGTTGCTCGCGGGCGGCAACGTGGCGCTGCAGGCCGGGCAGGGCGGCATTGCCGCGCAGAACGTGCTCTCCAACGCCTCCGTGTCCATGCAGGCGCAGGGCAGCGTGGATGCGCGCGACGTGCAGGCGCTCGGTAGCGTGGCCCTGGGATCGGCCTCCGGCCACGTGGACGCCGCGCTCGTCGCCGCCGGACAGGATCTGGACATCCGGGCGGCCGGCCGCGTCAGCGTCTGGGGCGATCTGAGCGCGGGCGGCAACGCGGCCATCGAATCCACGCAATCGGACGTGCTGCTCGCACAGGCCGCCGCCGGCCGTGATCTCGGCGTCTTGGGCGCGCAGGGCGTTGCCGTCTCGGGCACGCTGCAGGCCGGGGGCGATCTGTCCGTGGGCAGCGCGAACGCGGGCATCACGGCGGATGCGCTGCTGGCGGGCGGCTCCATCACCGCGCAGGCCCGGGGCGACGTTCTGATCGCCGATGCCGTGGCCTCCGGCGACAAGGCGAGCCTTGCGAGCACGGCGGGCGCGGTATCCATCGGCGGCGAACTTTATGGCGCGAGCGGCGTGGCCGTGCAGGCGCAGCGCATCGGCCTGGCCCACGGCCTGCAATCCGGGGGCGAGGCCTCCCTCACGGCAGGCGCTGGCGGCATCGACAGCGCCGCCGCCCTGGTCGCCATGGGCGAGCTCACGGCCCGCTCCGATGGCGACGTGATGGTGCGGGGCGCCGTGCAGTCCGCATCCGGCATCGACATGCAAAGCGGCGGCAGGCTGACGGTGCAAGGCGACGTGGCGGCGCAGCACGACCTCGGCCTGCGGGCGCAGGGCGCGGTGCAGGCCGGGCAACTGGCCGCGGGCGGCAGCCTGGGCGTTGCGGGGCAGGACATCGACATCACCGGCGCCGAGGCGCTCGGCAGCGCCCGCCTGCAGGCGGCGGGCGGCATCCAGGTGCAGGACGACATCGTTGCGTCCTCGATCGACACCGCCTCCGCCAGCGGCGGCACGAACGTGGGCGGGCGGGTCGCAACGACCGGCGCGCTCTCCATGGCCTCCGGCGCGGGCATCACGGCGGGCGGCATCATTGCGGCAGCCGCCAATGGCGACAAGGCAACGCTTGCCGCGGCGGACGGCATCCTGCTTGGCAGCCTGCAAACGGGCGGCGACTACCAGGCGGCGGCGGGCAGCGACCACGTCGTCAGCGGCGACATGTACGTGCAGGGCCGCGCCAGCGTGCAGGCCGGGCGCGACATCCTGGTGAACACGCTGGCCGCGGGCAATGGGCTGGAGGCCGCCTCCGGGCGCGACATCATCAGCGCGGGCGATGTCTCGGCCGGCGCGGACGTCCGCCTGCAAAGCGCGGGCGTGCAGAGCTACGGCGGCGCGCTGCAGGCGCAGGGCCAGTTGAACGCCAGCGCCGGCAAGGCACTGAGCGTGGCGGACATGGTCGTCGCCGATGGCGGCATCGATATCGCCAGCGCGCAAGGCAGCGTCGATATCGGCGGCGGCCTCGCCACGCCGGGCCTTGCCAGGATCGCAGGAGCCCAGGGCGTGCGGATCGGCGGCGACGCGCAGTTCGGCTCGGGCCAGATCGCCAGCTCGGATGGAGATATCCGCATCGCCGCAGACCTCTTCTCGCAGGGCGATGCGGCGCTTGCCGCGCGCGGCGACGTGTCGCTGGCGGGCGCAACCATCGTGCAAGGCGGCCTCGCGGCCAGCAGCAGCGCGGGCAGCGTGGCGTTCGGCGGCGCGCTGCAGGTCGGCGGCGGCTTCAGCGGCCATGCCCATCAAGACCTGGTATTCGGCGGCGACAGCCTCTTCATCGGGCAGGCGGATCTGCAGGCCGGCACCGGCAAGATCCACAACCAGGGCGTGATGACCTTCGGGCAGGCCGTGCAGATCGACACGGCGGGCGACCTGCTCAACGAAGGCGTCATCCAGTCCCGGGAAGACATCTCGATCAAGGCGCGCAACATCGACAGCAACCTGCAGAACGCGGGCGGCATCGTCACGGCGGGCGAGCTGACGGTCCAATCCACCGGCAAGACGCGGATCGGCCAGGAAGGCGCCTGGAGCGCCGCGGGCGACATGAACCTCGCCGCGGCGGGCGGCCTGGGCAACGCGGGCGCGATCCAGGCGGGCGGCGCGCTCGCCTACAGCGGCGGGGCGCTGGCCAACGCGGGCATCCTCGCCGCCAGCGATGCGAGCCTCGCCGCCAGCCTCGCCAATCAAGGCCAGGTCTATGTGCAGCAGGGGCTGACGGTGAGCGGCAGCACCACCAATACAGGCGATATCGCCGCCGCTGCGATCCAGATGGCGGCGCTTGACAACAGCGGCAGCGTGGGCGCGCAAAGCGCCGTGCTCGGCGCCACGTCCAACGCGGGCGAGCTGGCCGCGAACACCATCGACATCTCCGGCGGCCTCGCCAACTCGGGCGCTGTCAGCGCCTCGGGCAGCCTCGCCGTGAGCGGGGGAGTCACCAACAGCGCAGCCATCGCGGCGGGCGGCATGGTCCTGGGCGGCGGGCTCGCCAACTCCGGGCAGGTGCAGTCCTCCGGCGACATGAGCATCACCGGCGGCACGCTGCACAACATGCTGCAGGAAAGCAGCACCTGCCCCGACCCGCTGGGCTGCACCACGCCGGACACCTACCTGTACTCGCAGAACCCCGGCGTCATCCATGCGGGAGGCAGCCTCCACGTCAACGTGGACAGCGCCGCCAACGAAGGCGTGATCAGCGCCGCCGCCATCACGATCGATGGCGAGCTGGTCAACACCCGCAGCGTCAACGACCCCTACACCGCCAGCGGCAAGGACTCCGGCCCGCACACCGGCATCATCACCAGCGCGGGCGACCTCACCATCACCGGCGCGGCGCTGGAGAACACCGGCCAGATGCAATCGGGCGGCGCTCTGCGGATCACGACGACCGGCGCATTCACCAACGCGGCCGCCAGCGAAGATGTCCGGGGCTCGCTCACCGGCAAGAGCATCGACGTCACAGCGGGCTCCATCGTCAACCACGGCAGCGCCGCCGCCGCGAGCGGCCTGCGCCTGCAGGCCAGCGGCGCGATCGCCAACGGCCAGGACGGCCAACTGCTCGGCCAGGACATCCTGATCGAAGGCGCGTCGTTCGACAACGCGGGCGTGGTGTACGGGCAGGACGCGCCGCCCGCCGCCATCGGCATCCACACCAGCGGCGCCTTCAACAACACCGGCAACGGCATCGTGATCGCGGGCGAAACGCTGGACATCCAGGCAGGCAGCTTCGGCAACGCGGCGGGCACCGTCGGCAGCCTGGGCGACGCATCGCTCACGATGGAGGGCGACTATGCGGCGGGCTCCAACGCCCTCGTCGCGCTGGGAAGGCTCGACCTCGACGTGGGCAGCGTCTCGGTGGCCGCCAACCAAAGCTGGAGCGTTGCCGCCTCCGACGTGACCTGGAGCGGCAAGCTCACCAACTACGGCAGCGTCGCCATCGCGGGCAACGCCACCGGCGACGTGGACAACCTGTCTTCCGGCGCCGCCTACCACGAAGGCTCGCCGGGCTCCGTGGTGGCCGCTGGCGCCTACAACGTCCTGGGCTATCCCCACGACCTCACGGACGTGAGCGTCGTCGGCTACACCGACGTGGCCCAGCGCGCGCAGTTCTACGTGGAGGGCGCATACCAGGGCACGCTGCTCAACAGCGCCTCCGATGCGCGCATTGGCGCGCACAGCAATGCAACAGCGCTGCAGCAAAGCGTGGCGCAGACCGTCACCTACCAGGGCAAGGACGCGGGCGGCAACACCGTCCAGGTGGACGTGCAGTCCGTCAGCGAAGCGCGCATGATCACCGGCCCCGGAGTCGCCACCCTCGAGCTGGTGGGGCCGCAGACCGGAACCATCGTCGGCGACGGGCTCATCATCAACGGCGGCGATCTCACCATCAAGCCCGCCATCGACCCGGACACCGGCCTGCCCCTCGTGCAGGACGCGCGCGGCAAGAACATCGACACCGGCGCCGTGGAGGACGCCGGCGGCGCGGGCGCAGCCAACGCCACCGGGCAGACCCTGGAGCTTGATGGCCCCGACGCGCCCACCGGCCCCACGGCAGCCGCCACGGACACCAGCGGCGCGGGCGCCGATGCGGGCGAGCGCGCCAGCGGAGCCGGCGACGCGCTCGCCCCGGGGGGAGCGGGCACCACCGGCGACACTTCCGGCGGCACATCCGGCACCCCGGGCGGCCCCCGCCTCGACCTGAAGGACCCCCTCCTCAG
>NZ_JBEBOW010000166.1:0-6391 GCF_040396215.1 Diaphorobacter ruginosibacter | reverse complement strand
TCTAAGCCATGGAGTGATGGCCGCTGGGAAGTCAGTCTTCCAAAGAATCGGGTGTCTGTACGTCGTTCAGCGGCCTGCAGGCCTTGGCGATGGCACGGGACAGCCTGGCAATCTCGTTGAGACGCTCGATCATGTCGCCTGCCAGGCGGTAACCGGCGACATCCGCCTGGTTGCGCAGTTGCAGGATGGACATGGTGTGCTGCCGCGCCGCTTCGGCCTGGGCTTCGATTCCCGCCTTGGCGTTGACCACCTCGAGTATGGAGTCCGCATCGGGATGCGCGATGTTCTGGATGGCGAGCGCGAAATTCATCAGCACGGCACTGGCGAATTCCGATGTCCCGATGCCACGCAACTGGCTTGCGTTCGCGCCATTGGCGGCGCGGCGCTGGCTCAGTGCGAACATGTTGACGGAGGCGATCTCCCGGATGGAGTCCAGGTAGGTGCTGATCCGCGCGAGGCTGACCAGTTGCCGGCCTTCGTCTTCCGTGTGGACGGCTTCGGAGAGGCTTCCCACATAGGTCAGTATGTCCATGCCCCGCGCGTCGGCGGCCTTGTCGTCATCGGCCAGCGTGGCCGAGGCTCCGACGCCGCTTTCAGCGGCCAGCGCCGTGCTGCGCCTGGTCAGCTCCAGCACCTGTTCGCTCAGCGCGGACAACTCAAGCTGCGCGCGGGCGATGGCAAGCGCGGGCGTATCCACCAGAGTCCTGTCGAGATAACGTGCTTCGCCCGGCAGCTTGCGGTCCTTGGATGTGTTTGGAGCCAGCCACTGCGCGAGCTTGCCTATGGGGCCGGTGAACCAGATCAGTATGGCGGTGTTGAGCACGCTGAACACCGTGTGGGCATTGGCCGCCTGGCGCGGCATTTCGGCGGCAAGGCGTGCGGTTCCGTGCAGCTCGGGGGATGATGGTGAAATATGGCGAATCAGATCGGCGAACTGCGGGATGAAAAAAACCAGGCAGAGCACGCCGAGCAAATTGAAGATCAGGTGGACGATGCCGACCTGCACGGCTTCGGAGGACTTGCCGATCGACGCCAGAAGCGCGGTTCCGCAGGTGCCGACATTGGCTCCCAGGATCAGGGCGATGCCGGATTCCAGGGGCATCAGCCCCTGGCTTCCCAGCGTGATGACGATGGCCAGCGTGGCCGCTGAGCTTTGCACGATCGCGGTAAAGATGGCTCCGGCCGCAATGCCGATCCACGGATTGCGCATGTCCTGCATGGCGGCGATGAATGGCTCGTATTGGCGCAGGGGGCGAGTGGCGTTCCCCATGAATTCGAGGCCCAGGAACAGCAGGCCCAGTCCCATCAGCACCCCGCCCAGCTTGCGCAGCGTCCTGTGGGTGGCAAAGCCATGCATCAGGAAACCGCCGGCCAGCAGAAACGGCGCGATGGCCGATATGTCGAAGGCAATGATCTGCGCCGTGAGCGTCGACCCGATGTTGGCTCCCATGATGAGCGGGATGGCCTGCTGAAGCGTCATCAGCCCCGCGGATACGAACCCCACCAGCAGCACGGTGGTGATCGTGGAGGAGTTGAGCAATGCAGTGATTCCCGCCCCGGCGAGCACGCCGCGCAACCGGTTCATCGTGAGCGCGCCCAGCAAGGATTGCAGGCGGGATCCGGCTATCGCCTTGAGCGCCTCCGTGATGAGCTCCAGCCCGAAAAGAAACAGGGCCAGGCCACCGACCAGCAGGCCGCTGATCTCGATGGGGCTGAGGCTGGAGGCAGGAGGCATGGCCGAGGACTCTTCAGAAGCTGCCGAACCACGTGCCCAGCACCAGTACCGCGCACAGGGCGAGCAGGGCGCTCACGATCGACACCATGGCGATGTCCCGGTAGCTCTCGCGGTGGGTGCAGCCGCATACGGCGAGCAGCGACACGACCGCGCCGTTGTGCGGCAAACTGTCGAGGGTGCCCGCGCCGATCACGGCCAGGCGGTGCATCAGCGAGGGATCGAGGTGGACTTGCCGCGCGATCTCCATGAACGCGGGGCCCAGTGTTTCGAGCGCGATCGTGAGACCGCCCGAAGCGGATCCGGTCAGCGCCGCCAGCAGGTTGGTGGAAAGGGCCAGCGATACCAGGGGACCGGCGTCGATGTTCATCACCCATTCCCGCACGACGGAGAAGGCCGGCAGGTCGGCGACCACCGCGCCGAATCCCACGAGGCTGGCGACCGACATCACCGGCAGGACCGCGGCATTGGCGCCGGCATCCACGCTGCCGCGCAAGTCGCTCAGGCGGCCGCGGTGCAGCAGCAGCAGCGTCACCAGCCCGGCCGCCAGGCCCGACAGCACAGCCCACAGGCCCGCGACCTGGCCGGCCCCGAGTTCACCGAAGCGGGGCGTATCCAGGTAAGACAGATCGGCCCGGGGCAGAAGCCAGAGCCCGACCGTCAGGTTCACGGCGATGACGACCGCCAGCGGGACCAGCGAGCCGAGCGTGCCGGGCCTTCCTGTGCCCGCCGCGCTTTCCGGGTGCCGCGTGCCATGCGCCATCTCGATCGGGTCGAAATGGGTGGCGGTGCTGCCGCGCTCGCGCAGCAGCGGGTCCTGCGCGTCGGCGGGAGTTCGCTGCGCGGGCGTATATCCTTCGGATCGCTGGCGCGCCCGCGCCTCGCAGCGGGACAGCCACCACAGGCCGAAACCCGCCATCACGGCTGCCGCGATGGCTCCCAGCCCGGGCGCGGCGAACGCCGTCGTCCCAAAGAACGGCATGGGGATGGCGTTCTGTATGGAGGGCGATCCGGGCAGCGCCGACATCGTGAAGGTGGATGTGCCCAGCGCAATGGCGGCGGGCATCAGGCGCGCGGGCAGGTTGGCCGCGCGGAACAGCGCGTGTCCCATGGGCGCGAGCACGAAGAACGCCACGAACAGGCTGACCCCGCCATAGGTCAGCAAGGCTCCGGCCAGCACGATGGCCAGCAGCGCGCGCCGGGGGCCGAGCCAGCGGGTCATGCCCTGCGCGATGGCCAGCACGGCTCCGCTGTCATCCATCAGCTTGCCGAAGATGGCGCCAAGCAGGAAAAGCGGGAAGTACTGGGCCACGAAGCCGGCCGCCGCACGCATGAAGGTCACGGTCCAGTGGGCCAGCAGCGGCTCGCCTGAAAATGCCGCCGCGATCAAGGCGGCGGCGGGCGCGAGCAGCAGCACGCTCCAGCCTCTGTAGGACAGCCAGATGAGCACTCCCAGTCCGGCGAGAATTCCGACGAAGCTCATTCTCAGACTCCTTGCAGAAGAACATCGAGATCGAGGGTCGAGCGCTGCCCGAGGTCGGCCGCGTGCGCTGCCAGGAAGGCGTCCGCGGCATCGCGGCCCTTGTCGCGCAGCATGCACAGGAAACTCCATTCCGCCAGCATCTTGGATGATGCGCTCAGATTCTCGATGATGTCGGTGCCTATGCGGTGGATGCGCATTTGCGCCCATTGCCGCCCCTCGCTATGGCCGGGGTCGGCCACCTGGCGCAGCAGCGCCATCATCCGCAGCTCCTTGAGCAGGGGCGCGTTGAATGAAATCTCATTGATGCGGTTGTGTATGGCCTGGGCGTTGCGCGCGGGTTGGTCGCGCTCGATGGGGTTAATCTGCACCAGGATCGTGTCCTGGGACTGGCAGTGCCTGACCAGCGGCGTGATGGTCGGGTTGCCCGCGAATCCGCCGTCCCAGTATTCCTCTGCGTCGATCTCGACGGCATGAAAGACGGTGGGCAGGCAGGCGGATGCCAGCAATACCTCGGGGCTGAGTTCCGCGTTCGAGAAGACCCGTCCCCGTCCGGTGCGCACCTGGGTCGCGGTCACGAACAGCTTGATGGGGGACACCGCCAGGCGCTCGAACTCGACATGCGACGAGAGCAGGTCCGTCAGCGGATTGCGGCCGTGTGGATTGAGGGAGTACGGCGACCACAGGCGCGCCGCCAGATCGAACATCAGATAGGCGGGGGAGCTGTCCAGGCACCAGCGCCCCAGCATGACGTCCAGGGGGCCTCGCTGCAGAGGGCTCAGCCTGGCCGCTTGCGCAACCGCGCGCCAGAAGGATTCCAGCGAAGCCTTCGCATCGGCGCGGCCGCCGCGTTCCAGGCCGCTGAGCATGACCGCCGCGTTCATGGCTCCGGCCGAAGTGCCGGAGATGCCGTCCAGCCACAGGCTGCGCTCGTCCAGCAGACGATCCAGCACGCCCCAGGTGAACGCGCCATGCGAGCCGCCGCCCTGCAGCGCGAGATTGACCGGAATGGGTGGTCGCGCCTGCCGCGTCTTGCCGGCGCCTTGGGTGTCTGGGGTGGATTCGATGTTGCCGGAGTGACGCATTTCTTCGGACCCTCTGTGGAATCGAACAAGTGGACCACCGGCTCGATGCAATCATCATGCCTGATCGGGCGGCGGCTTGTCTGCAACAACGTGCTCCGGCGATCGGGGTGTTGCAGGACGGCAGGCGCCATTTTCAGTCTTCGTGGCGGCGATGGCGTCCGGGCGAGCGCGGCAGGTGCCATCGGTAGCGCAGCGACAGATAACGCAATACGAAGCACGTCGCCAGGGCGATCCAGGTGCGGCCGCTCGACAGCCATCCCAGGCGTTCGCCGGCCACCTCGATGAGGGCGGCGACCAGCGCGGCCGATGCGTAGATCTCGCGCCGCAGAATCACAGGCACGCGGTTGAGCAGCACGTCGCGCGCCACGCCGCCGCCCACGGCGGTGACCACGCCCAGCAGGACCGCCACTTCCGCGTTATGGCCGTAGATCATGGCCTTCTGCGCTCCGGTGACCGCGAACATCCCCAGGCCCAGGGAGTCGAACAGCGTCACCGGATGCGCAAGGCGGGCGACCAGCGGGCTTGCGGCGATCGTCATCCAGGCTGCAACCATGGCTACTGTGAGATACCTCCAGTCGGCCAGCCCGGCCGGCGGTACGGCGCCGATGCACAGATCGCGCACCACGCCGCCGCCACAGGCAACCGTGAAGGCAACCACCATGACGCCGAACCAGTCCAGTCCGCGGTCTCTTGCGGCGACCGCGCCGCTGATGGCGAAAGCGAAGGTGCCGGCCAGATCGAGAAAGGTGAACAGGCGGTGATCGTTCAGGCCCGCCAGAGCCAGTTCGTGGACGTTCATGCGCCAGGGCAAAGCCATGCGCCGGCGGCGGCCAGCATCGCCTGCAGGCCGGTCTCCAGCGTCGGGTGGATCCGGGGGGCGAACTGGGGCGAATGGTTGCTCGGGATCCGGTTCACCGTCTTCTCCTGCAGGGCCTTCGCATACACATCGGGGTCGGTGCCGCCGACGAACCAGAACACGTAAGGCACGCCCCAACTGCGCCCGAAGATGCTGAAGTCCTCGCTCGCCGATGCCGGGTGGGCGGCCAGCAGGGACCTTTCGCCGAATTGAAGGTGGAACGCACCGGCCACTTTTTGCGTGGCGGCCAGATCGTTCTCGGTCAGCGGATAGCGGTTGATGGTGGTGAACTCGGGCGGCCGTTCGGCGCCGGAGGCATCGCACTCGGCGCAGCAGATGCGGCGGATCGACTTGAGCATGTACTCGCGCGTGTCCTCGCTGAAGGTGCGCACGTTCAGCTTGATGGTGGCGTCGTCGGGAATGATGTTTTCCTTGGTGCCGGCCTGTAGCGACCCGATGGTGAGCACCGCCGGCTCGGACGGCGCTATCTCCCGCGAGACGATGGTCTGCAGGCGCAGCGTGGCCGATGCGGCCATGATCACCGGGTCGATGGATGTCTGCGGCTGCGAGCCATGCGAGCCTCGCCCGAACAGCCTGATCTTCAGGCTGTCTCCCGCCGACAGCGTGACGCCGGGGCGGTACATCACGGTGTCGGCCGCGCCGACCATCACGTGCTGGCCGAGGATGATGTCGGGCGTGGGAAAGCGCCCCTCGCCCCAGTCCTTGACCATGGCGGCCGCGCCCTCGGCGGTTTCCTCGCCCGGCTGGAACACGATCATCAGCGTGCCTTGCCAGGCCGCGCGGTTGCCGGCCAGGATGCGCGCCGCGCCGATCATCCAGGTCACGTGCATGTCATGGCCGCATGCGTGGGCGACGCCGACTTCGGCGCCATCCGCACCGCGCGCGGTCACGGTGCTGGCATAGGGCAGGCCGGTGTTCTCCGCCATGGGAAGCGCATCCATGTCGGCGCGCAGCATCACGGTGGGGCCGCTGCCGTTCTTCATCAGGCAGACCACGCCGGTGACGCCGACGTTGCGCGTCACCTCGTAGCCCAGGCCTTCCATGGTGTCGGCGACGATCTTCGCCGTGCGCACCTCCTGCATGGACAGTTCGGGGTGCTGGTGAAGGTCCTTGTAGAGCGATTCGAGTTCGACCATCAGGGAGGCGTCGGCGTTACCGAGCGCCTGGGTGAGCGCGTTCATCTTGTTTTCCATGTGGTCTTGGCAGGATCCGGATGG